>JABGPG010000110.1 GCA_018645085.1 Deltaproteobacteria bacterium
AACCGTTTTTATACTGAAAAGTTGGATGCTGCGGGAATTCATCCGGAATCGATCAAGACACTGGACGATTTGAAACGTTTGCCGCTGACAAGCAAGTCCGAGTTGGTGCAGGCTCAAAGTGATGCTTTACCTTTAGGCAGCAACGCAACTTTTGAAGAATCAGCCTATTCACGTTTTCACCAGACATCAGGAACCACCGGAACGCCCTTACGTGTATTGGATACACCTGAAAGCTGGGATTGGTGGGGACGTTGCTGGGGCCATGTTCTGGCCGGTGCAGGTTTAACGGAAAATGATCGTTTGTTTGTACCGTTTTCTTTTGGACCGTTCATTGGTTTTTGGGCTGCGGTGGAAGGCGCTCGGAAGATCAATGCGCTGATGATTCCGGGCGGAGGAAGGGATTCCCTGCAGCGTTTACACTTGATGAAAGAACTTGGTGTAACTGCCATGTGCTGTACGCCTACCTATGCTTTGCGGCTAGCGGAAGTGGCGCGGGAATCCGGATTTGATTTAAGCCAAATTCCGTTGCGAACCTTGATTCACGCCGGGGAGCCGGGAGCAAATGTGCCTGCCACAAAAGCGCGTATTGAATCTGTTTGGAATGCTAAATGTTTTGACCACGCAGGTGCTTCTGAAATCGGCGCACACAGTTTTGAATGCGAGGTTCAACCAAACGGAACGCACGTAACAGAAAGCGAATTCATCGTAGAAGTCCTGAATCCGGAAACACAGGAAGCTGTTCCGGAGGGCGAACAGGGTGAGTTGATCATCACCAATTTAGGTCGAATCGGTTATCCGGTTATCCGTTACCGTTCCGGAGATCTGGTGGTGCTGAATCAGCAAAAATGCGCCTGCGGACGCAGCTTTGCACGTTTCGAAGGTGGTGTTTTAGGACGTGCGGATGACATGGTGGTTGTACGCGGAATTAATGTTTTTCCCAGCGCGGTTGAAAATTTGGTGCGTCAATGTGATACTGTGGAAGAATTCCGCATCACTGTTTCAACTAATCGCGAAATGGGGAATTTGGCAATTGAACTTGATCTAAGTAAAAATGCAAATCCGGAAAGTGCCAGAAAAACCGTGGATCAGGCTATACAAAATGAGTTGAGTCTGCGCCCGGAAATAACGGTTGTTCCTTCCGGAAGTCTGCCGCGTTTTGAAATGAAAGCCAAACGTTTTCATGTGAAAAATAATTAGACAGGATTAGAAAATTATAATAGCCACTGTTCTTCACGGATTAAAACAGCTTTAAAATTTGCGTGAGCAGCCGAATACAGCATTTACTGTTAAATAATTTTTGAAAAATAATCATATTTGAAGAGCTGATTAATTTACCACCGATCTAGATAGTTAAAACGGACTTGAAATATCTGTGAGAATTTGCGTAAATCAATGGCTGCTAATAAACATAAAGTGGTATAATCATACTTGAAGACAGGATTAATTTGCTATAGATCTACTTGGATAAAACGGACTTAAAATATCCGTGAGCAGCAAATGGAAACCAGCGTCTGTTTTCAAACAGAAAGAAATAAATGAAACAATTACTGACTTTAAAAATCAACGGTGAATCCCACGAGGTTTGGACATCCACGCACAAAACATTGTTGGAAGTTTTGCGTGAAGATTTACGCCTCACTGGAACCAAACACGGCTGTGAACTTGGTGAATGCGGAGCATGCACAGTGCTGATCGAAGATGAACCTGTTTTGGCCTGTCTCATTTTACCGGTTGAAGTTCAGGGTCAGGATATTCAGACGATAGAGGGACTGGCAGAATCCGCAAGTTCTGCTGCAGAGTTAAAACCACATCCGCTGCAGACAGCTTTTGCAGAACAGGGTGCGTCACAATGCGGTTATTGTTCTCCCGGAATGCTGATGAGCGCAAAAGCCCTGCTGGACAAAAACTCAAAATCGAATTTAAAAACAGCACCGGATCGTCAGGAAATTCGAGCTGCTCTCTCCGGAAATCTGTGCCGTTGTACTGGTTATTCAAAAATTATAGACGCTGTGGAACAGGCTTCTCAACATGAAAGCGGAAGCATTAATAAATCATAAATCGGTGTCATTGCGGACGTAGTGATAAAGCTGTTTCGACTCCGCTCAAGCTGCGA
>JABGPG010000071.1 GCA_018645085.1 Deltaproteobacteria bacterium
TTTAAGACTCGTCTATACTTCGCAGGTGGCCCAATCTGAATTGTCCTAAATCCAATTTCAAGTCTGCGCACTGCTGTCACAGGAGCAATCTGAACGGTTTCGATTGGAGAAGGCAAATGATAATGTGGACCTGGTCCAACCACATCCGTAATCTCTCCAAAACGTTTGATTACTGCCTGCTCTTCCGGATCAACTATGAAAATACCTGTTGAAAACCAGATCACAATTGCAACAATTATGAGGAGAGTCATTCCTCCTTTTTTTGGTAAACCTATTTTAAATTTATCCTGAAGATTGCTGAGCAACTCATCAATATCCGGAGGTTGTTGACCTTTTTCCCAAGGCGATTTATTTGGTGGTTTGTTCCAAGTACCCATGTTAATCCGTTAAATATAAGGTGTAAAAGTTCAGTCTGTATGCTATTTGAAAGATCATAAAAATACAAGTGCTAATAGCGTTGTGCACTCGACAATACAGAATTTTTTTTGTTATCTGAGTGAAAATAATTAGTGAAAAGAATTTAAGTGCTCGCTTTATGCTATTCTGGATTACTTATGCAGTCAGGACTTCCACCCCACTCGCGGTAACCAGCAAAGTGTGTTCCCACTGTGCTGACAATCCACCGTCCTGGGTAACGGCAGTCCAACCGTCGCCTAATACTTTACATTCATAACTACCGCTGTTGATCATCGGTTCAATAGTAAAAATCATATTCTCCCGCAAAGCCTCACCTATCCCAGCTTCGCCATAATGCAGCACCTGAGGTGCTTCGTGAAATTCGATACCAACTCCGTGTCCTGCAAAATCTCTCACTACAGAAAATCCGTGATTTTCTGCATGCTGCTGAATGGCATGTCCAATGTCTCCCAGTTTGCTGTTTGGACGCACCTGTTCAATTCCAAGATTTAAACATTCGCGTGTGACCTCAACCAACTCCCTCGTCCTGTCCGGAACTTCCCCGATGATAAACATCCTGCTGGCATCGCCAAAATATCCAAGATAATTGCAGGTAACGTCGACATTCAGAATATCACCGTTCTGTAATGCCTGACTGTTTGGTATACCGTGGCAGATAACTTCATTTGGCGAAGTGCAAATGCTTTTAGGAAACGGCATCCTCTGCCTGCCCTGTCCACGTCCATAATTAAGCGGTGCCGGAACTGCTCCCCTGGCTAGAGTTTCACGATGAACCCACTCATCAATCTCATTGGTTGTCACGCCCACGCTGATGCGTTCCTCTACCATGTCCAGCAGATCTTTCGTCATTTGACAACTTTTGCGGATACCGTCTATTTGCTCTTCCGTTTTGATGATAATACTACGATCTTTGCGTTTCGGTTTAGCTTGAGGTTTTTCCTCAGAAGCTGAAACATCATTTTGATCAATCAACAAGTGACATTTTTTATATTTTTTCCCACTTCCACACCAGCACGGTGCATTACGGGAAATTATATTTGCTGCTGTCTTCATACTTTAACTCTCAAAACTGCTCTGCAAATCATCATTTCAGAAAATCAAAAACACGGTCCAATTGATAACCCTTGACTAAACTTTGCCCCGGATCATGTGACCAGTAAATAATCTGTCCTTTTCCGGAAATAGTATCCATTTCCACAAAACCCCAGTAACGGCTGTCAGCACTGTTGTAGCGGTTATCACCCATCGCAAAAACTTTCCCCTCCGGAATAGCAACCGGTCCAAAACTGCTGACCGGAGATGCAGACGATAAACCCTGAGCCTGACGTGACCTCTTTTCATTTGGTTCAAAATACGCGTACGGCTCAGCCAGCGGTTCTCCATTAATGAATACTTGGTCATTGCGGATTTCCAGCGTTTCTCCGGGAAGTCCCACTGCGCGTTTTATGTAATCAATCGAAGGATCCCGCGGATAGGGAAAAATGATGATGTCACCCCTGAGAACCGGTTTCTTAAACAACTTGATGTCTGTAAATGGAACAGGCGAGCCATAAGAATACATGCTGGCAAAAATGTGATCCCCAATCTGAATTGTCGGCAACATCGAACCGGAAGGAATTTGGAAAGGTGCGAACATATAGGTCCGTACAACAGTTGCAACTACAACTGCAAAAATCAAAGCCTCGACCCATTCCCTGATTGTACGGTTCGGAATCAAAAAATCCAGACGCAAAAATCCCTTGGCAATTTTCAACAGATCATCCTCTTTTTTCATAATTTCTTCTGCTTGAGGAAGTTTACGTACTCGGTTCAAAAACGTTTCAGGACTTGGAAAAACCCTGCTTTTTAATTCAGCAAGATCGTTCAATGCAGCTTCACTGAGACCTTTTTTCTGAAGTTTATTAAATGATTTGTCTGAAAGTTTGTAGGTTACAAACATATTAAATTGCAATAATTGATTAGTTAAGGACTTTTTTGTTGTGTTTAAACAGTCTTTTATTAGCGGCGGTTTGAAAGTATTTCCTTGGTTCGCTTGTCTCTATGCTGAAAAAGTTAAGCTTATATTTTGACTTGATCAGCGAAAATAGTCAAATTTTCGTATGTGTTCTTTAATCTGGGCAACTCTAAAAACCGTCCCCTGAGACAGTGCCCTGTGGTTCCGATAATTAACCGGCGCTAAATTCCGCTTCACCGCGAAAATCAAGCCATCCGCGTAAGAGTGAGTATCCCATCACCCAGGGCAGAACATGCAGTTGGAAGACAAACACCAGCCAATCCTGCAGTGAGAGATCTCTTAAATTTGCGTAACGCAAACTTGCTCCGGCTGTCAGACATAATCCCGTGAGGTAAACGCTAACGGGCAAAAGCATTCCACTTGCGGAAAAACCAAACAACAGTGCCGCAAGAAAAACTATTTGAGAAAGCACAAAGATAGCGTATAATTTTCTCTTTAAATGCGGAATTTTCATTCCAAATATTTTATGCGCATCCAATTCAAGTTGATAGCGTGAAGGAAACCTGCGTGCAAGTAAACCGTCATAGTAGTAACGACGGGCCAAAACCAGCGGTCGGGAATAACTCGAAGAAAGCGGCGGATGCTCCACAATCAGTGCAGGCGCAAAAATGATCGAATAGCCTGAGGCTAAAATACTGAATGCTAAATCTGTGTCTTCACGGAAAGGAATCAGATATGCTGGATGAAAGTTTGCTAAATTTCTGCGAACAAGAAAATTACAGGTTGGGTAACGTCCGCCATCAGTATTTTCGGTTTGATGAGTGAAAGGTGTGGCAAGATTGCGCTGAGTGACTTCAGTACGTCCCTCAAACGCGCCGGCATCCGGTTTTTGCTGAATCAGCTGAAGTGCGTTTTTCACCCAGTCTTGATCCGGAATAACATCTGCGTCAATAAAGCCGATCCATGAACCGGCAGATTTTGCAACTCCTGCGTTGCGGGCATTGCCTGGTCCGGAATTCTGAATTGATGTCCATTGTAGATTTAACTCAGTCTGTGCTTTAAACTGAGAAAGCATTTCCAGAGTTTCGTCTGTGGAACCGTCATCCGCGACAGTTACTTCAAATTCAGCTTTTGATGCAGATTGTTTTTCTAATGCTTCAAGGCAACGTGACAGCAACTTTGCGCTGTTGTATGCCGGAATTACGATTGAAAAAATATCCGCATCTGTCTTACTTTCCGGAGTTGAATCCGGGACAACATTTTTATCTTTTTTAATCATGCCTCAGCATTCTCTTGATCCGGAATTATCCGGTTTTATTCACAATTTACGGGCCGCACTGCCTTATCTGGAAGAGTTTAATCAGCAAACTTTCGTGATTCAACTCAGCGGCGATTTGCTGGAAATTCATAATTCCAGAGTCATTGAAGATCTGGCACTCCTGCAGCAGGTTGGTATCAGAATCGTGTTAGTCCATGGAGCAGAAACCCAGATCAGCAAACTGCTTGCCGCTGAAGGTCACGATTATCAGACTGAAGACGGCGTCCTGGTTGCAGAAAAAAAACACTTGGCACTTATTGAACAGGCAATTTCATCTGCCAACTGGAAACTGCTTTCAAAGCTCCGCAGTTGCGGAAAGCAACTTCAACCTGTTACCGGTCATTTTTTGTCTGCAGAGAAAAAAAATCTGGCCGGAGATTTTGCTTCACACTGCAACGGAAATGTTTGCGGACTAGAACTTAAAACACTGCGTCAGGCAATTGCAGATTCAAAGCTCGTTATTTTACCACCTTTTTCACTAGGAGAAAAGGGACGATTATGGATTCTTGACGCAAACCAGCTTGCATTTGAAGTAGCAACACGTTTACGTGCTAAAAAGCTGATTGTACTGGACACCGCTGCCTTACCGCATTTTGCAGAAAATGATTCTTCCGAAATGACTACTGACAGCGTTCAGCAGTGGCTGAATAAAAATCCTGAGCTGCCTCAAGCACAGCGTTTACAGTTAAGCTCACTCACCGAAGCCTGTGTGAGAGGTGTAGAGCGTTGTCATTTGCTGGACGGCAGAGTAGAAGGAGCTTTACTCGCGGAACTTCTCACCCCGAAAGGTGCGGGTGTGATGATCACCAACAGTTCATACAAGCGTACACGCCCAGCAAGGTTGAGCGATTTGCAATCAATTCTGGGAATCCTCAATTCACCGGTTCAGCATGCAGCGGTTGTGTTACGTTCCGAGAGCTATATTGAGCAGCAGATTGAAAATTATCTGGTGTTCTGTGTTGACGAAGACGTTGTTGGCTGTTGTGAAATTATTATTTTTCCGGATGGTTCGGCTGCGGAAATTGCTAGTTTGGCTGTTGATAAAGCTTATCGGAACCAGGGAATCGGCAGTGAGCTGATTCAGGCCGCTACTGAGAAAATCCGTTCCAGCGCCTGTAAATTAGCCTTTGCTTTAAGTACTGCCTCTTCACATGTTTTTACTCAATGCGGTTTCCGTGCTATCAGTCCGGAGGAACTTCCTGAAGAAAAAAGGAAGAACTACGACTTTCAGGAATCGATTGTTTATGGTCGTAAAATAAATTGAGACAAATAATTATTCCGGCAGGACTACAACTTCTACACGGTTATTTAAGCTGCGTTGAGTAGGAGATGCTTCGCGGAAACGTGGACGTGTTGAGCCAAAACTCTTGACTGAAATTTTTGTTGGATCAAGACCGTTTTCAATAAAAAAGCGAGCCACCTTTGAGGCACGTGCTCCTGCGAGTTCCCAAGTTGAATCCCAATTTTCCGGAACTGTTTTTTCTGTATGACCTTCTATTTGGATTTTGTTGGGCAGCAGGAAAATTAGTTTTGAAAACCGTGTCATTTCTTTGACTGCTTTGGGATTCAGCTTAGCAGAATCCGCTTTAAAATAAGCACTGGCTTTAAAAGAAACGACAACCCCTTTTTCTTCTACATTAATATTCGCATCGTCGCCTAATTCACTCTCTTCCAACTGCTGTGCGATTTGTTCAACAATGGAATCTTTGCCCTCATTCATATAAGGTGTCCCTGCCGGAAGTGGTTTAAAACTCGCGGCTAAACTTTTGAACTTCATTGTTTCATATTTGCATGAAGAAAAAAGCAAAATGAAGAAACAAAGCAGAAGCGTTACCAAATCTCCATAAGTAAAAATCCACTCCTGGTCGAAAACCACACAAACTTCACAATCGTCCTCATCGATGAGTGTACCCATAATCTGTCTGGTTTTTTACGTTTATTTTGGGGTTGTGATTGTTTATACAGCTTGAAAACAGGCTGAACGTTTTAAATTACTTTGTTAGTATTTTTTTGTAAGCAGCAGTTCAACGGGTTTGATCTTCAGGCATGAGCACAATTTGTACACGACGGTTCAGGCTGCGTTTGTAGGCAGTATCCGGATTAAACCTGGGACGTGAATCACCATAACCTGCGACCTGGATACGATCCGCGGGAATCAGTTTTGATTCCAAAAATGCTGCAATCACACTTGCGCGTGCAACTGAAAGTTCCCAGTTTGACGGATATTTTTGATTAGAGTCTGACTCATCTGTGTGTCCGGATATTTCAATATTGTTCTGCAGTTGTCCGATAATCGGCAGCATTTTGATCAATGCCCCTTTTGCCTTCTCGCTCAAGCTAACTGAACCCTGTTCAAATGCTACCGTTTTGCTGAAACTTACTTCAACACCGGCTTTTGAAGCATTGATTGAGACATCATCCGGCACCTCAAGTTGTTCCAGTTCCCTGGACGCTTTATCCAAGGCAGAACTCTGGCCACTGAAAATAAAAGGACTACCAGGCGGCATGCTCTTAAAACTGTCTGAAATTTGCTTGCTTTTTTCTACATCAGTCCTGCACATCGAAAAGAGTAAAATGAAGAAGCAAAGCAGGAGAGTTACCAAGTCTCCATAAGTAAAAATCCATTCCTGATCGAAAGGTATGCATACTTCACAATCCTCCTCATCAATCATCTGACCCATGGTTTACTCCTTTATCCGCTTCAGCTTCAGCTTAAGCTCCACCTTCTGCAGCCGCAGCACCATCACCACCTTCAAACTTCAACGCTTCATACATGGTTTTTTGATCAGGAGGCAGATAGTTCATTAAATCGTTTTCGATAAAATCAGGACGCTGCCCTCCCTCAATATAAAGAACTCCGTCACGGATCATTTCCATCAAAACTCTTTCCTCACCCTGATAAAGTTCAAGCTTCTTTTTGGCAGGTGAAAAAATCGTGTTCGCAAACAAAGAACCGTAAAAAGTCGTGATCAAAGCCACCGCCATTGCAGGTCCAATCGCTGAAGGATCATCGAGGTTCTGGAGTAGCAATACAAGCCCAACCAGCGTTCCAAGCATCCCCCAGGCAGGACAGAGAGAAGCCATAGTACCAACCACAGCAATCTCATTATCTTTGCCTGCCATGGTATATTTCACTTCATGCGCCATCATTTCCACAATCGCTTCACGGTCAGCCCTGTCCACTACAAGTCTCAATCCTCCTCGCAGGAAAAGATTTTCTATGCTGGGCAGCGCGTCTTCAATCGCCAGAATATTTTTCCGGGCAATTTTGGAAACATCTACAATCAGGGTCAGCGTTTCTACCAGCTGAACCGGATTCTGTTTCCAGGATTTACCGATGATGCCTAAAAAGCCCTTAGCGTCTCCCATAGGGTGTGAAATAAATGTGGAGGCGATTGTTCCTCCAAAAACGATCATTAACGAAGGAGTATCCCAGAAGTAGACAACGTTTCCGGCTTTTACGGTAAACGTTGCAAAATCAAAAGTCATCGCAAACAACAACATAAACCATGCTAAAATGGTCCCAACCAGCGTTCCCTGTTCCATAAAAAATACTCTCCAGATGTCATGGATGTGAGGTTCTTTAAGCCTCTAATTCAATTTAACAAAGTGTTAATTTTCGTAACACGCTTTAGATTAGCAATAACCGTGAAAATACCGGATGTTTTCTGGAATTAATTCTTGCTGGACTGGAAATAAAGTCCTAAAGCAGTGTTATTTAGAAGGAGCTGAGAAATCTGCTTTAAACTACAAGCTTGATATCAGGAAATTTTTTCCGCACTTTTTTATGTTAACTTTTTTAACAAGTGGAAAAGATTAGTTCAATTTAAAGTACGGACTTATGAGGGGGAGTATTTGCGTTGTAAATTAGAAATCGCTGCTATTTTCGTGAGGCATTTTAAACAAACGTTGAGCATTTTCATTAGTTTGTTCGGCTAACTGCTGCAGAGAAATATTTTTCAATTCTGCCACAAAAGTTGCAATTGCAGGAATATGCGCGGGTTTATTGGGTTTTCCACGGAAGGGAATGGGAGCCAGAAAAGGTGAGTCTGTTTCCAGCAGCATCTTCTCCAAAGGCAGCCAGCGTACTACTTCACGTAAATCTTCCGCATTCTTGAAGGTTACAATTCCGTTTATGCCAAGATACCACCCCATTTCCACCAGTTCGTGCGCCATCTCAATTGAGCTGGTAAAACTGTGCGCTACTCCAAGAGACTTAACAGGAATTTCTCTGAGGATGTTCAGCGTATCAGCTTCTGCTTCCCGACTGTGCATGACAACCGGTAGATTAAGCTCTTCTGCAAGCATGAGTTGTTGGCGGAATACTTGTTGCTGTACCTCAACAGGACTGTACAAATAATGATAATCCAACCCAGTTTCACCAATGGCAAGCAGCTTATCTTCTGTTTGTGCCAGCTGACGAATTTTGTCTAACAGAGACTCGTTCATGGCTGAAGCATCATGCGGATGAAAACCGACACTACCGTAAACTTCCGGAAATTGCAGCACTGCGTTCAAGACGAAATCAAGCGATGGTTCATCCACAGAAATAGTGAGCATCCGCTGTACTCCGGCATCTTTTGCTTCAATAACCGCTTCTTCAGGAGTTGAATCAAGTTTGTCCAAGTGGCAGTGAGTATCGATAAAACTTGTCATAGAGTGTGAAAGTGGGCTAGATTTATAGGTTTAATTGTTAATGTTTTCGTTTCCTGTAACTGATTCACAGGACAGTCTGCTTTGAAGCTGAACAATCGCTCTTAATCCGTTTACTGGTTTGCACCTCATCAAATTATTGGCAAATGAGCAACCTTAAATTAAATTATCTGCGTTCTGCAGCATTAACTTTGCTGATCACTGTTGCTCTACCACTTTTGCTTTCCGCTTGTTATACAGTACGTTTTTACCATGATACAGATATGTTACGCGAAAAGCACGACGGAGAAATTTCCAGTATCAGCATGATTTTTACGGACAGCCAAATCGGCGGCCCTGCAAACATTCGCTCTGCCTGCCCCAGCGGTGCTTCAATGATTGAAACTGAACAAACTACACTTGACGGGTTGACGCATTATTTGAGCCTTGGCCTTTACAGTCCGCAAACTGTTCGTGTCTGGTGCAAAAGAAGGATCAGGTAAAATGATGAAAAAAGAATGGAGCCTACTTTGTCAGCGTTTAAATTATCAATTCCAGCAACCGGAGTTTCTGCGGCAGGCACTGACACATAAATCTTTCATACCCTCCGAAAACGAAGAAAATTACGGTAATAACGAAAGAATCGAATTCCTCGGAGATGCAGTTCTGGATCTGGTGATCAGTGAAATGTTGATGGAAAAGTTTCCTGAACTGGACGAAGGCGGACTCTCAAAATTCAGGGCGAGCCTCGTCAGTGAATCCGGACTCAGTAAACAGGCCCGTGAGCTGGAATTAGGTGATTGCCTCCTGCTTGGCAGGGGTGAAGAAGTTACCGGTGGACGTCAAAAAACATCTTTACTGGCAGACACCTTTGAAGCAGTTATGGCCGCGGTCTATCTCGACAGCCGCGAAGAACACGGAATTTCAATAATTTCACGAGTCATTCAAACCCTTTTTCTGCCTCATGTCCCTGAAGATGCAGAAGGTTACATTACGCGGGATTTTAAATCCGAACTACAGGAACACGTACAAAAACTTTTCGGTATTCCTTCAACTTATGAATTGATGGAAGAATCTGGTCCTGATCACGAAAAAGAATTTACCATGGCGGTTTTTGTCAAAGAAAAAGAATGCGGCAGAGGCATTGGTGCCAGCAAAAAACTAGCCAGCCAATTAGCAGCAGAAAATGCCCTGCTGCGTATTCAGGATGAACCTTCATTCCTTCAAGTAGAAAATATCAGCTAATGCAGAATTCAACTTCACAAGAACCAATCCGTATCCAAAAAGTAATCGCACTCGCCGGAATTGCCTCAAGACGTGCCGCAGAAAAATTAATCCTGTCCGGTGAGGTGATCCTGAATGGGGAAATTGTTAAAGAGATGGGCCAAAAAATGATCATCGGAAAAGATCATTTGAGCGTAGAAGGCAAGAGAGTTAAAATCCCTCAACAGCAAAAAACACAGGTCTATGCGCTCTACAAGCCTAAAAATTGCATCACGACACTCAACGATCCTGAGGGACGTACAACAATCAGTGACTTTTTTCCGCGAACTTCCGCCAGACTTTTTCCGGTAGGCCGGCTTGATTATGATGCAGAAGGTTTAATTTTGTTGACCAATGACGGTGATTTGTCTCAGCAGTTGATGCATCCAAGTCACAAAGTCTGGAAAGGTTATTTTGTTAAGGTACGCGGACTTGTACAAAATGAAACTTTGGCCAATCTGCGGCGGGGGCCGGTGATTGAAAAAAAGAAGCACCAGCCTGTACGGGTAAAAGTATTACACACTGTCAATGACAAAACCTGGCTGGAGATTTTTCTCAAAGAAGGTACAAACCGGCAGATTAAAAAAATGCTGCTGACCCTCGGTCATTCTGTGCAAAAAATTAAACGTTTCCAGGTAGGTCCTGTTAATTTAGGAGATTTGCAAGCCGGCGAAAGCAGAGCCTTGAGTCCGGAAGAAATAAAACAAATTGTGCCAAATTAAGAACTTTCGCCAGCCTCCACCCAAGTTCCAAATTGCTACACTTATACCATGCCCAAGGCAGATTTATACAAAATATCGATTACTGACGGGAAAGTGCTGCTGCGCATTCCGCAGCAGTTGATAGGTGCGGAAACCGCAAATATGGACGATATCCAGGCGGAACTGCATTTGATGGGTGTGGATTACGTTCCTGAACAACTCCAGGAAATTTATGAGCGGACCAGCGGTGAGTTTGATTTTCTGACAGATTTTAAAACCACTGGTTTCACTCTGCAGATTGAACTGAGTAAAGATGAAGCAAAGGCATATCTTAACATCATTCCTCCAATGGAAGAGGAAGAGCCTTTAACGCTGGAACGGATAATCAGCGTGCTCAAAGAAAAAAATATTCTGCAGGGAATCCACAACAAAAGTATTGAAAAAATTATTGCAGAAAAGATTTATTTCGAACCTGCAATTGTCGCCAGTGGCAAAGAAACTGTGCAGGGCAGGAATGGTTTCCCGGAACTGCTCTTTCTTCCGAAAAAGTCACGTCCCGCTCCGGGAACCCGCGTGAATCTTCGAGAGGTGCAGGTTTTACAGAAAGTGCAGCAGGGACAGGAACTGGTGCGTATTGAAACTGCCACCATGGGCGAAGATGGTTATACAATAACCGGAAAACTTATCAGCGCTACTCCCGGAAAACAATACCGTATCCGTCCCGGACGCAACACCAGATATAATCCGGAAGGTACTCATATTATCGCCACAAAATCCGGAGTTGTCTGTCTTAACAATGACAGCATTTCTGTGGAAAAAGTGAAAGTCGTTGAGAAAGTTGATGCCTCTACCGGGCATGTGCGTTTTGACGGAATTGTCAGTATCCGCGGAAATGTCTCTGACAGTTGCAGCGTGGAAGCCGTGCGGATTGACATTGGAGGTTCCGTAGGTAAAGCACGTTTACGCTCAATCGGAGAAATTCACGTAGCGCAAGGACTCAAAGGTGCAATCGTCCAATGCGGAAGTACACTGCGTGCAAACAACATGACGAATACTCAGGCCAGTGTCGGTGAACATGCTCTGGTCGACGAATACATCGTTAATTCAAAAATATACTGTGGTTCAACACTTCAGCTAACTTCTAAACAAGGTTATGCTTCCGGAGGTGTTCTGCAGGCCGGAAATCTGATCCGCCTGCCGAATATCGGACTGCCTGGAACTGATGAACCAAATGAGGACGGTGAATATCCTGAAAACGAACTTCCGCAGACTATTTTAGAAGTTGGAATTTCACTTAAAAACCGTAAACAGTTTAATGAACTGGAAAAAAATGCCCAGGAATCTCTGCATTCGCTGCAGGACGATCTCAAGGAAATTACTACTATTCTTGAAGAATTGCAGGAGATTGGCTGGGACGAGACAAAAATCGGTAAATTAACCGAACTCGAGTCAAAGGCTAACAAAAATGTCAGCAATACTTTCTCCGATCTCCGTAAACGGGAAGCACAGGATGGCATCAACGAACTGAACAAGAGCACGAACGGAGGTGCGGTTTTCATCACCGGAAAAATCCCGGCCGGAACCGCAATTAACGTGCGTCGAGCACGCTATAATGTACTCACAAGGACGACTGATAAAGCTTATAGTTTTGCAGAAAACGGAATTCAGGCCACCCCCTGTAAAGAACTGTTGAAACGCTACCAGGAATATTTTCTGAAATTGACGGTCTGATCTTTTAAGGAAAAAGCACTGAAGCACTGAAAAGAACGAATGGCGGATATAACTAGAAAAGATGTTGAACGACGTGTAAAGCGCGGTGATTCACTGAAGGAAATTGATATGACCGGACTAAATCTGGATGATTTCAATTTTGAAGGTGCTATTTTTAACAAGTGCAAATTCAGCGGCAGCAGCATCAACCGCTCAATTTTTGCATTTTCACGTTTTGAAGCATGTCTGTTCAATGACTGCGAAATGCAGGAATGCAACTTTCAGGAGTCATCATTTGTGGAATGTGATTTCAGCAAAACTGATTTACGTGACAGTGTATTGATTGAAGTCAACTTCCGGCAGACGGTTTTGCACAGCACCGATTTCAGCGGTTCTTTTCTGCAAGATGTAGTTTTGATCGAAGCCAGCGGTGATCTCTGCAATTTTTCTTTTTCAACTTTAAACGCGTCTAATTTTATGGGTGCGAAATTTCAGGTCTGTGATTTCAGCGCCTGCCGAGGTTTCGGTATCAAAGCGGAGGCGGCGGACTTTACGGGTTCAGAATTCAGCGGGGCACGGCTGGATTCATCACAACTTCAGGGTGCAATTTTAAACTTCTGCAATTTTTCAGCTGCATCTCTGCAAGAATGTGATTTGAGCAAAGCCCAGCTTTTTTCTGCGACTTTGGAGAACGCGCGTTTAAATTCCGCGCTTTTGCACGATGTTTTATTAATGGGAGCAAAAGCGGAGGGAGCAGAATTGGCTGATACAGTTCTCAATAACGCTAATCTGACAAATGCGGATTTCTCCAACTGCATCTTTGACGGTGCCGCCATGAGCGGTGTTATGGATCAGGACACAGTTTTTGACGGTGCCAGCCTCAAAGGAGTAAGTCGATGAACTGGAAATTACGCTTTAATCTTAGCCTAATGCTTTTCCTGTTGAGCGCAAGCGTACTTTTTGCTGAATACCGTGCCTATGAGCTGGAGGTATTTGACCGGATTGCAAACTCTTCACGCAAAGTCATCACCTCTTTTTCACCGACAGACTTTATTCAGGTAAACGGCGGACCACAGCGTATCGGCATAATTATCAGGGCTTCATGGATCTGCTATGGCGACACATCACTCTATAAAAAAGTATGTCCAACACCTAAAGCAATCAACCCGCGTTTTCAACAGGGCGACCGTGTGCAGATCGTTTTGAAAAAACATCTGACCGATCAATGGCTCGGTGTAATAGAAAACAGTTTTTTTCGACCGGGTTTGCGGAGCAATGTATATGGGGTACGTTTTACGGAACGCGGAAATCTGTACACACGTTATTACGAGTCAAATCTAAAAAAAGTGCCTTGAGGAA
>JABGPG010000013.1 GCA_018645085.1 Deltaproteobacteria bacterium
GATTGCCCGTGAAGTATGTGCTGCAGAATTCAAATTCACTCTCGGACCGCGGCGGGTGGGAGATCCAGCGGTTGTACTGGCTAAAGCAGATCTGGCAGCAGAATTGCTCGGCTGGAGGCCAAAACACAGTGATGCACGCACTTTGTTGGAAACGACTCTACGTGCTTATCAGCAGAGTTCAGAGTCCTGAAGACGAGTTTATCATCAAAACCATTTTATCAGGCACTCTTAATTAGTTGTCATTCCCGCGAAAGCGGGAATCCAGGAACTTGTAAATCGCTGAAATACTTGTCCTTGACCTGATCCGGGAATGGATTCACGTTTTCGCGGGAATGACAAACAAGTGTGCCATTATGACTATTTAGGTTTTCATCAATTTTTAATAATCAAATAGAACTATTATGCGTATTTATATTTTTCTGCTTGCCCTGTTGACTTTGGCCGGCTGTGCCGTCAAACCTGTGGAAACAGTTTATCATGAACAGGAAGACGTGACTCGTTATACAACTAAACCGTTCATAACCGAGACAGGTGGTAAAGAAATTGAACTGGTGGCCGTCAAGGAATGTTCAGGAAAAGTGATCTGCATGGATCAGGATATCAAATTGACCGTCAAGCATGCTGGCCGTTTTTCTTTTTTGAAGGGTAAGGATCTGCTGCTGGAAACTGAGCAAGGCAGTATAAATTTAAACGAAAGAGATTACTCCAAATCTTATAATGTGCAGAGCAAAGCAAAAGACGGTACCAGCGGGGTCTTAAGTGAGCAATTCCTGATCTGGGTTAGTGAAGCAGAATTCCGCAAAGCCGCTCATGCAGAAAAAGCCAGTCTGGACGTTGGTGAGCATTCTTTTACTCTGTCAACAGAGGGGCGTGAACCTTGGCAAATATTGCTTGATGCAGAGAAAGTTCTGGCAATCATGGGCGAAGAACAGCAGCGTGAATATGGGCAGTATCCACATGATAATAAAGATAAAAAGAAACTTGACCTGCGTGAAAAACGATTAGTGTCAGAAGCAGCAGAGTCAACCTGGGAGTTAGTAAAAGATTCAAAAAGTCCGGAAGATTTTCGCTTTTTCCTGGAACAGTTTCCGAATAGCCCCTTTGCAGTTCCGGCAAAACTTAAGCTCAAACAACTGGAACGTGACAAAGACTAATATTTTCGCAAGAATTTAGCTCAGTCCGGCAAAAACCTTTCGTTTAGTTCTGCTGTAGGAATCATGCATTGTTCACGTCTACCAAACCATTTGTAACGATACCTCGCGACGAAACGGTAGATAAGATCTCGTAAGGGACGTGGCAGAACGAGCAGTAATTTCAACTGACTTTCCCAAGTGGACAAATACGAAAGTGTTCTTAAAGCTGCGCTACTGCTCACAGAAAATCTTTCTTCCTCAATCAACACCAAGCTGTCGAGATAGTCCTGAGCGATTTTATGCTCAGCCAGCAGCGCTCTGCCGGCTTTACTTTGCAGTGAAGCAAAGCGGATTGTTTTGGCGGGATTCCTTTTCACTATAAACTGCACCCAGGCATTGCAGAGGTTACAGTGTCCATCAAAAAGCAGAATCGGCATTGAATGATTTGATTTAAAAATTGTTTTATGAGGAAAATTTCATTCCGGATGATGCTCACCGAAGTTCTGGAATCCAGGGTGCTTCCGCAAAGTCTGCCTTCATACGAGTCGTGTAAAACTCTTTTGTCATTCCCATGAAAGCGGGAATCCAGCTTAGTTTTACAAAGCTTGTTCTCAACCGACACGTTGGTCTGGATCCCGGATCAAGTCCGGGATGACAAAATAAATCTTTTTTTTAATCAGCACAAAGTATGATGCAATCTTAATTAGTTATCATTCCCATGAAAGCGGGAATCCAGGAACTTGTAAATAGCTGAAATGCTTGTCCTCAACCTGATTGGTGGATGGATTCCCGCTTTCGCGGGAATGACAAACATAGATGCATTCATGACTATTTACGGGACAATCAAGTATACTTCAAAATAGCTCAGAATGGAATATGGTTTAAAATGAAAAAATTGATTCAGCAATTTTCACAAGGAATGTTTGCACCGACAGATGTAGCAAGTGTTGTTTTATTTCGTGTTGGTTTTGGGC
>JABGPG010000109.1 GCA_018645085.1 Deltaproteobacteria bacterium
CTGAGCTTTCTCGCCGCACGTGAGCATTCTGCTTTTGAATTACGCAGAAAGCTGCAACAACGTTTTTATAAATACGCGGCATTTGATGTTTCTGTCTTGGTGGAGCGTTGTTTACAGGAAATGCAAGAGAGCGATTTTCAAAGTGACGAGCGTTTTACCAATCGTTTTGTCGAATCAAAACTCGCGAACAATCCAAATGGTCCGTACAAGATTTTACAGGATCTTCAAAATCGCGGTATCTCCCGTGAAATGTCAGAGAAAATTCTGCATAAACTCGGCAATCAGGAGTTGTGGCTGAAAAAAGCACTAAAGTGCCTGGAACGTTTGCATAAAAAAGGAAAAGAACAATCACCTGCGGTTTTAAACCAAAAACTTTACCAGCGCGGTTTCTCCTGGGAAACTATTGAACTGGCACTGGCAGAGTATCAAAACTTTATCAAACATTCTGAGTCCGGAGATTTAAATGCCGAACCGGAAACGTTCACTACTGAAAACCATTGACTCACAATTGTCGCAATGCATAGACAAGATTTGCAAACTAATTCCGACTCTACTGAAACAGATTCGTTACATCAATCAAATTTAAATTCTGGAGAAATCATCAATTCCGAAATAGATCAGCGTTTTCCGGAAAGGCTGAGCAAAGAACACATCAAGACTCTACCGATTCAATCGTTTGAAGGTAAGATCCATTTAATCACAGAAAGTAAAGATGTAAGTGACGCAATAAAAATATTGCGTAAGGCCTCTGTTTTGGGTTTTGATACTGAAACACGACCGACCTTCAAGAAAGGCGATCAGTATTCAGTTTCACTTTTGCAGTTATCCACACGTGATGATGCTTTTTTGTTCCGCTTAAACTATTTTGGACTTCCGGAGGAATTGGCGTCTTTGTTGGCAGATCCGGAAATTTCAAAAGTTGGAGTTGCGATTCTGGATGATATCCGTGCACTCAGAAAATTACGCAAATTTGAGGCCCAAGGTTTTGTTGAATTGTCAAACATCGGGAGTGAGTTGGGGATTATAACTTGCGGCTTACGGAATCTCGCGGCTATTTTCTTTGGAGTCCGTATATCTAAAAAAGAACAATTAACGAATTGGGAGCGTCCGGATCTTAATTCAAGTCAATGTCTTTATGCGGCTACCGATGCCTGGATATGTTTGAAAATGTTTAGTTTTCTGGAAAATGAAAAAGTCCTTCCAGAAAATATAGTATGGAAAATGCCGGAACCCCAACCTCCAAAATCAAGGCGAAGGTTCAAAAAAAAGAACCTGGAGCTGGAAAATTGATGTTGCCCCAAAAACAATGGTATGACTCATCCACAGCAGATCCTGAACAAGTAAAACAATTGTGCCGTGAGTGGAATACGAATCCGATTGTGGCAGAAATACTTTTGCGTAGAGGATACAAAACGCGTGAAGAAATCACATCTTTTCTAAATCCGCAACTAAAAAATCTCCGGGATCCTTTTGAACTTCGCCAGATGCAGGAAGCGGTGAATCTGTTGCAGGAGATGATTACTGAAAATAGGCGCATTGTAATTTTAGGCGATTATGACGTGGACGGAATCACGGCGACGGCTTTGATGCTGGAGTTTTTGCATAAATGTGGGAGGCTGGATTTAGACTTTTTTATTCCGAACCGTATAAAACATGGTTACGGTTTAACGGAATCAAGCACAGATATTTTGCTGGAAATGAAACCGGAACTGGTCATTACTGTGGACAACGGAATTACGGCCGCAAAGGAAGTTCAGCGGCTGAATGACGCAGGAATAAAAACTATAGTCACAGATCACCATTTGGCGGATGCGAGTTTGCTGCCTGCCGGAATCGTGGTCAATCCAAATCATCCTGAATGTAAGTATCCGTTCAAAAAAATTTCCGGATGCGGTGTGGCACTCAAGTTGATTATGTCATTACGCAAATCGTTGCGGTACTCCGGATGGTGGACTGCAGAAAGGCCGGAACCAAATTTGCGCGACATTCTTGATTTAGCTGCTTTAGGCACGGTGGCGGACGTGATGCCTCTCGTGGATGAAAATCGGATTTTGACGCATCACGGACTCCGGGTGATGAATGAAAAACCGAGGCTGGC
>JABGPG010000070.1 GCA_018645085.1 Deltaproteobacteria bacterium
GCCAAGGTTTTCTATAGCTTTTAGCAAGACCGGAAATAACTTGAAACGAGAATTAGCAGATGACTGATTTTCCATCAGAAAATAAATGTGATATGAGAAAGATATACCTGAAAGCGGATAGACAGGAAGTAAGAACTCCTCAGACTAAAGGTGAACTTGCGGTAAAATCGATAGAAGACAAGATAGTAATGCGGGAACAGATTCTGGATGGACTCAAGGATTTCCGAGCCAAAGGACGCACGATTACAGTTCTTCCTCCGGAAAAAGCTCCTCATGTTCCTGACTGTAACTGCAGTGAAGGATGGAGTTGGGAAACCAGCGCCGGCCTTGGAAAATACTCCGGAATTAATCGTATTTTGACTGGCTGAGAATGAAAGCGTGACTTATTCATATCAGCTGGAATCTGAAAGTTGCATTGTTACAAATGCTGCCAATAAAGGTGGTTGAACGTAATAGCAGGGTCGTATCAACAGTAAGCGATAGGCCTTGTTGGTAGCGAACTCCGTTTCAAAATTGCCCAAAAGTCTTTGTTGGTAGCGAACTCTGTTTCAAAATTAGACCATAGTCCATTCCGGTAGCCCCGAACTCCGTTTCGGGGGAAAACTCAAAAGTTCAGCAGCGGATCTCCCAATTCCTTTTATCTACCATTATTTCTACAGAATTTAAATCTCACCATAATACCCGCAAAACACCTCACTCGACTTTCTTGCAAAATGCAGGAAACGTTACAAGACTCCGGTTCCAAGTTGTTCAACAACTAAGCTTAATTCTACTAATGTGAACGATTTTACCGGAAACTCTTCTTCGTAAGCAATCATCCGGTTTAAGTACTTTTTACAGTTTCATAATCTATAGCTCAAAAAGTAAATACTTGCTAGACTGCATGCTGGGAAAGCAAGCAAGTAGGCAACTTAGAAGCAGATTGAGACTCTGCAAAAATCTTTGACATTCAGACAGTATAAACAAATGAAACAAGCGAATACCTCTGTGATTCTCATTATACCTTCTGCGAGTTACAGGACCAGCCCGTTTATGGATGCAGTTTCAAAACTGGAGCTAAAAGTACTAGTTCTAACCGATAAGTCTCAGGTGTTTAGTCGAAATTATCCGGATAAGGTCATCACCATGAATTTTGAGAATTGGCGGGTGCAGATAGAAAATATTCGTGAATGGTCAGTTAAACACGATTTGCAAGCAGTGGTAGGAGTTGATGAGGAATCCATAGTTTTAGCTGCAAGACTGAGTGAAATTCTAGGCCTCAAACACAATTCACTGGAATCAGTGAAACTGACAAAAGATAAATTTCTAATGCGTAAAGCATTAAAAGATGCAGGGCTTAAAGTACCATGGTTCAAACGTTTTTCAGTTCACCAGGCACCGCAGGAGTATCTCAAGGAAATAAGCTTCCCATGTATTTTAAAACCAACTTTTCTCTCTGCAAGTCAAGGTGTTGTTCGGGCAAATAGTCCTGAGGAATTTTGCAGAGGTGTTGAAATGTTGTCAAAACTTCTTGCACAAGCGGAAGTTATAAAACGTGGAGGAGAACAGGCAAATTGGTTGCTGGTAGAAGAATTTTTGCCAGGAAAAGAAGTCTCCCTTGAAGGAATAGTCAGTAAGGGTAAATTAAAGGAATTAGCAATTTTTGACAAACCAGAGACACTAGACGGTCCCACTTTTCCGGAAACGATTTTGATTACTCCAACACTTTTGGATAAGCCTCTACAAGAATCTCTGTTGGAAACGGCACAAACTACAGTCGAGGCACTTGGAATTATCAAGGGTCCAGTTCATCTAGAATTTAGAATCAATAAAAAAGGAAATTTCATCCTTGAATGTGCAGCTAGGAGTATTGGGGGGTTATGTACTAAAGTCCTTGAATTCAAAGGAGGTATGAGCCTTGAAGAATTAATCCTGCGTTCTGCGTTAGGCAGAAATATCGAGAAGACCAATCTTAGCGGAACGGTAAAAGGCGTGATGATGATGCCGATTAAAAATAAGGGGATCTTAAGAGAGTTTCGTGGTATTGAAGCAGCACTTGCTGTGAAAGGTATAACTGATTTGCAAATAACAATCAAAAACGGTGGAAACCTGGAACCTCTTCCCGAAGGCGGGCGCTATCTGGGTTTTATCTTTGCAGAAGGAAAGGATCAAAAAACTGTGCTGAAAAATCTTAAAAATGCCTGGGCAAAAATTGAGGTTGTATCAGACAATATTTGAAAATCTCTGAGATAGCAAAAAATCCTGCTAGAGCAAGGCCGGTTTAAATTTCCTGAGAAAGTGTCAAAAGCGCTTCGTGTCCATAATTAAAAACAGGCCAACCGTCTCCAGGGATAACAGCCTGTATGTTTGTTATCGATGCCATTCTTTTTATCGACTTAAGCGCAAGCTCGCGGTTTTGCAATTTTGCTTCGGGAAGCATGCGCAGATGTCCCCCTTCATGGGAACGGATGAGATCGCCGGTAACAAGAGTTTTATTGTCAATCAATAAAGCCAGTTCACCGGGTGTTTTAGAACCGTTAAGGCAAAAAACCTCAATGCCTTTTATCGGTTGTTCTTCTTCACTCAACCAACCGTCACAGCTTATAGGGAAGTCCTCCTTCTCTGCAGCAGGTCCCCAACATTTTGCACCTGTTATTAATAAAATTTTTGCTGCATCACGAACATGATCAGAGTTGGTAATTATTACATGTGCGGCACCACCCAGACTTTCCAGATGATTAATATCATGTTCTGTGAGCGTTACAGGGTCAATCAATACGTTGCCAGCAGGGCTGAGCCACAAAGTTCCATTGAAATCAATGTTACGTTCTTCATTAAATTCAGACCAATTAAAAAGATCTGATCGGTGTAATTGTTTCACAGTTTTTTATTATTTTTAAAGGTTAAGCCGCTTGAGCATTTCCAGCAAATTCAGCAAAACCTTAGTCATAGCTTGATAAGTTGCAATGGAATTATTTTGCTGAAGGCTGGTAATACGGATTTTCGCCGCCTGCATGATCTGTTACATCATAGATCGCAGTTATTTCAGGTATCTGTTCCTTGATCATTACTTCAACACCCTGTTTTAAAGTAACATCAATCATACTGCACCCTTGACATCCTCCGCCGAATTCAAGGTAGACATTTTGATCTTTAACTTCCAGCAGACTGACAACACCTCCATGTGAAGCTACCATAGGATTAACTTCTTCATCCAGGACTTGCTGAATTTGCTGCTCTACTGAACCATCAAACTTGATGATGGACATGCTTGGATTAAACGCTACAAGTTCACCATTATCATCCAAATCAATCTCAGTACCATGCAGATAAGGAATTGAATCTTTGCTGACTAATACGTGGAACATTTCAAATTCGATGGAAATGCTATCAAGGAGACTATCTTTCAAATCGATGAATTCAACACTGTAGTTTGCCTTGCGCTCCATTTTTGGCTCTACAACTAGTAATATCCCCTGATATTTATCCTCAGAATCATTGAGATAATTTGAGATATGCTCCTGTGCTGTTAAACTCAGATTGATAAAAGAAGCATCAACTCCGCCCATTAAAGAGTCATATGAATCAATGAGATAAAATGTTTCGAATCCGTTATCAAAAAGAATCTCTGCTGCGGATAATGTTTCTTCCCTGTTGCTTCCGTAAAGCATAATATCAGCTGAAAAAGGCATCTGGTAAATTGAGTCCTCGAATTGTTCAAAAGGCAGATTGTGGGCACCTGGAAGATGCGATTCTTCGAAATCTTGAGAACTCCGTAAATCAAAAACATAAATTTGCTTCGTTGTTCTTCTCTTTTCAAAAAATTTGTCAGCAGTGAGTAAATAGTTCTGCGCCTTGAAGTCTTCAGCTTTGTCTGAAAGATCTTTGAAATTGAACATCTTTAGTTGGAAGCTCAGGTTTTAGAAAAAATGAAAATGATAACTTAAACTGATACTACAGCATTTAATTTAAAAAAATTGAATTTGTGAATATAGCATCAAGCTAATTCAATATCACCTTTTATAGTAACTTTAACCCCTACGGCAGGAACTTCAAGTAAGACAGAAGCTTCTATTTTATCTGTTTCTTCAAGTGAACCTTTTTCAATACTTTGTTTTACCGCCTGCTCTATTTCACGTTGGGATTGAATCCCAACTTTTTTCAGAAATCTACGAATCTGAATATTCAATACTTCTTCATTCATGGTTTTTTCCAACTTGTTTTTTATTCAACGGATTTTCAACATTTAAAAAAATTAGTAAATAGGACTAAATTAGTGCTAATTTAATTTACACTGTAAATATTCTATGTCAAGCCCTAAATTTTCAAGCTGTGATTTTACAAATTCCCAAAGTAGTATTTAATCATCAAAGAAATTTGATTTTTTAAGTTCCACAAAATGTCTGTAAAACATGCTCGTCCGGTTTTGGCGGAAGTAGATATTCCGAATATTCCTCCGCTACGGCATAGGGAGATGAGAGCACTTCCAGGAGCTTTTCAAAAGGTGCGTAGTCCCCATCCTCCTCTGCAGCTTTGAGAGCCAGTTGTACTTGATGGTTTCGCGGAATAACGGTGGGATTTGTCTGACACATTAACTCAAAGCGCTCTTCAGGTGTTTTGAATTCACGGGACAAGCGGTCTCTCCATTTCATAGCCCAATTGTCATAAGCACTCGGATCATTGAACAAAATACGAATTGAAGATGCCTTTTCCGGAGTTAAAGCTACATCGCAAAGTCTACGGAAAGTCAATGTGAAGTCTGCTTCATTCTCCTGCATGGTCTCAAGTAGGGATTGAATCAAAGATTCATCTTCTGTCTCCGAGTTGAATAGTCCAAGTTTTTGGCGCATACCAGACAACCAATATTCTCGAAAACGTTGAGGATAAATTTCTATCACTTCATTTGCGAAATCTACAGCTCGTTCCGGAATTTTATCAATGAGCGGAAGGATCGTTTCGGCAAAGCGTGTAAGATTCCATTGTAAAATTGACGGTTGGTTCCCGTAAGCATATCTACCCATACGGTCAATGGAACTAAACACCTTAGTCTGGCTGAAGTTATCCATAAAAGCACAGGGGCCGTAATCAATTGTTTCTCCTGAGATCGCCATATTGTCTGTATTCATGACGCCATGGATAAAACCCACATGCATCCACTTAGCAACTAGCTGCGCCTGCTGCTCCATCACTTCTTCCAGTAGTTTCAGATAAGGGTTTGCTTCTTCTTTCAGCTCCGGAAAATGACGAGCTATCACATAATCGGCGAGTTGTCTGAGCTCCTTTTCATCACGCTGTACAGCAAAATATTGAAAAGTACCGGTACGCACATGGCCCAGAGCTACCCTTGTAAGTACCGCCCCTGGCAAAACTTTTTCCCGATAGACTGGCTCTCCGGTAGTAACAGCTCCCAGTGAACGAGTTGTCGGTATTCCCAATGCATGCATAGCCTCACTAATAATATATTCACGAAGCACTGGCCCAAGTGCGGCACGTCCGTCACCTTGACGGGAAAATGGAGTAAGGCCTGCGCCTTTAAGCTGGATATCACGGCGACAATTAGCATTATCAATTACTTCACCAAGAAGAATGGCACGTCCGTCACCTAGTTGCGGTACAAAGTTACCAAACTGATGACCTGCATAGACCATTGCCAGAGGTTCTGAGCCAGACAAAATTTGATTACCGGAGAAAATCGCTGCCCATGACTCCGGATCAAGTGCATCAAAATCAATACCCAAGTCCTGAGCCAAAGCGTAATTCAGTTTTACGATACCAGGCTGCTCCACCAAAGTCGGTTTTACCTTAGCGTAAAACCTGCCTCCCAACTTCACATAGCTGTTATCGAAGCAAATTGCTGGCTTAATTGATGTTTCTGTCAGCATTTCATTCTACTCTAACCATTATTTGTAAAAATTTGAGGACTGTACATCAATGATCCGGACGCACCATTCTTGCAAAATACACTAAATGATGATATACCTTGGGTTGCCAATTTACTAAAAATAATTCTTTTTTTATACAAATAATTTATCTTAATTTTTTCAGCTTATGAAATTATTAGCTTTCATGCGCAGACTCAATGCGTTCCTGCTTTGTCTGTTGCTGCCTGTATTCACTGTAGTGGCAGCAGAATTTCAGAAAGGTTTTGAAGCCCATCTCAGAGGTGACTATGCTGCCGCTATCAGAGAATGGGGACCGCTCGCCGCACAGGGTGATCCGCGGGCACAGTTTAACATAGGCAATATGTTTGACTTCGGTAAAGGTGTCACAGAAGATAATGCGCAAGCGGTTTACTGGTATAAAAAATCAGCTGAAAAAGGAAATGCAAGTGCGCAGTACGCCCTCGGTTGGATGTATGAAAACGGTGAAGGTGTAAAAAAGGATTATGCTCAGGCTTTTACGTGGTACCTCAAATCCGCAAAAAAAGATCACGCTTCTGCGCAGACAAATCTAGGTTGGATGTACGAAAACGGCAAAGGAACTGAACAAGATGATGCAAAGGCTGTTGGCTGGTATGAAAAAGCAGCTAAACTGGGACAGGCGGAAGGACAGTTAAATCTCGGTATCATGTACAAAAGCGGTAAAGGCGTTGATAAGGACTACTTACAGGCAATTTTCTGGTTTGAAAAATCTGCTGTACAGGGGAATACAAACGCACAGTTAAATCTGGGCGTGATTTATAAAAACGGAAAAGGTGTCAGGACTGACTATACTCAATCTGTTTACTGGTTGAAGAAAGCAGCAGATAAAGGTCACTCTGCGGCTCTGACTAACCTGGGTTGGTTGTATGAAAACGGAAAAGGAGTAGCACAGGATTATACTAAAGCTGCCAAGTTGTATAAAAAAGCTGCAGATAAGGGACAGGCAGAAGGGCAGTTAAATCTCGGTATAATGTACAATAAAGGCAGAGGTGTCAGTCAAGATCACCAGGAAGCATTTGTCTGGTTTAAAAAAGCGGCAGAGCAGGGAATGGTGGAAGCACAGTTAAATCTTGGTATCTTGTATAAATTCGGCAGAGGAGTTGATGAAAATTACACTCAGGCAATTTTCTGGTTTAATAAACCTGCAGAACAGGGATTTGCGGAAGCACAGACAAATCTCGGCTGGATGTACGAATACGGTAAAGGAGTAGAACAGGATTATATAGAAGCAATTTCATGGTACAAAAAAGCTGCAGAACAGGGTGATACAAAAGCGCAGTTAAATCTGAGCCTGATTTACAAATACGGCAAAG
The DNA here is from genome assembly GCA_018645085.1 of Deltaproteobacteria bacterium. GTDB lineage: Bacteria > SAR324 > SAR324 > SAR324 > NAC60-12 > Arctic96AD-7. Next base: position 7,214 of record JABGPG010000070.1, read on the forward strand.
GGATAACGAAGGATTACGGACAGGTATTATACTGGAATAATAAAGCAGCAGAGCTGGGAAGTGCAGTTGCGCAGTTTGAACTTGGGGTGATGTATGAATTCGGAAAAGGAGTAGATGAGGATTACAGGAAAGCTGCTGAATGGTACAAAAAAGCTGCAAAGCAGGGTCATTCAGAAGCGCAAACCAGTCTCGGAGCTCTCTACGAAAACGGCAAAGGTGTTGATGAGGATTATACAGAAGCGGTTTACTGGCACAAAAAAGCGGCAGAGCAGGGTGACACAAAAGCTCAACTAAATCTTGGTGATTTCTACAAAAACGGTAAGGGTATCGCGGAAGATTACAGACAGGCCTTTTATTGGTATAAAAAAGTAGCTGAGCAGGGAGACGCTGGCGCGCAGTTAAACATTGCAGTAATGTATGAGTACGGTAAAGGTGTTTCGCAGGATTATGCACAGGCAGTGCACTGGTATAAAAAAGCGGCGGAGCAGGGACAGTCGGAAGCACAGAACAGTCTCGGCTGGATGTACGAAAACGGTAAAGGTGTAAAGCAGGATTACGATCAGGCAATTGGCTGGTATAAAAAAGCAGCTGATCAGGGTGACACAAAAGCGCTCTTAAATCTCGGTATAATTTATAGAAAAGGTAAAGGTATCGCGGAGGATTATACTCAGTCTTTTTACTGGTATAAGAAAGTCGCGGATCTTGGTGACGCCAACGCGCAGTTGAACCTTGGACTAATGTATGAATTCGGCAAAGGTACTGATGAGGATTATACAGAGGCAGTTTACTGGTACAAAAAAGCTGCGGAGCAGGGTGATACTAAAGCACAGTTAAATCTTGCGGTGATGTTTAAATATGGTACAGGTGTTACGGAAGATTTTTCGCAAGCAGTTTACTGGTACAAAAAAGCTGCGGAACAGGGTGATACCAAGGCACAGTTGAATCTTGCTGAGATGTATGCTTCCGGTGATGGCGTTCCGGAAAATTTTGTACTGGCTTACAAATGGGCCAACTTGGCATCGGCACGCGGGAGAGACAAAGCAAAAGCATTGAAAAGCGAAATCAGAAAACGTATGACCCGTGATCAAATCGCTGAAGCCCAACGGCTTTCACTGGAATGGGAAAAAAAGCTGTCCGGTGAATAAACCGCGGACAGGCTTCTTTTAAAAACATAGCCTATAATTTCCGCAGAGCAAATCTTAAGTTTTGCGGATCAACACTATTCCTGCAGACGAACACTCTTCATGCTTTTAAACTGCGGGAACTTCTTTTTAAGTCTGTATATCAGCCTGCCTGCTTCATTTCTTGTTTCAAAAAAACCAATCCTGATACGAAACTCAAGTTTACCAGAAGAAGCGGATTCCAGCTTTTGTGAGATATAACTAAAATCTGTTTCGATATTTAACTGGGCCATATCTTTCAAGGCCTCAGCTTGACTGGAGTAGAGAGGAAGTTGAATAACCCAGGGTTTGTTAAGCGGTTGCCGCAAGTCAATCACCGGACGTGACAGTTCCTGAGTACCAGGCTGAACAGGCCAAAATTTGTTGGAAAAATAATCCTCACCTTGATATTTCTCAGATATTTTTTTCCCGGTCGTACGCGCGTCTTCAAGATTTTTGAAAAATCCAACTCTCACACGATACCAGTATTTTCCTTCAAATTTAGCATCTGTGCGGTGAAGATAAGCATAATAACCGTCATTCAACAGACGACTCAGTAAAGAGACAGCCAAAGGAAAGCGTGCATGCTCGATTGAAATAAGTTGGATCGAAAATTTACCTCTTTTTTTACGTGCAAGAATATCTTTTACCGCAAACATTTCTGAACGGAACTGAACTCTGATTGCATTGTTGCTGCGAACCAGATGCCAGTCCCTTGGAGCAAGTGGCGTGATTGTATAGTCAATTTTGAAACGGTTCTGCACAAGTATTGTATGCCAGTTTTCTGCAGAAACGCCGGGACTGCTGATAGGATAAACATTCCAGAAAGGACTTTCAGTTTCTACCAGATGTGAATATTCTGCATCCTCTGAAATATCGGCTGTACCTACCGCACCCGGTACGGGTTCAGCGGCTTCCTCCTCCACTATTGCTGAAATGTCAGGAAGATCTTCCTTTACAACAGGTGACTCTACTTCAAGTGACGCAACTACATTCTCCTGGTGGACTGCCATTTGTACATAAAGCAGCATCCCGACAATGCCCGCCATGATTAAGGTCGCAAACCACAACAGTAATAGTCTTCTAATTCGTTTTTTTGTCAATTGCTTAACCAGGTTCCGGATTTAATGATGTTAATGCAGGCAATTTTGATTCGCAATTTTGGCTTTAAGTGTTTAGTATACAAAAATTGAAATCGCAGATCCAGAGAATCCAAAATGCTTCTGCCTAAAATTAAATTTTTTTAATGACTAATTATCTTTTCAATGAAAATCACTGACAACATCCTTTATTTAGCAGACATTCCTGTTGAAACAATCATGCAGGAATATGGTTCACCGCTCTACGTTTATGAAGAGTCAGTCCTGCGTTCGCAGTTTCGAGAGTTGTTTGCAGGATTTCCTGAGGGACTGCTTGAAATCCATTATTCCATGAAAGCAAATTCTAATCCATCACTACTCAGAATTCTTGCTGAAGAAGGTTCATCAATAGACGCAGTTTCTGAGTTTGAGGTACGTTTAGCACTTGAATGCGGATTTGAAGCTCAACAAATCATCTTCACAGGCAACAACAACAGCCTGCAGGAAATAGAGTATTGTGTAGAACAAAACGTTGCGGTTAACCTCGGTTCCTTGGTCTTACTTGAAAAATATGGACAACGATATCCCGAGACAACTGTTTCCGTACGCGTTAATCCTGGAATAGGCGCAGGTCACCATTCGCACTGTATCACGGGTGGTCCGGATTCAAAATTTGGCATATATCATGATCAAATTGAAGCAGCACTTGCTTTAGCAAAAAAATATAAGTTGACTCTTAACGGAGTTCATTCTCATATAGGTACCGGAATTTATTCTGCCGAACCAATGCTGGTAGCGATGGAAATGATTCTGAATGTTGCAGAAAAATTTCCTGATCTGCAGTTTGTTGACTTTGGAGGCGGATTTGGAATTCCATACAAGCCGGAACAGTTAGCTTTGGATATGGACGATTTAAGCCAAAAAATGAGTGCAAGATTTGCAAAGTTTATTCAGCATTACGGACGTGAATTACGGATGAAAATTGAACCCGGAAGGTTGTTGATCGGTCCTGCAGGAGTTTTACTGGCAACAGTAACCAACATTACGGACACTCCAAAACACAGCTTTGTCGGAGTAGATTCAGGTTTCAATCATTTGGTGCGTCCAACGATGTACGGATCTTATCATAAAATCCTGAACGCCAGCAGAATTTCGGATGTTGAAAAAAATGTTGTGGTTGTTGGAAATATTTGCGAAAGTGGAGACATTTTAAGTCGTTCCGGAGATGAAATCATCCGTAAAATGACTTCACCGGTAGTCGGTGAACGCCTCGCTTTTCTGGATGCAGGAGCATACGGAATTTCGATGAGTTCGCAATATAATATGAGACCACGGCCAGCGGAAGTACTGGTGCATCAAGGACAAAGCCGACTTATTCGTCGGGCCGAAACTTTTGAAGACCTCACACAGTGTTTTGTGGATTTTAACTAAAAAAAGTTGAAATGAACAAGAAAAAACTGGGTAAACAAAAAGGCCGACTGCTGGATTCAGCAGCGCTGCTGGAAGTACAGCAACTGCTGTCCGACATGCCGCGCCGTAAGGATTTGCTGATTGAAGCCCTGCATTTGATTCAGGACGAATATCATTATATCTCAGCAAAACATGTGGTTGCACTGGCCTTTGAAATGAAACTGTCGCAAGCGGAAGTCTATGAGGTGGCCACGTTTTATCACCATTTTGATGTGATAAAAGAAGACCAGACACCACCTCCGCCTTTGACGGTTCGGGTTTGCGAATCCCTTTCCTGCGAAATGTCCGGAGCAAAAAAACTCACGGAAACCCTCAAACAACTATTTCCGGACGGTTCCGTCCCCTCCGAGCAAATTAGGATTCAAGCTGTACCTTGCGTAGGACGTTGTCAGCACGCACCAGTCGCAGTTGTGGGCAAAAACCCAGTGGATCAGGCAACTCCTGAATTAGTGAAAAAACATGTTGAAAAAAACGAGGTTCAACCGACACTTCCGGAATACGTGAATTTTGCGGAATATCAACAATCCGGAGGTTATCAACTTTTTCAGGATTGTTTGTCTGGCAAACGTGATGCTGAATCGGTGATCACGGAACTGAAAAATTCAGGTTTACGTGGTTTGGGCGGTGCAGGATTTCCTGTTGGAAGCAAATGGGAGATTGTAAGGAAATTTCCGGAACCCCGTTTAATGGCGGTTAATATCGATGAAGGAGAACCTGGAACTTTCAAAGATCGTTACTATCTCGAAAGCGATCCGCATCGTTTTCTTGAAGGTTCGCTGATTGCAGCCTGGGCGGTTGGTATTGAAGAAATATACATTTATCTGCGTGACGAATATGCCGCTGCGCGTGAAATTCTGCTTCGTGAAATTGCTGAACTGCAAATCTCTTTTCCGGAAATACTGCCTCAAATTCATTTACGCCGTGGAGCCGGAGCCTATATCTGCGGTGAAGAATCGGCAATGATTGAGTCGATTGAAGGCAAGCGCGGGATTCCACGTTTGCGCCCACCGTACGTTGCGGAAGTCGGATTATTCGGACGTCCAACACTGGAACATAATATGGAAACTCTGCATTGGGTACGTGATATTATCGAAAAAGGCGCGGAGTCCTTTTCAACCCAAGGAAGAAGAGGTCGTAATGGTTTGCGGTCATTTTCGATCAGTGGACGTGTAAACAATCCGGGCGTACATTTAGCGCCTGCCGGAATTTCGATGCGTGAGTTAATTGACGAATATTGCGGAGGAATGCTTCCTGGGCACAGATTTTATGGATATTTCCCAGGGGGTGCCTCAGGAGGAATGTTGCCTGCGTCTCTCGGAGATTTACCAATGGATTTTGACACACTGCAGGAACACGGTTGTTTTATCGGCTCAGCCGCAGTTATCGTTTTTTCTGAACATGATAATGCGCGTGAACTGGCTCTGAACGCAATGCGTTTCTTTGCGCATGAATCATGTGGACAATGCACTCCATGCAGAGTTGGAACTGTCAAAGCCATTCCGCTGATGGAACAAAAAAACTGGAATCAGTCACTTTTAGAAGAACTCTCGCAGACGATGGAAGACGCTTCGATTTGCGGTTTAGGGCAGGCCGCACCGAATCCGTTGCGCTCTGTGATGAAATATTTTCCAAAGGAGGTGTAAGATGGAGACAATTTCATTTGAACTGAACGGAAAAACACTGGACGCACTGGCCGGAGAAACAATTTTACAGGCGGCTGACCGGGCAGGTATCGCAGATATTCCACGGCTTTGTTATAAAGAAGGTTACCGCACGGATGGTAACTGCCGCTCCTGCGTGGTGGAAATTGAGGGTGAACGTGTCCTCGCTCCTTCCTGTTGCCGCTATCCGCAACAGGGAATGAAAGTCAACAGCAACAGTAAACGAGCCCTCCATTCACAGAAAATGGTGCTCGAACTCCTGTTGGCGGACATGCCGGAATCCGCAAAATCACCCTATACTCCAAACTCTGAACTTGATCAATGGGTGGAAAAAATGGGTTTAAGCGAACCCCGTTTTTCCCGCAGGAA
>JABGPG010000161.1 GCA_018645085.1 Deltaproteobacteria bacterium
GCCTGTATCATGTGCATACTTTTTGTGACTGTGGATTTGGGACGACCGGAACGGATATGGCACATGATTCCGTTTCTGGGTGAATTCAACTTCCCACAGTCCTTATTGGCGTGGGATGTTTTTGTGCTGACGGGTTATCTCTTTCTGAGTTTGTCGATTCCGTATTACATCCTCTTTGTCCGTTATAAAGGCGGGCAGCCAAAACACAATGTTTATTTTCCTGGAGTACTGATTTCGATTTTCTGGGCTATTTCGATTCATACTGTAACGGCTTTTTTACTTTCATCAAATGTGGCACGTCCGTTTTGGCATACCGCCATTTTGGGTCCGCGCTTTCTGGCCTCTGCTTTCTCTGCCGGTCCGGCGTTTTTCCTGCTGACGTTGAAATTCATTCGCAGCTATACTGATTTTCCTGTTCCGCCAAAAGTATTTCAGCGGATTGCGATAATTGCTACAGTTGCCCTGCAAATCAACCTCTTTCTGCTTTTTGTGGAAATCTTCACTGAGTTTTATCATCAAACAGATCACACTGCTTCTGCGTTGTATCTGTTTTTTGGAATTGGTGAGAAAACCGCGTTGGTACCGTGGATATGGAGTGCGATTGCAATGAATGTTGCGGCAGTGCTGATTCTCAGCATTGAATCTCTGCGTAACAATAACCGTCTGTTGAGCATTGCCTGCTTACTGATGGTGGTTGGAGTCTGGATTGAAAAAGGAATGGGACTTATTATTCCGGGATTTATCCCAACTCCACTGGGTGAGGTTTTTGAGTACACGCCAACTTTGATAGAAGTCGCTGTTTCTGCAGGAATATGGGCAATCGGTTTAATGATATATACCTTGTTGGCCAAAGCTACGATTGCGATAGAGCTCGGTAAAGTTAAATACAGAGTTTCTCCAGAATCATAGTAATCCGCTATTAAGTAATTTTACTATTCGTATTTTTGCCAATAGACAAATAAACAGTTAAATATGAGACTTAAATTTGTCATTAGTAACTTCAAGTTTAAGGCTTCAGGGGAGAGTTGCAGATCAGCTAATTTTTAATCAATTAGTTGAATCCTGAAAGTCATTTTCAGTAATTGTTAATATTTATGAGTCAGGAAAAAGAATGAAAAAATTGTTCATTAAATTACTAAGCGCTGTGTTTATTTTGAGTGTCTTAGCTCTGCTGTTGGGCACTGTGCCTTCAAGCGTGACTGCTGCCGCAGATGGTGCTCAAATCTACAAAAAGCAATGTAAAAAATGCCATGGAAAAAAGGCCGAAGGTAAGCGGCAAAAGAAAAATCCTGAAAAATATAAATATGCTCCGCTCATAAAATTGAGTCAGCAGGAACTGCTGGAATCTCTGCTGAAATATCAGCAGATGTGGAATAAAAAATCCTGGGAAAATAAAATTGAGAAAAAAATGGCAAAAGCCACAAAGAAACTGGATGAGGCTAAGATAAAAGCACTATCAGAATTCATAGTTACTCTAAAATAATAATAAAATTTGGCAATAGAGGATTGCTAGTATGATTCAGGATTTTTTTAAATAGTAAAAGATTTTCTGGAGGCCAAAATAAGGAGGTATGTTTTTTTTCAGGATAGGCTTGAAAGATAACGTTCTTAACAATCAAACAGTGAGAGGTGTGTTATGAGAAATAATACAATTTGGAAATGGACAGCAGTTGCAGCCGGGGCAATGTTGTTCTTTGGTACTCAAGCCTGGGCAGCAAAGCAGGCTCCGAAATTGAGTGAAAAGGAGTTTAAACGCGGCATTCAGATATATTTTGATCGTTGTGCCGGGTGTCACGGAACGCTGAGGAAAGGGGCAACCGGACCTAAAATCACTCAGAATAAGATGCTCAAAAAAAGTTTGGAAAAACTTGAAGAAGTCATTTACCACGGTACAAAAGCCGGAATGCCCGGTTGGGGTCGTACTGGTGAAATGACGCAAAAAGACACCGAACTGATGGCGAAGTTCATCCAGCACAAGGCTCCAATTCCACCGGAATATGGTTTGCGGGCAATGCTCAAAACGCATAAAGTTATTGTGCAGCCAAATGACAGACCTGCTTCACCTCAACATAAGCGGGATATCGACAATATGTTTGGTGTGATTTTGCGGGATGTTGGTCAAGGTGCAGTCATAGACGGTGATACTCATGAAGTAATTGAAAAAGTAAAAACCGGCTTTGCAGTCCATATTTTCAGGGCCTCCGCCAGCAGTCGATATTTTTATACAGTAGGTCGAGATGGTAAAATTACCATGATAGATCTGTTTGAAAAGAAACCGAAAGTGGTTGCTGAGGTTAAAGTCTGTGCCGATGCACGCTCCATTGATGTTTCAAAATACAATGGACCCAAAGGAAACTTTACCGATAAATATGCGATTGTTGGTTGTTATTGGCCTCCGCAATTGGTGATTGTTGACGGAATGACATTGAAGCCAATCAAAATCATTTCTACTCGGTCTCATACTTATGATACTAACGAATACCATCCTGAACCACGCGTAGCAGCAATTGTGGCTTCACATGCCGATTCAGAGTGGGTCGTTGCCATCAAAGAAACCGGCCTGATTTGGCTGGTTGATTATTCTGATTTAAAAAATCTGAAAATAACTGAGATTGAAGCGGAACGATTCCTACACGATGGTGGTTGGGATGTCTCAAAACGCTACTTTATTGTTGCTGCAAATATGCGGGATACAATCGTGGTGGTTGATACTAAATTGAAAAAACTGGCCGCAAAGTTTGAAACAGGAGTCAAACCTCATCCTGGCCGAGGTGCCAACTGGATTGATCCGGAATATGGAAAAGTTTCTGCTACAACTCACCTGGGTGAAGGGAAAATCACAGTTTTTGGTTCTGATCCGGAAGGACGGCCCGACATTGCCTGGAAGGTGGTTCGTGAAGGTAAAACAGCGGGGCCTGGACTTTTCCTGAAAACTCATCCAAATAGTGAAAATATCTGGATGGACAGTACCCTTGCCAAAGAAGAAGGTGCGAATAAGAAAATCTGTGTTTACAAAAAAGCTAATTTTGGCAAAGAACCTTACAAATGCTGGAAAGCCACAGACCATGGCAAAATTGTACACTTTGAGTACAACAAAGCTGGAACTGAAGTCTGGGCTTCTGTTTGGGACAATAATGGGGAACTCATCATTTATGATGATAAAACTCTCAAAGAAATTAAACGTATCAAAGGTTTACACACACCAACAGGTAAGTGGAATGTGTACAATACTGTAAACGATATTTTCTAAATTGTAATTTTCATAAAAAAACAATGGCATCAGGCGCAGACTCCTGGTGTCATTGTTTTGTTTTGTGATAACCAGTTTTTTGAAAAACGGAGGAAAATGTTAAAAAATATTGTCTTTGGACTGCTGTTCTTCCCAGGAAGTTTGCTTTTAGCAGCTTCACCGCTTTACAACGTACCGGATGCACCAGAGGAATATACAGAAAAAAAGAACAAATATACTTCCCAAAAAGATATTGAAATTGGTAAAAAATACTACGAAAAAGAATGTGCGGATTGTCATGGTGAGTCTGGCGAAGGTGATAATGATGATAAAAGTGTTGTTGCTTTTAACAACTCTGACTGGATGAAAACTCGAAGCGACGGTCAATTGTTCTATATTGCAGCAGAAGGTGCTGGAGATGACTCTGACATGGAAGGTTATGGACCTTGGAGTGAGATGGGATATAGTGATAAAAGAGTTTGGCGAATCATTGCTTATATCCGAACATTGATCCCATGACTTTAGTAGCCGAGAGCAAAAAAACAAATCTGCAGTACTTATTCATGCTGACTTTGCTTTGCTTGCCAGCTTTGCTGTTTGCAGAAAATGATGTGCCTACTGAGTACATGAAATTAAAAAACCCGCTTGTGTTGTCTGAGAGTCGGACAAAATATTTTGCCAAACAATTTTTAACAAAATGCGCCAGGTGCCACGGAGAGCTGGGTAATGGTGGGACTGAGGAGGATCTGGAAGTCAGACCTGCTGACCTGACTGATACAAATTTTATGAAAAGCCGCACCGACGGTGAATTATTTTATCAAATTGAAAAAGGTGGTGAAGAACGTTCTGCCATGCCTGCTTTTGGTGAGGATTCTGATCATGGCTGGAGTGATCAAAAAATTTGGGGCATGGTTGCCTATCTTCGTCAACTAGCTCTATCAAAATCTAATTAGGGCTTGCTGAAAAAGTTGTCATTCCCGCGAAAGCGGGAATGACAAACATTGGTGTCATAAAAACGTATCATTGCTTACATAGCGAGAAATCTATTTTATGTTAAGCACTGATATTATTAAGATCTCTCTCTTCGTTCGAGATGACAAATTATTAGTTTAGGTGTTTTTACGAAGCCATGATTATTCAGTAACCCTAATTAATCATAAACTCGAAAAATACTGAGAACTATTTTAGTCTAAAAATGTTTCCCCTGCCAACCAACTAATCCCTAAAATTATAATTACTTAGCAGTAATATCGGATCAATTATTTCAAGGCTACGTAATTTTACGTACGTAAACTTGCTGATAGACGCGGACACGCTAATTTTTAACAATGCCACGCAAAGAAATGTTTGTGATTCGCTCGAACGAAGTTTTCATGATCGTTTCTTGTTTATTTTTCCTTGAAGGAACGAGTTCAATGCCAGCGGTATTGTTCAACTATTTCTGTAAACATATAAGGAGATTCCATGCGCACTCTTTTTCTTTTGTTCGTGGCAGGTATTGTGGCTGGAATGCCATCACTTTTATTTGCTGGAAGTGGTGCAGGACAAGCACTACCAACCATGAAAATCAATGCTAAGAAGGCGGCACTGGGCAAGCGTCTTTTTTTTGATGAACGCCTCTCAGGTGATGGCGCATTAAGTTGTGCCAGTTGCCACATTCCGGAGAAAGGATTTGCAGACGGCAAGTCTCTCTCTGATGCATATCCCGGAACTAAAGGATTCCGAAATACACCTACCTTAATCAATACTGTCCACAAGCAAAGCCTTGGAATTCCGTGGTTTCATGACGGACGGATAGGAACCAACCTCAACGATGTAACCCGAGACCAAATCACAGAGACGATTTGGATGAACATGGATATGCGGATTATGCAGGAACGTCTCAAGCAGGATCCTGTCTACCGTAAAATGTTCAAAGAAGTAGGAATGGGTGAACCATCAAACGGAAAAGTGAGGAAGCTAATTCCGGAATACCTTAAAACCCTGACTTCCAGGAATGTCCCTTACGATCTTGGGAAGATGAGTGCGGCTGCAGAAAAGGGGGAAGCCGTATTCATGGGGAAGGGTGGATGTGTTCAGTGTCACGAAGGGCCGCTTTTTGCGGATGGACAGGCGTACAACCTTGGGGTTCCGGAGAACAAAGATATTTTCCGTGAACCTTTACGGCATATTACTTTTGTAGCCTTCAACATGTTCATGGGCAACGAAAATTTTATGAATCTTCGCCGTGATCCAGGTGCTCATGTGATCAATCACTATTCCGATGGACGTGATATGGGTAAGTTTTTTACCCCAACTCTGAGGGAATTAAAACAGACTGCACCTTACATGCACAACGGGATGCTGGCCACTCTCAAAGATGTGGTAGCCTTTTACAACAATGGTGGTGGCAAGGATCCGAACAAAGATACGAGGCTGAAACCTCTGGGCCTCTCGGCTCTGGAGCAGGCGAACCTGGTGGCTTTTCTGGAGTCACTTTCAGGTGATCCCTTGACTGGACCTGAACACGTCTATGGCGAGAGTATTTCGCAAAAATACTATCCAATTCCGAATTGGCTGACTGTTAAAAATTGAAGGAGAATAGATGAAAAATTCAATTAAAAAGTATTTGGCCGTAGTGTTGGTAGGAATGTTTTTGCCAACTTTGCTTTTGGCCGAAGGTGATCCTGACAAGGACGCACCGCTTGACGCATTGGGTCCGGTGCCGGTGCAGCTCGATAATAAGCAAACTCCGGAAAAAATCGAACTCGGTAGAATGCTTTTCTTTGATCCACGTCTTGGCGGTGATGCATCAATCGCCTGTTCGGACTGTCACAGTCCGAAAGAAGGATGGTCATTCGCGGCACCGATTAGTCGAGGTTATCCGGCTACTGTACATTGGCGCAGTAGTCAAACGATAGTTAACTCTGCATATTACAGTAAGTTGTTTTGGGCTGGTGCCGCAAAATCACTCGAAGCACAAGCTCCTTCCGCCGCAAAGGGCGGTGTAGCAGGAAATGGAGAAGATGATGTGATGGAAGCACGTTTGGCCTTTATTCCGGAATACCGCGAACGTTTTCGGGATGTCTTTGGTGACGAGTGGCCGTTGATCAACAATGCATGGAAAGCCATTGCTGCTTTCGAGCGAACTTTGGTACAAAGGGACACCCCTTTTGACAAATACATGAAAGACGATGGAGCTGCGCTGGGTGAGGCGGAGAAACGTGGGCTTGCGCTCTTTCAAGGCAAGGCCAACTGTTTTGAATGTCACAACGGACCTCTGTTTTCAGATCAGAAATTTTATAACCTGGGCGTGCCACGTCACGATGGGTGGCTGGAAGACGGAATGAAGCAAATCACTTTCCGTTTTGAATTGTACGCAAAGGGTGTAACTGAAGAAGATTACCGGAATTTGAAGGATGATCCTGGCTTATATTTCCGCACCAAGCAAAAACGAGATAAAGGCAAGTTCCGCACACCGAGTTTGCGCTACACGCTTTACACTGCACCGTACATGCACAATGGAGCATTTTTTGGTTTGGATGAAGTGATTGACTTCTATAACGAAGGCGGCGGCACCAACGATTTTGCTGCCAACAAAACAAGAATTCTCAAACCGCTAGGCTTGACGGATGATGAAAAAGAAGATTTGTTGATGTTTCTGGAAAGTTTGAGTGGCGAAGAAATTGTTATGGAAGCTCCAAAACTTCCAAAATATGAACCATTAGCGATGGACTAAAGGAGAAACATGGAAAATTTACCAAGAGAAGGGAAAGCAACAGCCAAGCAAAGTGGTTGCACGCTCTCCCGCAGGAAGTTTTTATTTTACAGTGGAACGGCAATCACAACGAGCACAGTTATGTTGCAGATTCCCGGCGTCCTTCAAGCAAAGGAGGCTCGCATTGCCACATATCCGCATAAACTGATTGCTAAAATGACTGATTTAAAACTCGATCAACCAGTGGCTTTTAACTACCCGGATGACGGTCTAAATTCTACCTGTATCCTGCTCAAGATGGGGCAGAAAGCGGGTGGCGGAGTTGGAAAACAAAGGGATGTGGTGGCCTTCAATACAATATGTACTCACCAGGGAGGTCCTTTGATGGGGACTTACAATGCTGAGTATAAGACTTTGGGTCAATGTCCTTTTCATCTGACAACTTACGATCTGACCCGTTACGGTATTATCGTTTCGGGACAGGCTTATCAAAGTTTGCCGCAGGTGTTACTGGAAGTCAAAGGAGACAGTATTTACGCTGTAGGCGTAATGGGGCTGATCTTCGGCAGAAATAATAACTTGATTGGATAAAAGGAGAAAAAAATGTCTACACCATATTACACTCCAACTGACAAGGTGCCTCTTCCTCCACGTGACGCAGAGGTGCTGACTACTGCTTGCGATTATTGTGTTGTCGCATGTGGTTACAAGGTTTATCGCTGGCCGATGGGTCAGGAAGGTGGACCTAAGGCTAGCCAAAATGCTTTTGGTAAAGATTTTCCGGTGGTTGTTCTGCAGGAATGGGTTGCACCAAACCAGCATAATATTGTAATGCATAAGGGACGGCGGCACCATGTGGTGATTTTGCCCGACAAACAAATCAAGTCGGTTAATCTAAATGGCGATTCTTCAGTACGTGGTGGAACGATTGCTCAAAAATGCTACAATCCTGCCACTCCGACAAAAGACCGTCTCAAGAGTCCGCTCCTGCGTATTTATGATACCTTGATGCCGGTTTCATGGGATATGGCTCTGGAAATAGCGGCAGAAGTGGGCAAGTATGTGATTGCCAAACATGGCGCAAATGCATATTCGGTCAAAACGTTTTCGTATCAGTATATTGAAAACACCTATGCCATTACCAAGTACGCACGGCGTCATGTTAATACCGCAGCGTTTACGTTTCATGATACACCTGCCGATGTGAGTTCCACACCGGGCTTCCGTGATGCAGGTTTTGATAATTTCGCTGCATCATACAAAGACTGGTCATCTGCTGAAGTCTTAATGATTTGCGGAACTGATCCATACGAAACTAAATCCATTCTCTTTACTCAACACATCAAGCCTGCGATTGAAAGTGGTCAGAAAGTGATCATGCTCAATCCACGTGAAACTGCTGGAGTCGCTTTTGCGAAAAAGATGGGCGGAATTCACCTTGATCTCTATCCTGGAACGGATAATCTCGTTGTCAATGCGATTGCCCGGATAATTGCTGAGAATGGCTGGGAAGATTCTGAGTGGATAAAAAAATGGGTCAACAACAAATGGGAAACTGATTCAGGATTTGGACAGGGTACCCGTAATACTCCATGGCAGTGGCGTACCACATGGGGTATGTTTGAAACTAAAGGTTTTGAAGACTGGAAAAAATGGATTACTTCTCAACCAGAATATGAGTTGGAAAACGCGTCTAGATTATCCGGAGTGGATGCAGCTAAAATCCTTAAAGCTGCAGAGTGGCTCTCGAAACCTGTTAACGGTAAACGTCCAAAGACTTCGATTGGCATTGAAAAAGGATTTTACTGGTCAAATAACACCGGTAACACCGAAGCAATTGGAGCATTGGCAATTATCACCGGAACTGGAGGACGACCCGGGCAAATGATTTCCCGTTTTGGTGGCCACCAGAGGGGTGGTACAGGTGGTGGTAAAACGCCTCGAAACAAGTCGCCGGAAAAACGACCTGGTCGACGAAGACGAGCGTTGGATACTGACCGCTGGCTTTATTCTGGCCATACACGTTTGTCGCATGTGATTGGTACGACTTGGCTACAGTCAATGTGCGGTTCTCAAGGTTTGCAGAAAAAATTCCATGAATTGGTTTCTGCCAATCCGCATCAGGTACGTTCTTTTGACACAGCGGAAATCATCGAGACGCTGAAAAAACGTGCTGATTCCGGTGGAATGGTAGTCTTTAATCAGGACATTTATCTGGTTGATCCGATAGGAGCAAAATTCGCGGACATTGTCTTCCCTGCTGCCACTTGGGGTGAGGAAGATTTCGTGCGTGCGAACGGCGAGCGGCGCTTGCGGCTATATTCAAAATTTTACGACGCTCCTGGAGAAGCAAAACCGGACTGGTGGATTATCAGTCGACTCGCACAACGCATGGGCTTTGACGGTTTTGACTGGGAAAATTCGAATGATGTGTTTGAGGAATCATGTCGTTTTTCGCGGGGTAACCGCAAAGATTACAACATGATCAAAGTCGATGCCCACGCCAAGGGAATAACTGCGCATGAACGGTTACGGCAATTCGGAACGGACGGAATTCAAGGTCCAGTCTTCCGAGTCAATGGTGAACTGGTGGGAACAACACGACTGCATGATACGCAGAAAGAACTTCCCGAAACAGGGCCGATGGGTGCAAACATGTTCAATAAAAAGCTCACCCATTTTAATTCCCAAACTGGTAAGAATAATATCATGAAATCACCCTGGGGCCTCTTTTCAGATTTCTGGGAATGGTTGTCTCCAAAGGGTGATGAATTGTGGGTGACGAACGGACGTATCAATGAAATCTGGCAGTCTGGATTTGATGATGTTGAGCGCCGTCCATATATCACACAGCGCTGGCCGGAAAACTACTGTGAAATTCATCCGGATGATGCCAGAAGACGTGGAATCAAATCCGGAGATCGTATCATGGTTTACTCTGAACGTGTAGCTGCCCAAAAGGAAACAATTCTTGGTGTTAAAGGAGATGATTTCCAGTTCTCCTCACTGATGGAGAGAGGGCAGATTGAGCTGAGTAAAGGCGCTGTCACAGCGATTGCGATGGTTACACCCGCGATTAAAAAAGGTGTTTTGTTCATGAACTTCCTCGACAAACGACAACCCTCAAATGCCATCCAAGCGCGTGTGGTTGACCAAATCAGCGGTAACTATAATTACAAGATGGGTGTTGGTAAGATTGTTCGACTTGGAGGCTCGGCATATCAGAAAGATCAGCATTCATTCTCATTTGCTCCACGTAACATTACGTAATTATTTCACAACCCATGGTATCCGAAATAACGATGCCATGGGTCTTTTTGTAACATATTTTTAGAAGGTAAAAATGAGAGTAGTTTTTTCACTGCTTCTGGCGGGGTTGCTGTTATATTTCTCTCCTGTTTTGGGGGCAGGCAAGTACAAAGTTATTGATGTTAAAAACGGAGGGTCGGTTTCCGGAACTGTATTGCTGAAAGGCAAAGTACCCAATCCGGAGCGGATTGCGGTTGCTAAAAATCCCGATACCTGCGGGACTGAGGACCGTTTAATCAAATGGGTAGAAGCCGGTGAAAAAGGTGGATTGCAAAACATGGTGGTCTACCTCTACAAAGTGAAAAAAGGTAAAGGCTGGAAAGACGACACTGGTACCTACGAGATTGATCAAAAAGATTGTGATTTCAATCCCTGGTTAAAGATTGTACCGAAGGGCAGCAAACTGATTGTTAAAAACTCTGACCCGGTTTTGCATAATATCCATATCCGTGAGTTGAAAGGAGTAAAACCCGGAAAACGTTATCGTCCTGTAAAAAAGACAATGTTTAACGAAGGTCAGCCTCCAGGAAGTGGTGACATCAACGCCGAAATTAAAACTCGCATGAGGGACAATTTTGTCCGTATCAACTGCGAAGCGCATAATTTTATGTTCGCCTGGATGTTTGCGGCTGATCATCCATACGTCGTGCAAACCAGTGCGGATGGAAGTTTCAGCATCGGAGACATTCCAGCGGGAAAATACAAATTACGAGCGTGGCATCCAACATTGGGATTGCAGCAGCAGAAAATAAAGGTGACAGCCGGCGGCTCCATTACTCATGATTTTACCTTTAAAAGCAAAAAATAAATCATTTCAGCCTCAGTATAATGTGGATAAAAACCGAAATATTCTCCGTAACCATCCATGAATTTCTGCAGCAAACAACAAAATTAAGGATGACAAATGACAAAGTGTAAATATATTTTAAGTCTCTGTTTTGTGTTCTTTTTGGGAACTCTTCCGATTCAGGCAGCAAAATACAAAGCTCTTAAAAAAGTAAAAAATGGTGTAACTCTGACAGGTCAGATTGTCTATGACGGAACCGCTCCTGCACCTCGAATGCTCAAAGTGGACAAGGATACAGATACTTGCGGAAGTAACCGGCCATCCGAGGAATTACTTGTCAGTTCTTCTGGAGGGATCAAAAACGCCGTAGTCAGTATTGTCGGTATCAAGAAAGGGAAAAAGTGGGGAATTCCCAAAAAATTTAGTTATGACCAAAATCGTTGTCGCTTTGTTCCACACGTACTTTTGGTGCGCCCAAAGTCAAAAGGTGTGGTACTCAACAGTGATAATGTGGGACATAACTTCCACACAGTGAGCAAAGGAATTTACAATATTAATAAAAAAATCAAGCCCAACGCCAAAATGAAAGTTAAGAAAAAGAAGATTAAAAAACCTGGAATAATTCGGGTTAAGTGTGACCTTCATTCCTGGATGGGAGGCTGGTGGATTGCCGCGGAAACTCCATACACTGAACTCAGTGATGAGTCCGGAAAATTCAGCATCAGCGATATCCCACCCGGAAAATATAAATTGAGAATTTGGCAGGAAAAACTTGGAGAAATTGTACAGGATTTAGTGATTAAAGCCGGAGAATCTCAAAATCTCACAATCAAAATTAAATAATAATCCAGATTCCTCCAGTTAATGAGTTTGGAAGATGCTCTTTAAAGGGGGGATTGATACGGATGGATTTGTATTATTTATAGTAATTAGTTACCAAAATATATATTAATATGACTGACCTGCGAAGCAAATCATTTTCATTTAGAGCTATTTCCGGAATTTGGATATTCCTCATCCTCTCCGGAATTGGCATAATCAGCGGCGCATTTTCCGTATTCGGAGCAGAAACTGCGGATGTTGTTGATTACCGAACTTTTTTCGGATTTGACCCACGTACGACCGTTTGGATTATCGCTGAGCTGCATTTAATGTTCGGGGCATTTGTATTGGGCGTACCGATGTTTGCAGTGACGGTGGAATATGTCGGAGTACTCACTAAAGAGGAACGCTACGACCGTCTGGCCAAGGATTTCACCCGTTTACTGTCAGCCTCTTTTGCATTGACAGCTGCATTGGGAGGATTGTTGACTTTTGCTCTTTTTACGCTCTATCCGAAAGTCATGACTTTCATGTCCGGCATCTTCCATGAAAGTTTTTATATTTATGCCTTCTTTTTCTTTGGAGAAACTTTTGTTCTCTATTTTTATTATTATTCCTGGGATCGTCTAAAAAAACGCAAAGGAATTCATATCACGGCAGGCGTTTTACTGAATATCATCGGCCTGATCATCATGGGTATTTCCAATTCATGGGCAACTTACATGATGAGTCCTTCAGGAATTGATCCGGAAACGATGAAGTTCACCGGAACGCTGATGGATGCGATTTGGAATCCGCTCTGGAATCCGCTCAATCTGCACAGAATATTAGGCAACGCCGTTTTTGGCGGCTATGTCGCAGGAGCTTACGCCGCAGTTAAATTTTTGACGGCACAGACGGATGAAGACCGCGCACATTACGATTGGATGGGCTACGTTGGTAATTTTATTGCGATTGTCTCTCTGCTGTTTTTACCTTTCGCGGGTTATTATCTGGGACGAGAAGTTTACAGTTTCAGCCCAATCATGGGTAACAACATGATGGGTGGTGCATTCAGTTGGACCTTTATCATTCAGGCCATCGGCATCGG
>JABGPG010000100.1 GCA_018645085.1 Deltaproteobacteria bacterium
AAATTGAGATTTTAAGTCTTTTGGTGAACTTGCAGAACTTGCAGCAAAAAAGTCTTTTCAGCAAAAAAAGCAAAACAAATAATTAAGGAAAAATAGATGGAATTAAATGACATAAGCTATGCTTGGCCCAGGAAACCCTTGGCTCTAGTCTGTATTGACGGTGGAGACCCTGAATACATTGAAGCCGGACTACGGGATGGGATCATACCAAATATCGCCCGCTTCATGAAGGAAGGTTTTTATCAGGTAGCTCAGGGTTCAATGCCAAGTTTTACCTGTCCCAATAATATGTCGATAGTGACCGGAAGTGAACCGAAGATACACGGTATTTCCGGGAATTTCTTTATAGATCCAAAGAGTCAGGAACCAGTCGTGATGACGGGACCGGAATTACTGCGATCGCGTTCTATTTTGGGTGAATTCTCACGTGAAGGAGCTAGAGTCGTTTCGATAACTGCAAAGGACAAACTGAGAAAACAATTACAAAAAGGTATGGACCTTTCGAGAGGCTCAGTTAGTTTTTCCTCCCAACATGCAGACAAATGTACAATAGCTGAAAATGGAATTGAAAATGTGCTCGAATTTGTTGGTCAGTCTCTGCCAGATATGTATTCTGCAGAACTTTCCCTTTTCGTGCTTGATGCAGGGATAAAACTTCTGGAAGAACAAAAACCAGATTTGCTTTACCTCTCACTAACAGATTTCGTCCAGCATGCGCATGCTCCAGGCACAGCAGAGGCAAACCGCTTTTATATTGAAATGGATCAACGCTTTGGACGTTTGCAGGAACTTGGAGCATTGGTCGCACTTACTGCTGACCATGGAATGGGTGATAAATCCAATGAAAGTGGCGAACCAAATGTAATCTGGTTACAGGATTTGTTGGATCAGAAATTAGGTCTTGGAACTTGTAAAGTGATCTGTCCAATTACGGACGCATTTGTAGGACATCATGGTGCATTAGGTGGTTTTGTACGAATATATCTCAAGCAAAAACAAGATCGAAATAAAGTTGCTGAAATCGTGCAGTCAATTGCAGGTGTTGAAAAGGTTTGGACAGCAGAAAATGTAGCAAAAGAGTTAGAGCAACCGCTGGACCGTGAGGGAGATTTAGCAGTGGTTGCTGATAAGGAAACCGTAATTGGAGGAAGTGAAAAAGATCATGACCTCAGCGCTTTAAAGGGAAACCGCTTGCGTACGCACGGTAGCCTGCATGAGGCTAATGTGCCATTCATTTTAAGCGAACCTCTAAATGATTTATATTTAAAGCGTGCAGCTGAGCGGACATTACGTAGCAGAGAAATTTTTGAATATGCTCTTAACGGAACTCAAGTTTAATTCAGAGGAAAATATGTTTGATAAAAAAATGTATATTGGTGGTAAAAAAGTTGAAGGAGAAAAAGGTAGTTTAGAAGTTATCAACCCGTTCAATGGCAAAGTAGTAGGAACTGTTCCTCGAGCCTCTAAAAGACAGGTCGATCAAGCAATGGAAATTGCAAAAAATTTCCAACCTAAACTAACGCGTTACGAGAGACAACAAATTCTAACTAAAACAGCAGAATTACTGGTCTCGCGTCGGGATGAGGTCTCAGATCTCATTACTGCTGAATCCGGCCTCAGCAAAAAAGATTCGCTGTATGAAGTCGGACGTGCTTTTGATGTTTTCAGTCTCACAGGACAACTTTGTATTCTGGACGATGGTCAAATTTTTTCCTGCGACCTTACACCGCATGGTCAGAAGCGGAAGATATTCACCCAGAGAGAACCTTTGCAGGGAGTGATAAGTGCAATCACTCCTTTCAATCACCCTCTCAATATGGTGGCACATAAAATTGCTCCAAGCATTGCGACTAATAATCGAATGGTCTGTAAACCTACTGAAAAAACACCACTAACCGCACTTTTGCTGGCAGAAATTCTTCGAGAAGCAGGCATGCCTCCAGAAATGTTTCAGGTGGTCACAGGACTTCCGGAAGATATTGGCGATGCTATGATTACTAACCCCCATATTGACCTAATTACTTTTACAGGAAGTGTAGGAGTCGGAAAATTCATTGCAGAAAAAGCGGGATACCGCCGGACAGTCTTAGAACTTGGTGGAAATGCTCCCCTAATAATTATGGATGATGCGGACTTGGAACGTGCTGCCAACCTTGCAGTTGCTGGTGCAACAAAAAATTCTGGACAACGATGCACTGCTGTCAAAAGAATCCTGGCGGAAGAATCCATAGCGGATGCTCTGGTGGAAAAAATTGTGATGAAAGCCTCAAAACTTGTTTGTGGAGACCCTGCCGATCCTCAAACTGATGTAGGAACTGTTATCGATGAGTCTTCCGCAATACTTTTTGAAAAGCGGGTCAAGGATGCTGTTTCTTTAGGTGCAGAGAAACTCTATGGGAATGAACGCCAAGGCGCATTATTCCATCCTACTGTGCTTGATCATGTACCATGGGATTGCGAATTGGTTATGGAAGAAACCTTCGGCCCTGCAATTCCCATCATCAGAATCAAAGATATCGATGATGCCATTAAGATAGCAAACGGGACTAGTTTTGGTCTTTCTTCGGGAGTCTGTACTAATCGACTTGATGATGTTACCAGATTTATCAATGAGCTCAACCATGGAACAGTTAATATCTGGGAAGTACCTGGTTACCGTATTGAAATGTCACCTTTTGGAGGAATCAAAGATTCTGGTTTGGGTTACAAAGAAGGCGTGATGGAAGCCATGAAAAGCTTCTCCAATCTAAAGACTTTCTCTATGCCCTGGATGTGAGATTTGTGCATCATCCGGCTGTAAAAAATTGCTCCAATACCCAACTGCTGTTTAAAAAAAAGGTAGTATGGAATCATTAATAAAGCCGACGTGGATTATGTGATTGACATTTTAGATCAATTACTTGATGTTGTTCTGAATATTAACAAGCGACTCGCAAGAGGAGAACGTCCTTTAAAAGACTCAGTCTAACGAAAATGGAAAACGATTCTGCAACTGAAAATTCTTTTCCCGGACCGCAGGGTTCGCTGTTTTTGCAGGTCAGTTATAACCAAATCCGCTCTTTTCACGCAGTAGCCAGTGCCGGCGGATTCACTGCAGCATCTAAGGTTTTGCATGTGGGACAACCGACCATCACCGGACAAGTACAGGCATTGGAGAGTTTTTACGGTGTGGAATTATTTCATCGACGTGGACGCCGGGTTGAGTTAACAGAGACAGGTAGAGAACTTTATGCCGTTACCCAACGCATGGAGATTCTGGAAAAAGAAGGACAGGAAGTACTGCAGAGCGCAGGTGGTTTCAAGACAGGGCATCTCCGGATTGGAGCAGTTGGGCCTTTCCATGTAACGGAAATGCTGGCGCTTTTTCATGAACGTTTTCCTGATTTGGAAATAACGGTCACCGTCCGTAATTCACAGGAAATTCTCGAAAGTCTGCTTAGTTTTGAGGTTGATGTTGCAGTACTTTCGCAGACGGAAGAAGATCAGCGTCTGTTAGCAGTTCCATTTTGTCAGGAACCACTGGTTGTGTTTGTACATGCGGAACATCCGTGGGCGGAGCGTAAGGAACTCCGGATTGAAGAATTGGAAAACCAGCCTGTTATTTTGCGTGAACCTGGTTCTACAACGCGGCGTGCCTTTGAAAAAGCTTTAACTAAAGCAGGAGTTAAGATCAGTCCAGTGATGGAAATCGGCAGTCGGGAAGCAGTCTGGTTGGCGGTCTCCAGAGGACTGGGAATTGGTGTGGTATCCGATGAGGAGTTCATGTGGCATCCGGACCTGCGGAAATTAACGCTGAAAAACGCGGATGTTTACACAACTGCTCATGTAGTTTGTTTAAGAGAGCGGCGAAACTCCCGCATGATTCACGCTTTTTTTGAGATCGTGGAAGAGTTACGAAAAGTCTGACTCACTAATTGCGCTCAGGGTTATAAACCAGTCCCCCCAAATCAACATAAAGTTGTAAGACCCTCTGCCCTTCACTACGCAGTAGTCCAGGTATAATTTTAATTCCCCTGTTCTCAAGCTGAGCATTATAATCGGGATGTGTTGGACCTTCGTCAAAACCGGCAATACTCTCTACATCTTCCGGTTCCGCGGAAGATAAAACCTCTTTAACTCCGGACCAGCAAACATTTCCTAAACACATCGCGCACATTTTACCGCTTGTTACCAAACGGTGAGCCGGAAAGCCCTCGGCGCCCAAATCAAAGTTAGACAGCTTTTTTTGCGCCAGCATCAGTGCCATCATTTCTGCATGAGCAGCAGAACAGTTTTGCTGAACCACCACGTTAACACCGACCGAAACCAGTTTTCCAGAAGCAATTTCAAAAACCGCTGAACCAAACGGACCTCCGGTTTTTTCACGGATATTACGTTCGGTTAAGGCGAGTACAAAACGCATTTGTGCTTCCTGCTCTGTAATAATTTTAGGCTGTTCATTTAAAAATGAAGCAATCCATGCAGGTAGACTAAGGCTTAGTTGGTTCATGACTTTTCAGGTAGAGGGTTACGTGGATGAATTTTATCATAAAGTTTGTCACGCTCATAAAGCAGTTGAGCGCTGATGCTGACGGCAATTTCCTGTGGATTATTACCGCCGAGTGAAAAACCAAGCGGACAGACGAGACGTTCTGTAAGCGCTTTTTTGAGACCTTCTTTTTTAAGTTCTCTTTGTAAGGTGGCAGCTTTTGAACGACTGCCGATTACGCCCAAAAAAGGCTGTGTGTTGCGTGCAAGAAATCGTTGAGCGATGTAAAAATCACTGCGGTGACCTTGAGTCATGATCAGCACAAAAGCAGTTTCTGCTGTACTTTCTACTGTTTCCGGCAGTGACTTCACGCAAAGTTTTTTTAGTTTTGGAGAATCAGGCAATTTATCCAGCCACTCCTGCCGTGTGTCCAGACAAGTCAGTTGACTTTCTAAAGTCAAGAGCAGCGGAATCAACGCCTGTGCGACGTGTCCTGCACCGTAAATCACAATTTCCCAGATGTTGGTATGGAAACGTTCAAAAAACAATTTAACCGAACCTCCGCAGCTCATGCCTGCGTCACGGTTGAGATTCCACTGAACAAATTTTGTTTGTTCATTGAGCTTGGATTCCGCTAAAAAGTCCAGAGCAAAATCCAGTGCTTTCGCTTCAACCAGCCCTCCGCCCACAGTTCCGGAATTCAAGCCTTCCCCGGTGACGAGCATCCTTCCTCCCTGCGCACGCGGAGTGCTACCTTTGGCCTCCACCAAAGTTACTGTAACAAACGGTGTGCCTGCTTCCAGTAAAGTCTGCATTTGTTTGAGATGTTTTTCCATTAATTGCTTTTAAAGACTCAAACCGAAAATGTTTCAAAAAATAATTGAAAGCGCCGATTCATCAGTTGATATGGATTTTCCGGGTAAGCTGCGTCTTTTATATATTTGACTGGGCCGTACTCTGAACTGATGCCTTTGATTTCTCTGGATGAATTCAGTTTGTTGTCCATCCACTCCGTAAATCTTTGGTTGTAAGTACTTGAGTTCAAGTTTTCCTTTGCAATTTCAAGCACGGATTCAATCGGCATCAGGACTGCCGCGTTCTCTGCATTCATCTCCTGCAGCAAATTAAACAGATAATCCCGCGCCTGCTGTTGAGCAGGAAGTCGGATCGTTTTTGATTTCAGTTTGCCTTCCGCAGCAATGCACAAACCGCTTACTTTTGCATTTTCCGGCAACAAATCAGCCGCACGTAAAATCAGCACATCTAAAAAATGACGCAGCCAGCTTTTCTCCTTGCTCTCACGTTCGCTGAGATAAATTACCTGCCAGTTTTCGGACTCATCAGTATACCACCATTCGGTCTTTCCGTAAAATTTTGTCTCATTTATTTTTGTTTCTGACTCTGCAGAATTTTCATTTTCGATACAGAGTGCTGGAAAAAGCTGATGTGAGTCAGTCAATCCGGAATCAAAAGTACCTTCCGGAACAGGGCCTAAATGATATTGACGAAGATTTTTCTTCAGGAGAGGCCAGTCAACTTTCAGTGCTGCGCAGAGTTGTTTCTGCCAGCTGTTAAGAATTCTGAGGTGCCTTGTCTGCATTGCTCCCTTGAAAATTCCGGACGGCATTTCACCTTCCAGTTCCATCCGCTGCGCCTGCAAGATATAAAGTTCCTCCCACTCCGGTTGTGCTGCAGAGCGTGGACTGTTTTGCGGAAGTGTTAGGGCATTGTCCCATACTTTCCGGAGCAGTGACCACTCACTGAGGCGCTCCAGTACAAAAGGTTCGTCTATTTTATCGTCTCGCTCCTCCTCATCTTCATCAAGGCGCAGCAGCTGAGTTGCGGTTGACTGCAGCGGTGATTCGAGAAATTTTCTCAGCCGCGTAAAGGAAACAGGATGATTATTATTTTTCGTACTGCTTTCCGGAACAACCGGATGGAAATCGTTTTCGGCGATGACTTGAATTACTTCCGGAGAAAGCCACTCCGGAGATATCCGTTGAAATCCAGCGGAACTTCCGGTGTTGGAAAATTCCTGCTCAAATAATTCACGTGTTCGAAAAACTCTTGCCTGCCTGAATGCCGCCGGGTCATAGTTAGGTAGCGAACTTTTCGGTGTGGCATTTCCACTTTCGGAATCAGTTAATTCCGGAAAGTAGCTTAAAGAATATGCTTTGAGCGGATGCTGAATTTTTTCAAAATTATTCTGCAAATAACCGCTGTCCAGCTCATCTACTAAAGTCTGGATGATTGATGAAGGATTGAGTTCATCATCGGTACGATCGTTGCGGGAGACGTAACTCAGCACCAGATGTTTTCTCGTGGAAACCAGTGTTTCTAAAAACATGTAGCGGTCACGTTCTGTTACCGAAACGTCACCCAGACGGCGTTCACGAAACTTTTGACCTTCCACGGCAGGACTCAGCTTTACCGGAATATGCCGTAAATCGAGGGTGTCGCGCTGGTACGGTGTCGGGAACATACCTTCACCTAAACCTAATAAAAATACTGCTTTAAAAGGAATCGGCCGCATGGGCTGAAAAGATGAAACGGTCACGCCTTCTGCTAAATAATGTCCACGCTGTAAAGTTCCGGACTGCTGTTTTTGTTTGAAAAATTCGTGAATCGTACTGAAACTGAAACTGCGTTCATGCTCCTGAGCCAAGTCCAGATAACGGGCTGCCTGCACATTCCGCAGTAAATTCTGGAAAGCTTCCTCGTCTGCCTGCTCAAGCGGTTTGAGGTAAGTTTTAAGTAAAATCTGCAGATATTCGCCCCACTCTTTTCCGCTCATTTTCCACTTTGGCAGGTCGCGTGTATCGGCAATTAAGGAACGTAATATCAGCATGAAGCGCGCTGCTTCCTCACTCCACTCATCCGGAAGTTTCGCTGGTGCTATTTGTTGTTCTGCAATCGATAAGATCCCTGTCTCTGCAGGAGCTGTCACCATTTCTGCTAAAGTCAAACGCCGAAAAGCCTGTTCCCAGTGGTAGATGTCCTGCTCTAAATGGAGATAGCCCTGCGCCTGCTGAGACTCATTGTCGATACCGTAAAAAACATTAAGTTCATCCGCCCACTCCAGCCATTTTTCAATTTGCAGAGGCTCACCCAAGGTGTTTTTTCCAGCCGGTGCGCTGTCTTCAAATTTTCCCAGAAAACAGGGGTTATTGATCAAAGTGAATAAATCCCGCCGGCTGTATTCGGTGAAGCATAAAGCTAAAAGTGCCGTTGCTGCATCTTCCAAACGGCCCGCACTGCCGCTGGCTCCGTCAATCAAATGGTACGGTAAATTGTGAATGCTTTCAAAAACCTGTTCAATTTCATGCTGATAACGCTCCATATCATGGACAATCACGGCACATTCATTGAGTTTTAAATCCGGATCACGCCGAATCCAGTCCCAAATCAAACTTGCCACCGCTTCAACTTCCCGCCGCGGATTCGCGCAGGCTAGAATCATCAGGCTGTCGTCCTGTTCCAATTCGAGGGATTTGACACGGCGTGGTTCCCGGAACAAAATATCTTCCTGTAATTGACTCAGCACATTGTGCTGCGGATTTTCTGTACCTTCCGTAGTTATTTCAACAGAATCTGCTTCTACAAACCATGGGGTAAAATTCCAGTCAGTCCATTGGTTCAGCAACCTGATATTCTCACGTCCGGGACGTCCCCAGGCTTGTAAAAATGGATTGTCCTCTTCATCCTGTAATAATTCTCCGAGTACAATTTCTGTCTCAGTTAAAGCCGTTTTCTTTTTAAATCGTTGACGCTCGGCTGCTAATGCTCTCAGATTAGCGGCTTTTGACTCACCAAGACTTTGCACATCTTCCCAGAATTCCATGCACGGATTCAGCGCATAGACATGAATATCACGTACATGCGCCAGTTGCTCAGTGAGGGCTTTTTGGTGAAACTGTGAGAGATATGAAACGCCAAAAACATGCAGCGGAGCTTTTGCCGCTTTGTCGTTTTCTATTGAGGGACTAGCGTTTTGCGGATTTGCTTTGTGCTGACAAATACGGGAAAGCTGGGTTAGACTGAAAAGTTCCGCTTGAAAGTCTGCTGATGATGAATGACGCGCGTTGAGATTGTGCCGTGTTAATTTGCCTTCCGGACCAAAGATTTCAGTCCAGAGCGCTCTTTGCCAACTTTCTGCTCCAAGAGGATCGGGATCAATCGCATTTTGTCCTGACAGCCATGGAGTCAACAGTTCGTCATTGCGGGAAAATTCATATTCCAGAAACAAACGTGTTAGTCGGCCTGCGAGTTGATAGATTCGATGTTCGCGTGCTTGCGGACGTATAAAAGTTTGGGGTGCGAGATAGCTGCGTACGGGCAGCCAGAGGGGATCGGAAGATGCCAGCTTTTCCCGTAAAACTTCCAGCAGCAGGCACTGGATGGTTTCCGGTTTAAGTAGAGCATAGTGGCGTTCACTCAGTTTATTCTGGAGCCCTTCGTTGATTGCTTTTTCCAGCGTGATGAAACGCAGATTTGCGGCAATTCCTCTGATTTGCGCCAGTTTGAGCGAGATCCATTTTTCCAGACTGAAATTCGGCACCACGATATCCGCAGTGTCAAACGGATCCCTTTTGTCAAGTTCATGTGCCAGCGGCACAATCAGCTTTTCTAAGTGGTTTGAATAGTGAAGGCGGGGCATTCGTCAATGATCATTTGTCTGTGATCAATGTACAATGCTCAATGAACAGTGATCAGTCAAAAGTCTAAAATCATGAAGAACCTGGTGTACCGAACACCGGATTAATTACCTCAATAGTTGCAGAGTCACGTAAACGTTTCAACTCTTTACTGAGCAGTGCCTGCCGCATATTCTGGAGCAGTTGTGCTCTGACTTTATCTTTTTGCTCAAGCGCTTTATCTTCGCTCAAACTACGTTTTTTGAATAGAATCAGATCAGCTCTGTTCCCATCGATGCTTAAGCCAAAAAGCGAATTTTCATTCAAATGCAAACCGACTTTACGGAACTCAGTATTGTCACCAATGTTTGGCAGGAATCTTGTGTTTGCAGTAAATTCCAGTGTTTCGGTTTTGAGTCCATGTTTTTTAACAAGCTTATTTAATTTTGTACCTGCCTCAAGTTGAGTTAAAGCTTTTTTGGCACTTTCGAGGGCAACAGTTTTTGCTTTTTCCAAACGCACTGCCTTAAATACATCTTCCTTTGCATCTTCAAAAAGTCGTGTCTCCGGAATTTTTGTTTCAGTGAGACGGTAGATTACATGACCCAAAACAGGATTACGTTTCCAGACACCCATTTCACCGGCTTTACGACTCACCAGTTCCGGCACAAGCGCGGCGGCGGAGCCTAGTCCGGGAATGACTTCTGTACGGTCAAACCATTCTGCGTTAAGAACCTC
This sequence comes from Deltaproteobacteria bacterium, assembly GCA_018645085.1. GTDB lineage: Bacteria > SAR324 > SAR324 > SAR324 > NAC60-12 > Arctic96AD-7. Next base: position 9,841 of record JABGPG010000100.1, read on the forward strand.
TCTGTTCAATTTCTGTGCTTCGTCCGTAAATGCTTCACCAGCGAGTCCTGCTAAGCGGTCGAGATCTTCCTCCAGCCGTTTTTGCGCACGACTTTCGGCGAGGATGAGTGTTATTTCTTCACGTGCCTCATCCAGAGATTTTGTGATTTCGTCCTTGCGTTCCTCGACTTTAATCAGATGCAGTCCAAAAGGAGATTGCACGATTTCACTCACTTGCCCTGCTTCAAGAGCAAAAGCTGCGGATTCAAAAGCTGGTACCATTTCGCCGGGTTTGAACCAACCCAAATCACCGCCGTCAGCAGATGTTCCATCTTCGGAATGTTTTTTTGCCAGTTCCTCGAATGAAGATCCTGCCTTTATTTCAGCAAGTAATTTGTTGAGCTGTTCACGTTTTTCCTGTTGTTCATTTTCAGGAGCGTCCGGAACTAGTTTGAGCAGAATATGACGTGCCTTGACTTCCGGCGGAGTAACATAATTATCCGTGTATTTTTTGTAATAACGACGTACTTCACGTTCCCGAACTTTTACATTGTCCTGGTAGTAGTCTGCAGAAATTGTGAAATATTCCATGCGGAACTTATTCAGTGTTTGAAAATTCTGAGGATTATCCTGCAGGTATTTTCGGAGCTCTGCGTCTTCTGCAGTAGTTTTTTCAACAAAAACCTGCGGATCAAAATATACATACTCAACTTCAATTTTCTCAAAATTTCTGCGGAAAGTCTGTTCAACTTCGTTGTCAGAAATTACCAGCCCTGTTCCCAGCAATTGTTGTTTTTTGGTCAGTAGAATGTCTGCTCTCAAAGACGCTTCATATTCGTGACGTACAATCCTGTTTTGACTCAAAACTGTTTCATATGTGTCATAATCAAACTGGCCGTTTTGTTGAAAAAAGGGCTGCTTGCGGATATAATCCTGAAGTTCTAAATCAGTCGCTACCAAATTAAGTTCCGCTGCGTCAGTCAAGAGTAGATGCCGGTCAATCAGTTGATTGAAAACCTGCTGCCGTAAATTAAGCTGTTCCGCGAATTGTTCTGCATTTTCTCCAAATTGCTGTTGCAAAGCACCCAGCCGGTTTTGATAGGCTTCTCGGTACTCTTTGAGTAAAATCTCTTGGTCATTGACTTTCGCCACAACTTCCTTGCGGTCACCAAAAAAACCGCCTACTCCAAACGATAAGACGAAGGTTACTGCAATAACTCCCATGAGAAGTTTGAAAAAAATGTTATTTGAATATTCTCTTAATTCCTGAATCATCTGAGTCCTGTTTTTTGTTTTATTTTTGTGATGTCTGCATTTGTGGTAATAAATAACCCTTTATTAGATTTTATTTTTGATATTCTTGCAAGTCAAACTCAGCATCAGTGCCTAAATAGTACTATTTAATTCTTTTGTTTTACAAACCTTCTCCAGCATTTTTAATTCGTTTTCAAGAGGTTGTTATGCTAAAATAAGCGATCAAACTTAGACATAAAAACAGATGACTGCAGAAAACACATTTACTGATTATAAAATAACAGCTTTCTCCGAAATTGCGGAACAAGTCCGTAACTGGCGGAAAGCAGGCCGGAGTCTGGTTTTTACCAACGGTTGTTTTGATTTGCTGCATGCCGGCCACATCAGGTATTTGCAGACTGCAGCCGCATTTGCTGATATCTTCATCCTGGGGCTGAACTCTGATTCGTCTGTACGCAAACTAAAAGGACTGCGCCGTCCAATCATGTCACAGGCAGATCGTGCTTTATTACTAAGTGCGCTTGCTGCCATTGACTGCGTTGTTATTTTTGATGAAGAAACTCCGGCGCGTTTAATAGAAACTGTGCTTCCGGATGTGCTGGTAAAAGGCGGAGACTATATCGCAGAGGATATTGTCGGTTATGAAACTGTTACAAAAAATGGAGGAAGGGTGGAGGTTGTTAGTTTTGTTGAAGGAAAATCCACCACAGCTATTGTCAATTTAATTATGGAGCAAGCATGATCGTTGTTACGGGCGGAGCCGGATTTATCGGCAGTAATATTGTCAAAGGACTGAATGAGGCCGGAGAAGAAGATATTCTTGTGGTCGATAATTTGAGTAATGCGGAAAAGCATCTCAATCTGAACAGTCTTTCCATTGCGGATTACATCGATAAAGATGAATTTTTACAGAAACTCAACAAGTTTAAAAACGTGAGCGCGATTTTTCATCAAGGTGCCTGCTCTTCGACTACAGAGCAGGATGGAAAATACATGATGTCCAACAATTACGAATACTCTAAAAACCTGCTTAACTATAGTCTGGAAAACAGCATCGATTTTCTTTATGCTTCCAGTGCTTCAGTGTACGGTAACGGTGATGCTGGTTTTGTTGAAAAACGTGAAGCGGAATATCCGTTGAATGTTTACGGATTTTCCAAATTTGCCTTTGATAATTATGTGCGCCGCGTCTTACCGCAAGTTAAAAGTCAGGTTTTGGGACTGCGTTACTTCAATGTTTATGGCCCGCAGGAAAATCATAAAGGTCGCATGGCATCGGTCGCTTTCCATCTTTTTCATCAGCTGCAGGAAACAGGCAAGATGAAGCTTTTTGAAGGCAGCGGACATTTCCGCCGGGATTTTATTCATGTAGCTGACACAGTGAAAATCAATCTGCATTTCTACGAGTCTAAAACCAGCGGAATTTTCAATGCCGGTACCGGAAAAGCGCGTAGTTTTGAGGATATTGCCTCTACTCTACAAAGCCTCCACGGAAGCGGTGAAATCGAAAGCATTCCTTTTCCGGAAGACCTGCGTGGTAAATACCAGGAATTCACTGAAGCCGGACTTGATAAACTGCGTGCTGCCGGATACAGCAAAGAATTTATGTC
>JABGPG010000065.1 GCA_018645085.1 Deltaproteobacteria bacterium
TATTTTCAGTCAGCCCCGCCTGCGCCTTGTAATTCAGACAAAATAGAACGTCCCATCGCAGTGTCAGCTAAAGGACGGGTTAGCTCACCCAGTACATCCAGTTGTGCTTTGAGTGCCTGGGAATCCTGTCCTTTAATACTTTGGCGGACGACTTCCATTTGCTGGCGTATTTTGTCCAGTTCCGTTTGGCTTAAAGAGCTTTCCGCGACATTCCAGTTTTGTTCAATTCCCTGAAAAACACGTTCCGCGGTTAGGCGAAATTCAATTAATTGACGTTCATTAAAATCATCAATTGCGTGTTCAAAGGAATCTTCCATGATTCTCTCTATTTCAAATTGCGTCAAACCGTGAAATGGGATGACCTCAATTTCTGCCTTTTTTCCGCTGCGTTTTTCGATGGCGGAAACAGTAAGAATTCCGTTTGCATCAACACGGAACATCACTTCCACCAGCGGCAAACCACCTTTCATGGGCGGAATACCACGCAATTTAAACTGACCAAGCGCACGGCAATCCTTGATTAGTTCACGCTCCCCCTGATAAATATTAACATCGATCGAAGTCTGGTCATCAACATTTGTAGTAAATGTCTCACTTTCCTCAATTGGAATAGTTGTATTCCCAGTGATAATTTTACTGAATGTTCCACCCAAAGTTTCAATACCGAGGGCCAGTGGAATCACGTCTAGCAGTAAAAAATCACGTCGTCCTCCGGCCAGCAAATGCCCCTGAATTCCCGCACCGATTGCAACTACTTTGTATGGATCAATCGCCACATGCGGAGCGCGTCCGAAAAAAGTTTCAATCTTCCTGCGTACTCCCGGAACTACTGTAGAACCACCGACCAGTACAACCTCGTCTATCTGCTCTAAAGAAAGTTTTGCCTGCTGCAGCACATGTTTGCAACTTTCCAGAGTCTGTTCCACCAGCGGAGAAATCAATGACTCAAAATCTTCTACTTTAAAATTATCCGTAAAAGAAATACCCTGTTTTGGGAAATCCAAAGTGTATGCAGTTTCCGGAGAAAGACTGAGTTCAATTTTGATTGATTCAGCAGTTTTTTTTAAAATTTGCTTTGACTCCGGATCCTCAAACTGTGCCTGCGTGTGTTCCTGCAGAACTCTCTTTTTCAAAATTTCCACCAGCGCCTGGTCAAAATCATCTCCACCAAGTTGAGTATTACCGTGGGTGGCAACCACTTTAAAAATCTTTCCGGAGAGTTTGAGGATGGAAATATCAAAAGTCCCACCGCCTAAATCGTAAACAGCAACATGACCGTCTTTTTGCAGATCCTGTTTTTCATCAAGTCCATAAGCAATCGCTGCAGCAGTCGGCTCATTGATAATACGCGCCACTTCCAGTCCGGCAATGGTTGCTGCGGCCCGTGTGGCCTGCCGCTGTGCGTCATCAAAATATGCAGGAACAGTGATGACAGCTTTCTTAACAGTTTCACCGAGTGCTGCTTCAGCACGCTGTTTTACTTTTTTTAATATTTCCGCAGATAATTCCTGTGGCGTAAAATCTAGATAAGGCTCACTTTCGCCTATCCGGACTTTAAGTAATTTACGTTCTGCTTCTACAATTTGATACGGTAACTCATTGACAAGCTCTCCAAGTTCTTCAAGGTCACGTCCCATCAAACGTTTTATGGAAAAAACGGTATTTTGCGGATTAGAAATTCTGCGCTGCTGTGCTTCCTGTCCAACCAGCCAACCGGAATCGATACGTGACAAAACTGAAGGTGTCACCGAATTATCACCCTCGCCGATTACTTCGGGGCCTTCATCAAAAACAGTTGCGCACAAACTGTTCGTTGTGCCCAGATCAATACCTATTATGCGTTCCATTTTTTGTGAATTTGTGGTGTGTTTTAAGCTGCTAAGGGCTACTAATCCGTTGCCGGAATGCGCTCAAGCAGGCGTCGTAAATAACGTTCCGCGTTCAAGTGGGTTTGCAGTTGCTGGAGTATTCCGGAATCTTCCGGTTGCTCTTCATGTTTTTTGAACAGCGGCGCATAGTCTGCTTCAATATCTGTTTTCCTGTTTTGCAGATCATCACGCAGTTTGGACAATTCAACTGCGTTTCCGGAATCCAGCAGTTCATCCAGTTCTTCCTGCAGAAAAAACATTTCTGCTAAAAACCCCTCCGGCAGGGAACGCTCATCCAACTTCTGCTTTGCTGACTGCAAATGTAATAAATAACTCGCTCGTAAAGTAGGTTCGCAAAGAGTTTTGTACGCTGTATTCAAAATGGCGGAGGCAGTTTCGCTTAAAAGTTTTTCTGCTTCTGGAGCCGAACCGTAAAAGTCCGGATGAAGTTCCAGAGAAAGCTCCTGATAGCGTTCCTCCAATTCCGTTGATTTTAACTCAAAGCTGACAGGGAAACCCAGCACTTCAAAAAAGTCTATTTCACGAGGAAAAGGCTGGAGAGCATTGCAGGAAAAACAAAAAAGACGCGAAACCAAAGTGGACTCGCACGTATGACAGGCAGGTTGATCAAAAGCCATAGCTTGGTTTTAAAATATCTACGCTACAAATCAGCCTTCGTTTCTGCTTTTGTAGTCAGAAATTGCGGCTTTAATCGCATCTTCTGCTAAAACCGAGCAATGAATTTTTACTGGAGGCAGCGAAAGTTCTTCAACAATTTCTGTGTTCTGAATCGACATTGCTTCGTCAATGCTCTTGCCTTTGACCCATTCTGTAGCAAGGCTTGAACTTGCGATTGCAGATCCGCAACCAAAAGTTTTGAATTTTGCATCGATAATTTGCTTTGTTTCCGGATCAACTTGAATCTGCAGTTTCATCACATCTCCGCATTCCGGTGCGCCTACCAGTCCGGTACCGACATTAAGGTCACTTTTATCCAGACTTCCAACATTTCTGGGTTCACTGTAATGATCTATAACTTTTTCACTGTAAGCCATTTTGCTCCTTTTTTATGAAAAATAAAATTTTGCTGATCAATGGGATGCCCATTGTACAGTTGATAAATCCACACCTTCTTTAACCATTTCATAAAGCGGTGACATTTCGCGTAGACGTTTGACTGCAACTATCATCTTCTCTGCCGCATAATCAATTTCCTCTACTGTGGTAAAACGTCCCATACCGAAACGGATGGAAGAATGCGCCAAATCGTCGCCTACTCCCAACGCACGTAAAACATAAGAAGGTTCCAGACTGGATGAAGTACAAGCTGATCCGGAAGAAACCGCCAGCTCACTGACGCCCATCATCAAACTTTCGCCTTCAACATAGCCAAAACTCAAATTCAGGTTATTCGGCAAACGTTCAGTAGCATGTCCATTAAGAAAAATATAATCCAATTCTGCAGTCAAACGGTCAAAAAGTCTTTGCCGTAATCCTGTCAAACGTTCTGCTTCTGCTGCCATTTCCGCCATTGACAATTCAAGTGCTTTTGCAAAACCGACAATCCCGGTCACATTCAAAGTTCCGGAACGCATACCACGTTCATGGCCTCCGCCGAACATGATTGGTGACAAACGGACACGCGGTTTTTTACGCCGGACATACAGTGCACCCATACCTTTTGGTCCATAAAGTTTGTGTGCTGACATCGAAAGAAGATCAATCTTCATCTCATCCACATCTATAGGGATTTTTCCTACACCCTGTGTCGCGTCTGTATGAAACAGCACGCCCTTTGCACGGGTGATTTCACCAATTTCGCTGAGAGGATTAAGTGTACCGATTTCATTATTTCCCGCCATCAGTGAAACCAGAATGGTATCTTCGCGGATCGATTCTTCCAGTTGTTTGAGATCGATGCAACCGTCTTTATCTACATCAAGAAAGGTGATTTCGTAACCACGCTGTTCCAAAGCGTGACATGGATCAATCACTGCTTTGTGTTCGATTGGACTTGTGATGATATGTTTGCCCTTCTTTTGGTAAAATTCTGCAGCCCCTAAAATTGCAAGATTGTCGGATTCAGTAGCGCCACTGGTAAAAACAATTTCCTTGGCGCCTGCGCCTATCGCCTTACCGATAGATTCACGTGCATCCTCCACTACCTGTTCAACCTGCCAGCCAAAGGCATGATTCCGACTGGCGGCATTTCCAAATGATTCTGTGAAAAACGGCATCATCGCCTCCACTACTAATGGATCAACGGGCGTGGTAGCGTTGTAATCAAGATAAATGGGCAGTTTCATAAGAAGAGTCCTTTACTCTAAAGTTGTTTGTTTGCGCGTCTTCAATAATCGAGGCTAATGTTGTTTCTTCAACAAACTGCTGAATTTTCTGATGTAAAGCAATCAGCGGCCGTCGAGTTGGACAGCTCTGATGTACTTTACATAAATCCTCATCATGAACACATTCTACTAGTTCAAAAGTGCTGTCAGTGATCCGGATAATTTCAGACAAGTTAATTTCCTCCGCAGATCGTGCTAATACATAACCACCACGCTGTCCGCGGGTTGATTCTATCAATCCGGAAGAAACCAGTTGTTTCAGAATATTAGCCACCATGGGATAAGGCAGTTTATAAAAAGTGGCTACTTCCTGCGCACTCACTGGAGATTCCTGCTCACCCAGATGTGTCAGCAAAATAATCGCGTAATCAGTCTTTTTTGATAATTTTAGCATAGCCTCCCTTTTTGTAAGTTTTCTTAAACTAGCACCTAACTAGTACTATTTCAAGTGAAATCTACAATTAAGCCGAAAAATAAATTATTTTTGATGAACAAGCATCAAATCATAAAAACGTGTCATAGCTGATAAAAAGAGAAATTAATTTTATCTTAAGTGCTGATATTATTACGATCTCTCTCTTAGTTCGAGCTGACAAACAATTAGTTCAGGAGTTTTGGCGCAGTCATAATTTTTCAACCACTTTAATTATTTTCAGCGAAAATTCAGGCAGGGTTTTATTTACCGCTTGGGGCAGTCGGTTTTTGGGGAGGCGTGATATTGATAGTCTGATGCAGTAACTCTTTGGCGCGGCCTACTTCCCAGACACGAAAATCAAGACGAACATCATCCGTATGCTCAACCGCTGAAAACAGAGTCTGCAGATTTGCTTCTATTTTTCCGCCTGCAGGCAGCCAAAAATATTTTGAGGGAAGTTCTTCCTGGATAGGTGTTTTCCAGAAATGAGCGCTCACGCGGATAAAAAGTGGCGACCGTGCAGGATTGTCCATCTTGAACTGTATCACGGCATTCTTTTCTTCTGTCTCAACTGCTGGATCTTTTTCAAGATAATTTAGTGTCAGACTGGTCAGTTTTGGAGCTGCACCGCCTGAAATCCGGTTTTTCCAGTACAGCCGTTGCATTGCACCCAGCCAGACTGCTGAACGTTGAGGATCCTGCTGTTCACGCCATATTTTTAACAAAGGCGGTATATCTGTCGGCTCACCCAACATGCCAATCAGCATTACAATTTGCCAGTTCAAATTTTCAGTTTCCGCATTCATGAGCGTATTTCGCAGGACAGCTAAACCCCACGCAGGATAAGCCAAAAAAGCACGCATTGCCTGAAATCGTTTCTGCGGAGATTCATCACTCAGCATTGGCAGCCAACGCTGTTCAAACGCGTAACGTGCCTGATTTTCAAAAAAAGCATGAGCCGTAGACGCACCCATACCTGCTGCAGACAACAGCAGGATCAAACTGAATGTAATGCAATAAAGAAGATTTAAATACTTTTTCAAAATCCTGTCTTCCATTGTTGATAACCGAATTCAATGGCATGCGCCATTTGTTCTTTGTAATGCCCTCTGCCAAAACGGGACATTTGCCGCTGAAATGCTTCCGGAGCAAAACTCTTCCAACTGCGTTCCATTTCCTCTACTGCTTTAATAAGCGCTTCTACCTTTTGCTCTGCGAAAAAAATACCCGTCTGCTCAGTTACGGTTTCCAATGCACCTCCGGAAGCAAAGGCAATCACCGGAGTGTTGCAGGCTTGCGCTTCCAGCGGTGTGATACCGAAATCATCTTCTCCCGGAAAAACTAAAGCCCGTGCCTGCTGATATAATTCTAACAGTTTTTCATTTGAAAGAGCACCCAGAAACTCAATGTTTTCACCAGCAATCGATCTGCAGTATTCTTCGTCCTGACCGCTGCCAGATATTTTAAGCGGCAGTTTGAGTTGATTGAAAGCTTCAATCGCTAAATCCACGCGTTTATTCGGAGCAAAAGCACCTACCATCAGATAATAATTTGCTTTTGAATCTCCGGGTTTAAAGCGTGAAAGATCAACCGGCGGATAAATAACCTGTGATTCACGACCATAATACTCTAGAATTTTTTTACGTATGTTATCGCTGTTACACAGAAAAGTGTCTACGCGTTTCGCTGTATTACGATCCCAGCGCTGCAAATAAGGACGCATTAATTCTGCGCCAATTCTGACAGGCCAAGAAGTACGGGGCTGGCGGAAATAGGTGTTAAACTGATCCCAGACATAACGCATCGGCGCGTGAACGTAAGAGATATGATAAACCGATTCATCGTGCCTGACACCCTTTGCCACACAATGGCTCGAGCTCACAATCAGATCGTAATCACTGAAATCAAACTGCTCGATCGCCAGAGGAAAAAGAGGCAGATAATGACGGTATTTTTTTAAACCAAAAGGCAGCTTCTGCACAAAAGATGTGCTGATCGGCATTGCTTCAATTGTCTGAGACAGCTCTCCCTTTTGGTGAATTAAGCTGTATAAATCTGCCTCCGGGAAAAGTTCACAAAGCACCTCCAGACACTTTTCTCCACCACGCATTCCAGTCAACCAATCGTGCACCAGCGCGACTTTAAGTCCTTTCAGTAATGGTGCACTCATCCTTTTTCCCTGATCAACTGCGGCAGTAAACCGAGGTGTTTCAATTCAGTATAATGTTCAGCATCCACAGGAGGATGATCCTGTTCATGCTCCCAGGTTGACAAATAAGGTACATGAACCGCCTGCGCGCCAATCTGCACAATTGGTACAATGTCGGAGCGCATTGAATTTCCAATCATCATGAAACGTGAAGTCTCAATTTTGTGACGCTTGAGGATTTTACTGTATACTTCTGTAGTTTTGTCACTCACTATTTCAACTGCATCAAAATATTCAGCCAATCCGGAACGGGCAATTTTTGTTTCCTGATCAATCAAATCACCTTTGGTGATCAACAACAGGGAATATTTTTGGGAAAGTTCTTCAACCACTTCACGAACATGCGGTAATAATTCAATCGGGGCTGCTAACATCTCACGTCCAAAATCCAGAATCTGCTGAATTTCATGTCCGCTTACTTCACCAGCAGTCAACTCGATGGAAGTTTCGATCATGGAAAGGATGAAACCTTTTATGCCATAACCAAAATGCTGCAGATTCTTTATCTGTGTCGTATATAAAGTTTGATCAACAACTTCCTGTCCATGAGACGAAAGCATTTCACGGAACTTTATTTGGGTCATCGTGAAGATAGATTCATTATGCCAAAGGGTATCATCGGCATCAAAGGCAATTACCTCAAACATTTTTTTTGTTTGTTGTAATCAGAGCTTAGTTAAAGCAGGAAAGAAAACAGTTGGCAGAAAAGCCGGATCCGTCAATGACGGTAGGTAAAGGAGAAAAAAGCTTGAGCAATTATGCTAAGTTTAGCATAGGGCGAGATTAAGACCTCACCCTACAGGCTTTACAAAATATGGCACTGACGCTCCTCAACTAACATCTCGTTTAAAGAGTCACGCATAACGTTGATCATGATCACGTCCCTGCGAGTCTTTGCCGATGACTCCAACAGATCCAGTCCTAGATCTATTGAAATGTCTTGCTGAGTCAAGTCTTCCAACTGCAAAACTATATGTTTAAGCGAAGAATTCATCTTCCTCCTTACGGCTTCAGGTTAACCGGATATTGCTGCTCGATTCAGAAAAACCGTGCATATTAAGGTCTTACTCCGGTGTACCGCTATCCTAATGCAGTTACTATGCCTCCGATAATTGTTTTAAAAGACGTGCCATTTCAATCGCGCAGACTGTCGCGTCACGGCCCTGGTTACCAGCTTTTGTACCAGAACGTTCAATGGCTTGTTCAATGGTGTCCGTAGTCAGGAGACCAAAACTAACCGGAATTCCGGTTTCCAGCGAAGCGCTTGCAATTCCACTTGATGCATTTGCGCAGACGTAATCGTAATGTGAGGTTGCTCCGCGAATCACTGCGCCCAGACAAACGACAGCGTCATATTTGCCGCTGGCTGCAAGTGTCTTTGCTGCTAAAGGCAGCTCAAAAGCACCCGGCACACGTACAACTGTCACCTTATCTTTACTCCCACCGTGACGTGTAACTGTGTCAAGCCCGCCTTCCAGCAAACGCTCACAGACAAATTCATTAAATCTTGCTACCACAAAGGCTATTCTCAGCTCTGCTGCAAGTAAATCACCTTCTATTTGAAGCATCTTTCTCCTCTTATCTTTAGTTTGTTCTCAATCAGTTTAGGGCAAAAACTAGGCTGAATTTTCAAAATCCCGGAGCACTTTATAATGAAAGATTCCTGTATCATGTTTATCACTCCAGTAAACACGAAGCGCGTAATTACCTACATATTCACTTTTGACTGGGCGTATATCTTTGGGGATAGTATTTGAATCCAAAGTTTTCTCACCACTGAGTTCATCAATACAACTCGCGCAAGGACAGGCGTCACGCAGATCAAAGTAACTTATGTGACTTTCATGACCATCTTGCCAGAGGATGTAAATATCATCTGCTAAGATAATTTTTTCTGGTTTGGCTTTTTTCTTTACTTTAAGCATAGTAGGCTAGGTTTTCGATAGGAACGTTAATTAATAGTATTTCTAGTTTCATAAAATTGAATTTCCTGCTAATTTACAACAATTGAAGGAACAACTCAAGCATTCGTTGACAGAACAGCATCTGCAATGAGGACAGATTAAATTTTTATTTTCAACCTGATTTAAGCAAAAGTATGGCCTCAGAATCAGCAAAGCAAAAACCGGTAGTAAAATTTGGAAACGCTGCGGGGGCTTCTCTTGACACTGTTAAGAAGGCACCGGAAGAGACACAGCAACAATTCCATTCGGTCTCATCTAAAGGTGATTCCCTGAAACTGGTAGGCGAGGAAGTGCTCAGTTGTAAATCAAAAGATGATTTGAAAACTAATCTGCCTAAAGCAATTGTGGTGAAGAAAAATCTAAAAAAAGATGTTGAAATCCTCTATGAGAGTTTTAAAAACTTTGAAAAAACGCATGATAATCCTCAAGAAATAAAAGAATTCAAACATGCGTGCAACACTGTGATTCGGGCAGCGCAAAAGTCACACAGCGCAATCAAAGACAAAGTTTATACAATTTACGATAAAAAGAAATAATTCCCTTCCCTGCTATTATTTTACTTCCATTCCATGGATTCCGGAAAATTAATTACTTTTGAGGGCCTTGACGGCTGCGGGAAAAGCACCCAGCTGGAAAAAGCAACTGACTGGCTGAAAGTACAGGGTTATTCTGTGCTTAAAACGCGTCAACCTGGCGGTACAGTAATCGGCCAGCAAATACGGAGTATCCTGCTCAATCCGGAACATGAAGAACTTCAACCGGAAAGTGAATTGCTGCTCTATCTCGCTGACCGGATACAGCATCTTCAGGATTCAATCCTGCCTGCAAAAGCTGCTGGTAAAATTGTTCTCTGCGATCGTTTTCATGACTCAACCGTTGCCTACCAGGGTTACGGCAGGGGTTTGAATTTAAACAGTATTGAATCGATTGTCGAACACTGCATCAAACCTTACTCTCCGGATTTAACCATCCTGCTGAATATTGCACCGGAAACTGTTGCTTCACGTCTTGAACGCCGGCAGGAACATGTTGAAAAAGATCGTCTTGATTTAGAATCATTAAGTTTTTTCAAACGTGTTGCGCAAGGTTTTCAGGAGTTGTCCGCAGCAGAACCTGAACGTTTTGTCTGCATCAATGGTGAGCAGGAGATTGAGCTCATCCATCAGGAAATTATCAACATATTACAGCAACGACTCCAGCTGTCTTAAAGAGTCAAGCAACCCCCAGACTATGAAAAAGGAATAAGATGAGAAGCACATTTTTTCAACAGCCTCTTGAGCATCAACTTGAAGTTGAGGGTGAGAACTGGGATCAAGGTGGTGTTATTAAAGGCAAGCTGCGTGTCAAGAACATGAGCTCAGCAGCCGTGAATGTCAAAGCGGTTCAGCTGGTGCTGGCGCACGGTCTATTAAAAGCGATCAAGGAAAAAGGCGATGTTGGCTGGGAAATTCAGCAAGAACTGGTACTCGCTCAAGATCTTTCACTGCAACCCGGAGGAGAGCAGAGCTGCGAGTGGAGTTTTGATTTGCCTACAGACTGTCCGATTACGGACAAACAGGGCGGTTTGTTTTTGCTTTTTGGCGGTGAGGACGTTCTCACTGTCGGCGGAAGGTTGGATTTGAAAATTCAGCTACATCCAATCCTGCAAAATTTTCTACAGACTTTTACAACGCAGTTTCGTTTCCTGGAAAAATATCAAAAACGAAAAAAAGAATGGACAGAGGTAAAACTGCTTCCACCTGATTCACGTGAGTTTCCTAACATGGATTATGTTTATTGTTTCCTCAGGATTCATCAGGAAAAGTTGGAAGCGTATTATCGTTTCAAAATGAAAGGACTCGGACGCAGCGGCCAACAAATGACAATCACAAAAAAGAATCGGGAAATTGAGCAGAGTATCTCGCAGGAAAATTATCTCCAGCCGGGAGGATTCCCAAATCGTGCCTGTTTTCGTGAAAACATTGATCAAGCTCTTAATATTGCCAGACCGGAAGTCATCTTTTAAACTCTGTTTTAAAAATTATGCCAGCAGTAAATCAGCGTTTATAAGGCTGGTCCAGGACAAACTCCAAATCAGCAGTTCCCAAAGATATTAAACTTTCTGAACGTCCAATTATTTCTCCGGGAACGGATTTAAAAGGCTGGTTGTTTTTGTCGGTTAAAATACGGAGGGAATATTTTCCATTCAGGGCTTGACCACCCATCGCGTTTGCCTGACCAATACTGAATTTTTGCGGAGGCATAAAATTGTCAAGCATTTTGATTGCAACCGGACGCCCCTGCTGCGGATCAAAGAGCATGATGACCAGACGGTCTGCTGAATCAAGCTGATCCTGCAAGTCTGCTGAAACAGTGATGGTACCACTAATACTTGTTTCCGGAGTATCAGTTTTGGCCACTAAAAGTTCTGCAGGGAAACTCTGGAAAGGCCGGTCTACAGAATATTCTACACCCTCAGTTCCAAGTAAAATCGGCTGAGATAGCGGTCCAATCACCTCACCTGCTGAAGGCTGATTTGGATTTCCGTTTTTATCAGTAAGTACAAGCAGACGATAGGAACCGCTTAGAGCTTGCCCTGCGTCAGCCTGTCCTACACTGAAAGTTAAGGGTGGTAAAAAAGGATTGAGAATTTTTGAAGCAACTAGTTCCAGCGTTTCCGGATCGAAGAGTAAAACGTGGGCATTGTCGGTTTTTATGATCCCGCCGCCTACTCCCGGAGCAGACAGAATTACTCCGCTGATGCTGGACTTTAACTGAGCCGTTCCACGGTTTACTTCGTTCCAGAGAGCATAAACCGTCAGTCCTGCAAATACTGCAAACGCTGCTAAAAAAATAAGTTTGTTTTTACTCACTTTGATTTTATTAAACGCTTGTTAAACCAGTACTTCTGCCTGAGGTGTAGTGGGCAGACTTGTGCGACCCATTAAATATTTATCGATACAGCGAGCCGCTTCTCGACCTTCCCAGATGGCCCAGACTACGATCGACGCACCACGGTTTGCGTCACCGGCCACAAAGACACCGTCTTCGCTGGTCATAAAATTTTCGTCTGCAAAAACATCAAACATCGGTTGTGCGTTTTTCAGCATTTTTATCAGTTGCTGTGGTGAACTGGTTTTGTCTGCTCCGCGAACATTCAGTTCAACTCCAAGATCTTCCAGCAAGCCTTCTACTTTTGGACCTAAAAAGCCCATAGCCAGCAAGATCAAATCCGCAGGCACAGTGAATTCTGAATCAGGAACACGCTGCATCGTCATCCGTCCGCCGGCTGAGCTTTCGCTCTTTTCGACTTTCCATTCTACATTTACCGCCTGCAGAGCTTTAACCCGACCATGACCATCGTTTGAAATGCTTTCTGTCAAAATATTTGCTCTACAATCCGGCTCCGCTTCTTGATGCACTGGAGTCGGACGCGGCACCATATTTACCAGCTCGAACTGGTGAATATGCGGGTCAGCACCTTGCCGATTGAGGTTACCCAGACAATCCGCTGCGGTAAATCCGCCGCCAAGAATTACCGCTTTTTTACGGGCGGTTTCAATTTTTTGTGCTGGCGGAATTGAATCTCCTGCTACCTCACGGTTACGCTGCGGGAGATAATCCATTGCGTAATGTACACCTTCCAGTTCACTGCCGTCCACCAGCAGTTTGCGTGCGTGCTGTGCGCCGGTGGCCAACAGGATGGCGTCAAAACTGACACGCAGTTCTTCGACCGAATAATCAACACCTACATTGACTCCTGTGCGGAACTCAACACCTTCTGCACGGAGTTGTTCAACACGTCTGGAGACAACATTTTTTTCCAGTTTAAAATCCGGAATTCCGTAAACCAGCAAACCACCTATTCTGTCATCTTT
>JABGPG010000199.1:0-4453 GCA_018645085.1 Deltaproteobacteria bacterium
GGAGAATATGTGGATTATGCTGCCTCAAAAGGTGCGATTGATACTTTTACCAGAGGCTTAGCGCAGGAAGTGGCTGAGGAAGGAATCCGTGTCAATGCGGTACGTCCCGGTGTGATCGACACAGATATTCACGCCAGCGGTGGAGAACCCGGACGTGTGGAACGTGTTAAAGCCAGTGTTCCAATGAAAAGAGGCGGAAGCGCAGAGGAAGTCGCGAAAGCAATTATGTGGTTGCTTTCAAGTGAGTCCTCATATACAACCGGTTCACTGCTCGAAGTCTCAGGCGGAAGATGAAATATTTTGCTGCTCAACACACAACAATAACATCATAGACAACACAGATATGTGCGGAATTTTTGGAGTATTTAATAATCCTCAAGCAGCGGAACTGACTTATTTCGGTCTGCATTCACTGCAGCATCGCGGGCAGGAAAGTGCGGGGATTTGTGTTTCAGATGGAAAACATTTTCATACTCATCGTGGAACAGGACTGGTGACAGAAGCCTTTGGGGAAGAGCAGTATTCTGAGCTTCCAGGTCACATCGGAATCGGGCATGTACGTTATACCACTGCCGGAGACAGCGGACTGCTGAATGCGCAACCGCTTGTTTTTCGCTACACAGGTGGAAGAGTCGCGGTGGCACACAACGGGAATTTAGTAAATGCTAAACGTTTACGCACACAATTGGAAAGGCAGGGTTCTATTTTCCAGACAAACAGCGATACGGAAATTGTGCCGCATTTTATTGCTCGTTCAGGTCCGCCGATTGAACAGGCGATTCAGGATGCCTTAAGGATGGTCGAAGGTGCATATGCCTTGCTTTTTATGACTGAAACTCAGCTAGTCGCTGCGCAGGATCCCCGCGCTTTTCATCCGCTTTCTTTGGGAAAACTGGATAATGGCTGGGTCGTTGCTTCAGAAACCTGTGCGCTCGATGTTTGTGGTGCAGAGTTTGTGAGGGAAATTGAACCTGGCGAAATGCTGGTGATTGATGCAGAAGGATTGCATTCACAAACTTTTATGGAGCCTAGTCCACGTTCGATTTGTTCTTTTGAATATATTTATTTCGCGCGGCCGGACAGTGAAATTGACGGTATCAGCGTGCACAATGCTCGCAAGGAAATGGGACGGCAAATTTGCAGGGAAGTACCAACGGAAGCAGATGTGGTGATTGGCGTTCCAGATTCAGGACTTGCCGCAGCGATTGGTTTTGCTGAGGAAAGCGGTTTGCCTTACGAAATGGGCATGATGAAAAACCGCTATGTGGGACGTACTTTCATTCAGCCTGACCAAGAGTTACGACGTAAAGGTGTCCGCATGAAGCTAAGCGTCGTACGAAAAGCGGTTGAAGGTAAACGTGTAATTTTGGTTGATGATTCAATTGTACGTGGAACTACCAGTGGTAGAATTGTAGAAATCCTCAAAGATGCAGGTGCAACTGAAGTTCATATGCGTGTCACTTCTCCACCAATCACTCATCCATGCCTGTACGGGATTGACACCGCAAGACGGATGGAATTAATTTCTGCGAGCCAGACACCGGAAGAAATTTGCCAGAAAATAGGTGCGGATTCGTTACATTTTATTTCTGCTGAAGGTATGATTGCTGCCACAGGTCGTAAAGATGTCGCCTCAAATCGAGGGCATTGCCTGGCTTGTTTTAATGGAAGTTATCCCACACAGACTTGTTAATTCAACTTAAACTGTAATTTTTAACTCAAAGAAAAATCTTGAAAGCTTACCAAAAAGCCGGTGTTGATTTAGCAGCCGCAGATGAAGCCGTTGAACTGCTCAAACCATTAGCTAAAAGAACTCTGCGTCCGGAAGTATTAAGTGGACTCGGAGGATTTGGCGGATTGTTTGCACTGAACCAGAGCAAGTACAAAAATCCTGTGCTCGTTTCTGGCACAGACGGTGTTGGTACAAAGCTGAAATTAGCTTTTGAATTGGACAGTCATGAGACAATCGGCATTGACCTGGTGGCAATGTGCGTCAATGATATTTTAGTTCAAGGCGCGGAACCGTTGTTTTTTCTGGATTACTTAGCCTGCGGAAAGTTGTTTCCGCAAAAAGTAGAAGCGGTGGTGAAAGGAATCAGCGAGGGTTGTCTGCAGTCCGGATGTGCTTTACTGGGCGGAGAAACCGCGGAAATGCCGGGAATGTATAAAACAGCTGAATACGATTTGGCAGGTTTTGCGGTCGGTGCTGTTGAACGTGAAAAATTGATCGACGGTAGTAAAATTGAAGCTGGAAATGTCTTGCTGGGTTTGGCATCCAGCGGAGTTCACAGCAATGGTTTTTCGCTGGTACACAGGATTCTTGCGGAAAATTCGCAGAGTCTAAATTCAAATCTTCCGGGCACAGCAGAAACTATTGGTGAAGCACTCCTGACTCCTACCAGAATTTACGTAAAATCAATTTTAAAATTACTTGAAGTTGTCGATGTACGTGGAATGTCGCACATTACGGGTGGAGGATTACCCGGAAATGTTCCGCGGATGCTGCCGGAAAATACAGTCGCAGAAATTGATAAAAGCGCGTGGCCGGATTTGCCGATATTTTCTTTTCTACGGAAAGAAAGTGGACTTCCGGATGAAGAGTTATTTCCGGTATTTAATATGGGCATCGGCTTTGTGATTTGCGTACCGGAGTCTGCAGAAAAAATTGCGAAAGAGATTTTGGAACAAAACGGTGAAACGGTTTACCGTATCGGTCAGATTGTTTCCGGAAACAAAACAGAAGTACGGTGGGTATAAAAATGCGGATTGCGGTTTTTGCTTCCGGACGTGGATCCAATCTGCAGGCAATTCACGATGCTGTTCTTGCCGATGAACTTCAGGGAGTTTCGCTTGAACTACTCGTTTGTGACCGTCCGGACGCACCAGTTGTGGAAGAAGTTAAAAAACGCGGAATTCCGGCTTTTATTTTCCGTCCGCAGGATTATGCAGATAAAAAAGCCTATGAAAACCTTATTTCCGAAAAGTTGAAAACAGCAAAAATTGAGCTGGTTGTTTTAGCAGGTTATATGCGTTTGGTAGGCAGTGTCCTGCTTGAAAAATGGGAAGGTCGAATGATAAATCTGCATCCTTCACTCCTGCCTCTTTTTCCTGGAATAGATGCGATAGGACAAGCCTGGCGGGCAGGTGTAAAAGAAACCGGCGTTACCGTACATTTTGTGGATGCAGGAATGGACACAGGTCAGATATTTTTACAGCAGAAAGTAAGTGTTGATCCGGAAGATACGGAACTAAGTTTAGCAAAAAAAATTCATTTGCTGGAACACCAATTACTGCCTAAAGCAATTCAGAAATTTCAGCAGGAAATGTAAATGAAAATTTTGGTAATAGGCGGCGGTGGCAGGGAACATGCGTTAGTCTGGAAGCTCAAAAACGGAGACAGTTCACGCGAAATCTTTTGTGCGCCGGGCAATCCGGGTATTGCTGAGATTGCGGAATGTGTACCTTTGCAGGTAAAGCAAATTAATGAATTGGCTGATTTTGCCGAAGCCAACAAGATTGACTTAAGCGTGGTTGGTCCGGAAGATCCATTAACTGACGGAATTGTGGATCTTTTTGAAAAACGGAATTTGCCTGTTTTTGGTCCAAATCGGCAGTCAGCTCGTTTGGAAGGCAGCAAAGCCTACGCGAAAAAAGTGATGGAACGCTTCAACGTGCCAACTGCAGCATACAGGGAGCTGGATGATTTTGAAGAAGCTCTGGGTTATGTGAAGCAGCAGGGTGTGCCGATTGTGATCAAAGCCGATGGCCTCGCTGCTGGAAAAGGAGTTACAGTCGCAGAAACTCTTGCAGAAGCTGAAACTGCTTTGAGGTCTATCATGGTACAGAAAGTTTTTGGAGAATCCGGTACAAAAGTCGTGATCGAAGAATGTTTACGCGGTGAAGAAATGACCGTACTGGCTTTTGTGGATGGAAAGACTGTCCTGCCGATGGTACCGTCACAGGATCACAAACCTGTTTTTGACGGTGACCGCGGACCAAATACAGGTGGTATGGGTGCGTATTCTCCGGTTCCGCAGCTGGAAAAATGGCTTCCGGAAATAAACGAACGTGTACTTCGTCCGGTTGCAGAAGGTTTGGCTGAAGAAGGAACACCATTCAGCGGTATACTTTACGCTGGTTTGATGATCACTAAAGATGGTCCAAAAGTAATTGAGTTTAATGTGCGTTTTGGTGATCCCGAAGCTCAGGTTATTTTGCCGCGTCTGGAAAATGATCTGGCGGAAATCTTCCTGGCTGTCACTGAAAAAAGACTTCATGAAGTAAAACTGCGTTGGCAAAGCGGAGCTTCTGTCTGTGTGATTGCTGCAGCACCAGGCTATCCCGGACCTCCAACCAAAGGCCTGCCAATCACACTTCCTGAAGTTCATCCTGCAGGAACGCAAATTTTTCACGCCGGTACTGCGATCCAAAATGAACAGTTGGTGACAAACGG
>JABGPG010000199.1:4553-8704 GCA_018645085.1 Deltaproteobacteria bacterium
TATGGACAGCGTGGATACCCACGATTTGATTTTTCCTTACCTGCTTCGTAAAGTTACCGAAAAAGCAGCACTTGCATCCTATGACTGGATTGGCCGAGGAGACAAGGAGGGAGGAGATAAAGCAGCAGTTGATGCTATGAGAGTTTCACTGAATGAATTAAAACTAAACGGTACAGTTGTCATCGGTGAGGGTGAAAAGGACGAAGCACCTCAGTTATACAACGGTGAAGTATTCGGTGATAAAAATGCGGCAGACCACCTTGATATTGCAGTTGATCCTGTTGAAGGAACGACTTATTTAGCAGGTGGACAAACAAATGCGATGGCCGTCATCGCGACTGCGCCAAAAGGAACCATGCTCGATCCTGGACCTGCATTTTATATGGAAAAATTTGCTGCTCCTGCTGAAACCAGAGGCAAGATTGACATGAACTGGTCCACTGAAAAGAAACTAGAAACAGTTGCCAGCTTAATTGAAAAAGATTTGAAAGATTTGACTGTCTTCGTTCTGGACAAACCAAGACACCGTGGACTTGTAGAAGAAATACATCAAGCCGGCGCCAGAGTTACTCTTTATCCTGCAGGAGATGTTGCCGGAGCTATCATGGCTGCAATCCCAGATACTGAAGTAGATGTACTGATGGGAACTGGTGGAACTCCGGAAGGTATCATCTCAGCTTGTGCGATTCGGGCAATGGGTGGAGAATTTCAGGGCAGAATCAACCCTCAACTTGCAACAGAGATTGTGAGTGTACGTAATGCGGGATTTGACACCGAACGCTGGTATGAACGTGATGAATTGATTGGCTCAGATGATGTTCATTTTTGCGCTACCGGAATTACATCCGGATTGTTATTCAGTGGAGTAAAACTCACTAAACACCATTTCAAGACAGAAACGCTGATTGTGACCGGAGCTTCCAAAGAACAAGTATCGCTGACTAACTGGCACAACAGATAATTAAACTTTAGGGATAGGATTAAAACAGAAGTCTTTGCAAAAAAAAATGGCTGCCTGTACCCTGAATAATATAACTCAATATTGATACATTCAACTTGAAAAAGGAGACACAATGCCATTGAATCATTTAGACCGCCCGGTTATTCTCGGGATTGTAGGAGATTCAGCTGCAGGAAAAACCACTCTTGCTGCCGGAGTTGCAGATATCCTGGGAAAAGATCAAGTTGTGACTATTTGTACCGACGATTATCACAAGTACGACCGTGCACAACGAGCCGAAAATGGCACATCTGCTCTTGATCTAAAATGTAACTACCTCGATATTATTGAAAATGATCTGAATAGTTTGCGTAACGGTAAAGCCATCATCAAACCGATTTACAGTCATCATGATGGTACCTTTAAACCGGCCGAGTATGTTGAGCCTAAACCCTACATTGTGGTAGAGGGCTTGCTTGGCTATAGTACCAGGGCGATGCGTAACAATTATGATGTAAAAATTTATCTTGATCCGGAAGAAGAACTGCGTGTTCGCTGGAAAGTCATTCGGGACACCACCAAACGCGGTTATACAGAAGAGCAGGTGCTGGCTTCACTGGAAAAGCGTAAAGACGATAGTCCGGCCTATATTCAGCCGCAACGTACTTTTGCGGATATGGCGATTCAGTTTTATCGTCCGGAAGGTAAGGAAAATGAAGTTGGTCCAGGACTTAATGTGCGCCATACCCTGCGTCCAACTTTGCCTCATCCTGATCTGACATCTTTGCTGGATGTAGGAGCAAATAAAGGAATTACTCTTGATTTAGCACGTGATAAAGACGGAAAACCTGTCGATATTCTCGACATTCATGGTAGTATAGAAACTCATCGTGCAAGCAAACTTGAGGAATTGCTGTGGACCCTGATTCCTGAAGCCCAACATTTACGGGAAAATACACGTTCCATAGAAGAATTGGAAAAAATTAACATCATCAGTCACCCTTTAATGTTGACTCAATTGCTGATTGCATATCACATGGTGAAAGCCGCTTTGGGGCATCACGCGATTTAGTGCATTCCGGGCCTCTTAATTTCAGAGATCTTAAAGAGTCTCCATACATTTTCTTAAAAAACTAACAATTAATAAAAACTATGAACGCTTCTCCACTCCATCAAGACATGGCAAACGCACTCCGCTTTTTAGCGGTTGATGCAGTTCAAAAAGCAAATTCAGGTCACCCCGGTATGCCGATGGGCATGGCGGATGTGGCAACCGTGTTGTATACCCGTTTCTTAAATTTCAACGCAAGTGACCCTGCCTGGGCAGACCGTGACCGTTTTATCTTGTCCGCAGGACACGGCTCGATGCTGCTTTATGCTCTGCTTCATTTGACGGGTTATGAAGATTTCAGTCTGGAAGAACTAAAAAACTTCCGCCAACTTGGTTCCAGAACTGCCGGACATCCGGAGTATGGACATGGTGCCGGAATTGAAACCACCACCGGTCCGCTTGGACAAGGCATCGCAAATGCAGTCGGAATGGCACTTGCTGAACGAATGCTTGCGGATAGATTTGGTAGCGATCTTGTGGATCACAATACTTATGTGATTGCCGGAGATGGCTGCCTGATGGAAGGAATCAGCCACGAAGCAGCCTCATTTGCCGGTCGTTTAGGTCTCGGGAAATTGGTTGTTTTATTCGATGACAATGGAATTTCGATTGACGGTTCCACCGATATTGCGGTCAACGATGATCAAATGATGCGCTTTGGAGCATGCGGATGGGATGTTTCTTTCTGCGACGGACATGATCCAGACGCTATTGCACAAGCCATCAACGGTGCTCACGAAGCCACGGACAAACCTTCGCTGATTGCATGTAAAACAATGATCGGTTTTGGTTCTCCAAATAAAGCCGGAACCGCAGCTACACACGGAGCACCGCTGGGTGATGAAGAAATTGCGGCGACACGTGAAGCCCTGAATTGGCCGCATTCGCCTTTCGAAATTCCGGAAGCAGTCAGCAGTGCATGGCGCAGAGTCGGTGCTATGAAAAGCGCAAAAATGGAAGCATGGCGCAAACGTCTGGAAGATTCCGGCAGGAAAGCTGAATTTGAGCGGCTTATTTCCGGTACTCTGCCTAAAGATTGGCTGGTTTCAGTACAGGATTTCAAGCGGAAACATTCTGCAGAAAAAACAAAAGTTGCTACACGAAAAGCAAGTCAGGAAACACTGGATGTACTGGCAGAAGCAATTCCGGAATTGGCCGGTGGTTCTGCAGACTTAACCGGTTCTAATTTGACTAAGGCTAAATCGCAAAAACCTGTCACGCCGGGAGACTTTTCCGGAAGCTATATCCATTACGGAGTTCGTGAACACGGTATGGCTGCAGCCATGAATGGGATTGCGCTGCACGGAGGATTTGTACCTTATGGAGGCACCTTTTTGATTTTTACCGATTACTGCCGTCCCGCAATACGCTTATCCGCATTGATGAAGCAGCGTGTGATTTATGTAATGACACATGACTCAATCGGACTTGGTGAAGACGGTCCTACTCATCAACCGGTAGAACACCTCGCCAGTTTGCGTGCGATTCCGAATTTAAATGTCTACAGACCATGTGATGTCGTTGAAACTGCAGAGTGCTGGGCCGCTTCACTGGAAACAAGTTCAACTCCTTCCGTGCTTTCGCTCTCGCGTCAGGGACTGCCTTGCCTCAGAACGGAGCACACCGATGAAAATTTAAGTGCAAAAGGCGGTTACGTGCTGGCCGAAGCAGAAGCTAAAAGGGCTGTGACCTTGATTGCTTCAGGTTCGGAAGTTGAAATTGCCATGCAAGCCTGCGATCAATTGAAAGCAGAAGGGATTTCCGCAGCAGTGGTCTCAATGCCTTGTCTCGATAAATTTGAAGAACAGAGTCAGGAATACCGTGACCAGGTAATACATCCGGACACACCGGTTGTAGTCGTTGAAGCTGCAATAGAGCAGAGCTGGGGTAAGTATATCGGCAGAAACGGAAAATTCGTCGGTATGAGCACTTTTGGAGCTTCCGCTCCGGCAAATGAGCTTTACGAACATTTTGGCATAACAACTCAAAATGTCGTCAATGCAGCAAAACAAATTGCTTAATATTAACCGGTAAAAGCTCCGGAAAAATCAGTATCATATTTTACAGTATTTAACTAATTCAGTTTCAAAACCAACAACC
>JABGPG010000199.1:8804-12650 GCA_018645085.1 Deltaproteobacteria bacterium
AACCAACAACCTACAAACAGAGACCTGATTATGGCTTTAATATCTTTAAGACAACTACTTGATCATGCGGCTGAAAACAGCTACGGAGTTCCGGCTTTTAATGTAAACAACATGGAACAGATTCAGGCGATTATGCGTGCGGCAAAATCCACTGATTCACCGGTTATTTTACAGGCAAGCCGCGGTGCACGTTCTTATGCAGGAGATATTTTTCTGCGTCATTTGTTTGATGCTGCAGTGGAAATGTATCCGGACATTCCAATTTGTATTCATCAGGATCATGGAAACAATTTTGATACATGTCTCTCTGCGATGGCTAATAAATTTACCAGTGTGATGATGGACGGTTCATTGGAGGAAGATGCTAAAACTCCTGCTTCTTATGAATACAATGTTGACATCAGTGCCAAAGTTTCGGAAGTTGCGCATAAGATCGGTGTTTCAGTCGAAGGCGAGCTTGGCTGCCTCGGTTCACTGGAAACCGGTGAAGGTGAGAAAGAAGACGGTCACGGTTTTGAAGGCAAATTATCACAGGATCAATTATTGACAGATCCTGATCAAGCTACTGATTTTGTACAGAAAACACAAGTTGATGCCCTCGCTGTGGCGATTGGTACTTCACACGGTGCATACAAGTTCACCAGGAAACCTGATGGAGAAATTCTCGCACTGAATGTGGTAAAAGCTATTAATAAAAGACTTCCCGGACTGCACATGGTCATGCATGGCTCAAGCTCTGTTCCGCAGGAACTGCAGGACATTATCAATGCCAACGGTGGAGAAATGCCGCAGACATGGGGTACGCCTGTGGATGAAATTGTAGAAGGTATCAAACACGGGGTACGCAAAGTTAATATTGATACCGATTGCCGTATGGCAATTTCCGGGCAGGTACGGAAAATTTTACTCGAAAAGAAAGCAGAATTTGATCCACGTAAGTTCACCATTCCGGCTACCGCAGCGATGCAGGTGGTTTGTGAGGAACGTTATGAGTCATTCGGAACTGCGGGCAATGCTTCAAAGCTCAAGCCTCTTCCTTTGACAACAATGGCAGAACGCTATGATTCCGGAGAACTGGATCAAAAAATAAATTAAAAAGTATACTAAACTCTCACCTTTACAACTGAGGTAATATGTCTAAAAAAACTTATAGTGCTGGTGTCAAAGAATACCGCGATACCTATTGGATGCCGGAATACACACCAAAAGATACTGACATCCTGGCCTGTTTCAAAATAACTCCGCAACCGGGCGTTTCCCGTGAAGAAGCCGCTGCTGCTGTGAGTGCTGAGTCATCAACAGGTACCTGGACCACGGTCTGGACGGATTTGCTGACAGACCTTGATTATTACAAAGGCCGCGCCTATGCAATTGAGGATGTGCCTGGAGATGATGAAGCTTTCTATGCATTTGTGGCTTATCCAATTGATTTATTTGAAGAAGGTTCTGTGGTCAACGTGTTCACATCCTTAGTCGGGAATGTTTTTGGCTTCAAAGCCATCCGTGCTTTACGTCTGGAGGATGTGCGTTTTCCAATTGCCTATGTGATGACCTGCAACGGTCCGCCACAGGGAATTCAGGTCGAACGGGATATTATGAACAAATACGGTCGTCCTCTCCTGGGTTGTACGATTAAACCGAAGCTCGGACTATCGGCAAAGAACTATGGACGTGCAGTCTATGAATGTTTACGCGGTGGTCTTGATTTCACCAAAGATGACGAAAATGTCAACTCACAGCCTTTTATGCGTTGGAGAAATCGATTTGATTTTGTGATGGAAGCAACCCTCAAAGCCGAAAAAGAAACCGGCGAGCGTAAAGGACATTACTTAAATGTAACCGCACCGACTCCGGAAGAGATGTATAGACGTGCGGAACATGCCAAAGAAATCGGTGCGCCGATTATTATGCATGACTATATTACCGGCGGCTTTTGTGCCAATACAGGACTGGCGCAGTGGTGTGCCAGAAATGGGATGTTGTTACATATTCACCGTGCCATGCACGCCGTGATAGATCGTAATCCAAGTCACGGTATTCACTTTCGTGTACTCGCCAAAGCCCTGCGTTTATCAGGTGGAGATCATCTGCATACCGGAACAGTAGTCGGGAAACTTGAAGGAGACCGTGAGGCAACCTTAGGCTGGATTGATTTGTTACGCGAATCCTATATTAAAGAAGATCGTTCACGCGGAATCTTTTTTGATCAGGATTGGGGAGCCATGCCGGGAGTTTTTGCGGTAGCATCCGGAGGAATTCATGTCTGGCACATGCCGGCTTTGGTTGCCATTTTCGGAGATGATGCTGTTCTCCAGTTTGGCGGAGGAACATTAGGACATCCGTGGGGTAATGCAGCAGGTGCCGCAGCAAACCGCGTGGCGCTGGAAGCCTGTGTTGAAGCACGTAACCAGGGACGTGATCTTGAGAAAGAGAGCAAGGATATTCTTACTAATGCTGCTAAGTCCAGTCCGGAACTGAAAACTGCAATGGAAACCTGGAAGGAAATTAAATTTGAATTCGACACAGTTGATAAACTGGATGTGTCTCACAAATAACAATAAGACTTTTTCTAATAAGAGCGGATTCTTGTCCTAAGACGGAGTCTGGTTGGAAATTGCATAAAAATCTCAATCAAGGTAAAACTCATGAGTGAAGTACAAGATTACGCATCACGTCTGTCCGATCCCGCCAGTCGGAAATTTGAAACTTTTTCCTATTTGCCGGAAATGGATGATGCCGCGATCCGCAAACAGGTGGAATACATTGTTTCCAAAGGTTGGAATCCAGCTATTGAACACACGGAACCGGAAAATGCCTTTGATCATTATTGGTACATGTGGAAGTTGCCGATGTTCGGCGAGACTGATGTGGATCGTATCTTAGGCGAAGCAGAACTATGCCATAAGGCTAACCCCGGAAACCATGTACGACTCATCGGCTATGACAATTTTAAGCAGAGCCAGGGAGCCAACATGGTTATTTACCGCGCTCAAAGTTAAAAACGATAAAAATACAACGCAATTGAATGGACGACGCACAGCAATATCTGGTTACTGAAGAACCTTATTATCGCCAAATCGCGGATGAGGTGGAACTGTTTGAAGCCGCTTCGAAAGCGCAGATGCCGATGATGCTGAAAGGCCCTACCGGTTGTGGAAAATCCAGATTCGTGGAGTACATGGCCTGGAAACAAGGCCGCCCCCTGGTCACGGTTGCCTGTAATGAAGACATGACCGCATCTGATTTGGTGGGACGTTTTCTCCTCGATAAGGACGGAACACGCTGGCAGGACGGTCCGCTGACAAAAGCGGCACGTATCGGTGCACTCTGCTATCTTGATGAAGTGGTGGAGGCACGGCAGGATACCACTGTGGTCATACATCCTCTAACCGACCACCGCCGTGAATTACCTCTTGATAAAAAAGGCGAGCTGGTCAAAGCCCATCCTGACTTTCATCTGGTGATCTCCTATAATCCGGGATATCAAAGCCTGATGAAAGACCTCAAACAATCCACAAAACAGCGTTTCGGTGCTCTTGATTTCGATTATCCGGAATCCGCAGTTGAAGCTGAAATCGTCACAAGCGAATCCGGCGTTGCTGCAGATATTGCAGAAAAGCTGGTACAGGTCGCTTTGCGTTCACGCAACCTGAAAGGACACGGCCTCGATGAGGGTATGTCCACCCGCTTACTGGTCTACGCAGGACAGTTGATCAGCAAGGGTATTGAGCCAATTGCCGCCTGCCGTCTGACTTTGGTACGTCCGCTGACGGATGATCCGGACATGCGTGACACCCTTGATGCTGCTGTTCAGACTTTCTTCGATTAATTCCAAATTTTCAAAAG
>JABGPG010000012.1 GCA_018645085.1 Deltaproteobacteria bacterium
CTGAATTCCATGCTCTGCACGACAGACGCGATTATCGGTCAGGTAAATCTCAGTGACGCACAGTATGAATCCGCAGAAAGGCTTAAAATAATACAAACCTTGAGCGCAGGTTTTGACCGAATTGAGCTGGCAAAAGCCATGCGTTACAAGGTAACGATTGCCACCAACAATGGTGCAAACGCGATTTCTGTCGCAGAACATGTCTTGATGCTGATTTTCGCACTTTACCGACAACTGCTGTTTCATCATCATTCCGTAACAAACGGACCCTGGAAAAATTTAAAACACACAAACAGAGAACTTTCCGGAAAAACCCTCGGCATATACGGACTTGGGCGGATCGGCAAAGAACTGGCTAAACGCGCTTCAGCTTTGGGCGTTAAAGTCCAGTATTTTGACATTCTGCGCCAGTTTGAAACAGAAAAAGAATTAGGTCTGAAATATGTCTTTCCGGAAGAGTTGCTGAAAAGTTCCGATATCATCAGCTATCACGTTCCAAAAACTACGTTTACCCGCCATATTATTAACCAAAATTCTCTCAAAATGATGCGTCCGGATGCGCTGCTGATCAATGCTTCCCGTGGTGATGTTCAGGACGAAAGCGCGCTTTATGAAGCTTTGAGTTGCGGAGAAATTTCCGCAGCCGGACTTGATGTTTTTGAGGTCGAACCGCTACCCGAAAAATCGCCGCTGCGTAAATTACAAAATGTTGTGCTGACTCCTCACAGTGCTCCCGACAGCGAATGTTACCTACGCTCGGTCCGGAACGCGCTGGAAAATCTGCTCAAAGTTTCAAAAGGTGAAGCTCCGCAATCAATTGCGGTTGACCATGAAAAAGAAACACGTAAGTTTCTGCAGCGTTTTCCGGATGTAGAATTCTCGCCCTCCTGACTTTTCCTAAAAATGCTGAAACAAAATGGACTCTGTTTTGCAATATTAAAAACAGTAAATTTTGAATTAGTAAATTAACAAATCTGGAAATGAAGGAGCGGTTGTAATGAATCCGTATTTTGAACTAGGTGTAGAACCTGGAGTATCCCCTCAAAGACTGAAACAGGCTTATCGCCAGTCTGTTATGCGTTATCATCCCGATACGGGTGAAGGGAACGGCAACACGGATAAATTTCGACAAGTTACTGAAGCCTATCAGCTGCTGCAGAAAATGAATGCTTATGAAATCGCCAATTCCAGTAAAACAACGGCGAACAGAACCTCACATCTAAGACAAAAATTTTCTTCAGTTTTCCACAAAAAGAAACCACTTGAAGCACAAACGACGAAGGCATGGTGGGAAAAAATAGAGGTACCTCAACCGACAAATGATAAAATTAAAGTTAACCGGCAGGCTACACATCTTTCACTTGCGGAATTGATCAACTGCGTTGAGCTTTCCGAAAATCAGTATGTGCGTCAGGTGGCACTGGAAGCAATTGCCGCAAAAAGAGATGAAGGCGGAGTTAATTATTTACTGCATCTGCTGCAAAATTCTGAGCCTTCAGGTCGTTCACAAATAATTCAGGCACTCGGACAAAGTGGATTTCAACGCGTAAATGAGTATTTGTTCCCGTTTGTGATGGATTCCTCTATTGAAGTTTCCGCTTCCGCAATCAAGGCCCTGGAACGCATAAACACTGACAACCGTTCCCGTGTGATTGAACTGCTCCGTAAAAATACCTCAAACTGGCAAAATTCATTTTTCCATCCGCTGACAAAATTGAAAAAACGAGTGTTCTCCCCTTCATCTTCAAAACGCCTGCTGGGTAGTCTGTTATTACGTACCAGCAAACTCACTGAAGAACAATTGGAAATGGCTTTGCTCATGCAAAAAAGATTTCCGCTCCTGCTCGGACAAGTTTTACGCTACCTCGAATACGTTTCTATTCCGGAAATCCAAAAATCAATTGCCTGTCAGAAGAATTTCAGTTAATATAACAAGTTATCCTAACTGTTATAAATGTTGAATATTGAGCTGATGTCATCGCAGTTAAGCTCGCAAATAGTCTGAACTACACTCC
>JABGPG010000011.1 GCA_018645085.1 Deltaproteobacteria bacterium
ATTTCAGACTCTTACACGTTCCTGGATTCCCGCTTTCGAGGGAATGACAATATTATAAATGTTCTTCATTTTTTGTATATGCTTTCAAAGTAGATGGACTTTTTTACTACCTGAGCGTAGAATTTGCACAGCTAAAAAGCAAAACCAGCACCTCTATTGATCTTTGCAATATGCCATATCCTCCTCCTGAAACGCAACATCTGGATAACATCCTGCCGTCTGAACCCCTTTTGCTGATGGGAGCAGGGCCTGTGCCGATTTCACATGCGGTTGCCCGTGCAAATGGAGTTGTGATCAATCATCTGGGTGAAACCATGGATGCCGTGATCAGCAATGTTAAGACAATGGGGCGTTATGCTTTTCAGACAGATTCAGAAATAATTATTGGTGTTTCAGGACCAGCTTCTGCAGCGATGGAAATGGCTATCACAAACTTGCTATGGCCGGGTAGAAGTATTTTAGCGTTGTCCATGGGAACCTTTAGCGGACGCATGGCGGAAATGGCTGAAGGTGTTGGAGCTGATGTGACAGTAATTGAATCAGCAGGTATTCAACCTGTCCGCGTAGAAGAAGTCCGGGAAGCCTTTGCGAAAAAACAATTTGACGTGATTACGATGGCACAAGGCGAAACTTCCTGTGGTGTCGAAATGAAATGCCTGCCGGAAGTCGCACGGATTGCTAAAGAGCACGGTGCACTTGTGGTAGTGGATGCGGTTTGTACCTTGACCACGATGCCCATGCAGATGGATGAGTGGGGAGTTGATGTCGCCATCGCAGGAGGTCAAAAGGGTTTGTCTTCTATTCCTGGAGTTTCGTTGATTGCATTTTCGCAAGATGCCTGGAAGGCAATTGAATCCAGGAAAGTACGGCAACCGCACTGGTGTCTTGACGCATTACGCGCGCAAACTTTCTGGGGTTCACAACAGTACCATTATACTGCTCCGGTTCCCGGAATATTAGCTTTGCACGAAGCACTGCGGCAAATTTGTGAGGAAACTCTGCCGGCACGTTTTGAACGTCACCGAGTCAGTTCAATTGCTTTGCAGGCAGGAATTGAGACAATGGGATTGAAACTCTTTGTGCCGATAAAAGATCGGCTAAATTCCGTGGTAGCAATCAATACTCCTGAAGCTACCGAAAGCGCAAATATCCGGAAAGTCATGTCCAAACGTTTTAATGTTGAGGTATCAGGAGCATTTGGTCTGGACATTCTGCGTATCGGTCAAATGGGAGAGCAGTGCCGCTCCCACAATCTCTTCAAAGTCCTCTATGCGCTTGGTATGAGTTGCCGCCAGCAAGGTGTTGATCTGGACGTGAGTCTGGGCATGGCTGAGTTGGAGCGTAATTTGGTGATTGATCCTGAAAATTTAGTCGACTAAAAAAGGACTAAAAAATTGAATGAGCCCTTCCTCTCTCACCAGTCTTCTTCGTGAAAAAGCCAATGAACTTGGTTTTGAGCTGGTTGGCGCAATTCCTGTTTCACGTAGTAAAACCATCGACATTTACAATGCATGGCTCAAAAAAGGCTATGCCGGTTCAATGGCTTATCTGGAACGTCACGCAGAGCTGAAAGAAGACCCGCGTCAATTGCTTCCTGAAACAATGTCGTTGCTCGCGCTTGGTTTTAATTATAAAACTGCCGATCCTTCCGAAAAAGTAAACAATCCTGACATCGGCTGCATCAGCCGTTATGCATGGGGTGATGATTATCACGAGTTGATCCGCAGTAAACTGAGTACGCTGGAAAACTTTCTTTGCTGCGAATTAAATGCCGGAAAGCTTTCTCGGAGTTTTGTAGATTCCGGACCGGTTTTGGAGCGCGAAGTCGCGCAGCGTGCCGGACTTGGATGGATCGGCAAACATTCGAATTTGATTAACTGGAAAAAAGGTTCGTGGTTTTTTCTGGCGGAACTGCTGGTTGATGTGGAGTTGGAAACGGATTTGCCTTTCACACGTGTTGATTGCGGAAGCTGCACAATTTGTATTGAAGCCTGTCCAACCGACGCTATTAT
>JABGPG010000080.1 GCA_018645085.1 Deltaproteobacteria bacterium
AATAACTTCCTTTAGGAGAAGACCAGTCACCTTTTCCGGAAAAGGAATTTTCAATGCCGGATTTTGCTGCTGTAATTTCTTTTAGTATTTCCTCTTTTGTCGCTCCTATCAAGACTGCTGCAAATTCTGCATCATTATTTTTTGACACCTCATAATATCTACGTGCCAATGCTGCCGGTTCTTTACCGGACTGTAAATCATTTTCTAAATCAACCAAAGTTTTCCGGACTGTGCTCATATCCTGTCCCATCAACGGAAACAAAGACAAATCTCCCGATTCCGCGACTTCTACTTTTTGGCGTAATTCGACTGGAGCTTCGGAAAGTATCAGATGCGAGCAAACGTTGTCCTGACCTAATCCGCTGATTGCGGCATGTCTTTTTAAACCTCCAGGTTGGATCAGCCATGGTCGCGACTCTACCGGAACATAAAATTCATTTCCGGAAAGCAATTCTGTTTTGGGCGCGTTCCATTGCGGAACCCCCGGAATAAAACGATGGTGTAGACAAAGCGTTGCTTTGATCAAACTTGCCATTCCTGACGCAGCAAATGTATGTCCAATATTGGCCTTGATTCCACCAATTGCGCAGCTTGAGTTTTTGCCGGAATATAGACTGCTTAATCCACTCATCTCCGCTTTGTCTTCGTGCTCGTTTCCACTTCCAAAAACTTCCAAAATGCCGATTTCGTCTGCTTTCAGCTTTGCGCTTTTTAAGGCTTTTTTTCCTGCATCTTCGACAGCTTCCGCGGAAACTCCATTTGCAAATTCAAGTGCATCAAGTGTCGCGTAAATCTGTTCATGGTCTTTTTTTGCATTCTCCATACTTTTGAGAACCACTGTTCCGGCACCTTCACCGATCATCCAACCATTGACCTCACGGTCAAAACTTAGGGTAGCTTTTGCGGAATTGAGAGGTGATTTTCTGTTTCTCAGCAAAACCTGCTCCGGACTTCCTGCGAGATCCACAGCAGTGATTACTACCGCGTCAACGTTGTTTTCCACCAGCAACATCTGTGCGATTTCAAGTGCTCTGAAAACCGAATTTTCTTCAGATGAAATTGTCATCGCCGGTCCGGAAAAATCCCACAGTGAAGAAATCCTCGCCGCCATGATGTTGCCAATAAAACTTGTAAAACGGTTGATTTGAACTTCCTCAAGTAGACTGTCTCTGGACAAGGCAATCAATTGTTTGCGTTCTTCATCACTCAGCGTAATCCCGGTTTTCTCCAGACTGTCTTCAATTTGCGCCGCCAGATTAACACGTCCCCTGAACCTGTGAATTTCAAGTTCGGTTTCCATGGCGACCAACACGGCCACATTTTGTCCTTCACGCAGATTTGTTTTTTTCAGTGCCCTGTCTGTGACTTCGAGGGTCAGCAACTGTTGAGGAATCAGCCGTTCTTTTGGATTTGGCTGCAGTTTAAAACGCAGAAAGTCCATTTCAAAAGATTCCAGCCACGCTCCTTCAGTTACTTGACTCAATTCAGGGTGTTGTTCCAGACCTTTCCAGCGTTCCGGAGGTAGTTTGCGGAAATGCTGTTTATTGTCGTAAATCGTTTGATAAAATTCATGAAGACCATTACATCCGCCGAAAATTGCTTCCATACCGATTATGGCAACAGGGGATTGTATTTTTCGTGCAGGTTTTTTTTGCTGTTTTTCTTTTCCGCGAATTATTTCAGTGTTTGCTGCTTCAAAAACTATGTGCGCATTTGTACCTCCAAAACCAAAAGCACTCACAGCGGCACTGCGTTGTTGACGTTTATGGGGCCAGTCTGTTGCCTGACGTACTATTTGATCTGCCGACACACCGTCATTTTTTGAAGTCATAACATCTTCAACACCAACGGTTGCGGGGATAATTCCATTTTGCAGTGCGAGGATTACTTTTGTCATTCCGCCCATTCCAGCGGCAGTCAGCATGTGTCCCAGATTCGATTTGACTGAACCGATCAGCGGTTTTGTTTTATTTTCCTCCGCGCTTTCTGGTGCGGCAAAAAACATTTCCATTGAATCCAGCTCGACCTTGTCTCCCAGTGGTGTTCCGGTGGCATGGCATTCGATATAGTCAATTTCCGCAGAAGTAATTCGTGAAGAATCATAAGCCCGTTCATAGGCCAGCATCTGACCTTTGGAATTTGGACTGAGTACAAATTGTCCCCTGCCGTCATTCGACAAACCAATTCCTGAAATTACTGCGTGAATATGGTCACCGTCACGTTCTGCATCATCCAGACGTTTGAGCACAAACATTCCTGCGCCTTGACTGGCAAATAAGCCACCGGAATTATTATCCAGCGGATTGCATGTTTCAGGATGTTGTGGATATGCGTGGAAAATCGAAAAGCCCATGTTTACAAAAAACGGATCGGCCGCGCTCACTGCTCCTGCCAGCATTAAATCTGTTTTTCCGCTTTGCAAATAATGACAAGCCAATGCCACCGCATACAAAGATGAGGCACAGGCTGCGTCCAGTGCTAAACTGTGAGCAGACAAACCTAATGCCTGAGCTACTATCGAGGCGGGAAGTCCTGAAATCCGCGAATTTTCCGGCGAGTATTTTTTTTGCTGAGCAAATGAAGCAAGGCTGAAATCCGGACGGTTCAACGCGTTTTTCAACAGCGGATCGAGCGCTTGCTGATATAAAGACAAGAGTAAGTGATTTGATGCTTTTGTCGGAAATGAAAGATTTCCCAGCACCACGCCGCATTCTTTCAGAATTTTTGGATTATCATAATAACCGCTGTCACGCAAGGCTTCACGGGCGACATGCAGGGGCCATTGAAAAGTTTCACCAAGTTCTTTGATGCGTTCCGGTGGTAGTTGGAAACCATCCGCATCCAATGTAAAATCACGGATGTAACCACCGCGAGCACAGTAATATTTGTCGGCTACCCCTTTTTTATCCGTGAAAAAACGGGACGGTTCCGTGTCCAAATTTAATTCAGTCGCAGTGGTACACGAATTTTTCTCCTGCAGTAAATTTTGCCAATATTCTGCAGGTGTATTTGCCTCAGGAAAGAGACAGGAAAGGCCGATAACGGCAATAGCTTGCATTTATATTTTAATCTCAAATTTTGTTAGTGTGGAGATACCATTTTTGTGCAGGCACTGTGCGTACCTGATTATTCCCCGAAACGGAGTTCGGGGCTACCAACTTTTAAACTTCTTTTACTTTTTACTTACTGCCTTCTTTTACTAAGCGTCTTTTAATTTTATCCGTGATTATCCGTGGCTAAAAGCACAGTGGCTCAGCGTATTTTTTATTTTATCCGTGTTTATCCGTGTTTATCCGCGGCTGAAAGCAGAGTGCCTCAACACCTTTTTTATTTTATCCGTGCTTATCCGTGGCTAAAAGCAGAGTGCCTCAACACCTTTTTTATTTTATCCGTGTTTATCCGTGTTCATCCGTGGCTAAATGCACAGTTGGTCAGAGTGTTTTTTATTTTATCCGAGTTTATCCGTGGCTAAATGCACAGTGGCTCAGCGTCTTTTAATTTTATCCGTGTTTATCCGTGGCTAAAAGCAGAGTGCCTCAACACCTTTTTATTTTATCCGTGTTTATCCGTGTTCATCCGTGTTCATCCGTGGCTAAAAGTACAGTGGCTCTTTTACTTCTTTCCAAACAAAGCATTTAAAGATTTACTCAAAGTCACTTCCGCACCTGTCATACTGGCATACATCAAACCCTCCTCATCATGCAGAAACAAGTTTGCACTGAGAGCAGTTGCAGAATTTTTGTTAACGGACATGCTCAGATAAAACCTTGTTTCAAAGGGGACTTTGCGGAAATGCTCAAACGTCTCCGTTTTCAAGGGTAGACTTCCCGATTGATGAAAACGCCAGGCCCAAATCAGCATTGCCTGAAAAGCAAGATCCACCGCAAAAGGATTAAAATCCTGTGAAGCAAACTGACCTTCTTCAGAAGCAGAATTTTCCGGCAAGCTGCATTCAAGCGTTAAACCTTGTTCATTGATATTGAGTACTTGTTCAATGCCCTGAAATTTTGGCCCGTGAAATAAAGTGCCGTCCTGATAAAATGTTGCTCCGGGCAAGTTGTGTGTGTTGCTTAAATCTATACGGTCATGCAGCGGAGCTTTTGGAAGCTGTTGTTCTAAACGCACCTGTGTACTGTAATGAAAACGGGGGCGATTATTTCCGGAATTTCCGACTCCGGATTTGCTTGAAACCTTAACTTCAATCTCCGCGTATTTTCCATCTTCACGCTCAATTTCCTGCAGATCAAGCGTATATTTGTCAGCAATACTTTTATCAAATTTAACACCGTTGAGCACCTTGAAATTACTACAGCGTGAAAGCTTAAAACCGGGAAGCCCCTGCTCACACGCGTCTGCCATCCAGGACATAGCATGGACTGCAGGCAGAACCGGATTATCGCCGATTGCATGATCTTTAAAAATCGGATTAGCCGGCAAATTAATTTCCCGCGTAATTTCCCACTTGCGTAAATCTGTCTCCGCTTCATTTGGAACAACCATTGAATTTCCAATCAGCACAAGCGGATTCACTTGACCTGCGGATGTAACTTCTTCTACAAAGACACGTGTTCCGGCTTCAACTGAAATTACCTCAACGTTACGTTCCTCAAACAATTTTTTCAATTCCGGACTTACCATTCCGCCTTCCCACGGACCCCAGTTGAATGAAGTAACGTGGCATTCAGGATGATTTTGTTTGAACAAAAGCGCAATACGGTTCAGGGCTTCATTTCCCATAGCATAATCAGACTGTCCCGCATTTCCGTAAAATCCAGCGGCAGATGAAAACAACAACAGATGAGTTAAATTTGCAGGATCAACACTTTTCAAGAGTGCGTCAATTCCGTCTATTTTTGTAGAACAAACTGCATCATAATCTTCCGCCGTTTTTTTCTCAATGAGCTTGTCCGCAAGAACTCCCGCTCCATGAATCACACCTGTCACAGCACCGTATTTTTTGACTGCTGGTGCAATTGCGGCTTTCATCTTTTTTGCGTCAGTCACGTCCGCGCTAACGTATTCAGCTTGTCCTCCAGCGTTTTGGATGCGTTCCATATTTAAGCGGATGGCACGTCCTGCTTCAACTTTTCCAACGAGTTGATTTACTTTTTGAGGAGTTGGTTTTTCACCTTTTTCAACGAGCACCTGCATTGCGGCTTGTTTCAATTTCATCTTATCTTCACCGACCGACTTCGCCCATTCCGGTTCATCTTCCAGCGGGGAGCGTCCCAACAAAATAAAATTACAGGGTTGTGTTTCTGCAAGTTTCACCACACATTCCGCAGTCACACCTCTCGCACCTCCGCTTACCAGAAAAACAGATTTTTTGCTTAATGACTTTCCGGTTTTTGCGGTTGTTAAGTCTCGCACAATTTTTGGTTTAACTGTCATCCTGGCTGTTCCGGACTTTCCGCTGGCGGAGTAGCCGACTTCGCTGATCCGCAAATCCGGATCCTGCAGTTCTTGTAAAATACAGTTTGCTGCAGTTTCAGCTTTTAATTCAGGCTGCAAATCCAGGAAACGGCAAAAGACATCCGGCCATTCCACTCCGGCGGTTTTAATCAAACCGGAAAGCCCGCTACTCGGTGCGTTGAATGCGCCGGAACCCATTCCTAGTTGACCATCAAGACGTGCCACTGCCAGGAAAAGACTGCGTCTTTTTCCGGATTGTGCGGATTGGCGTAAAGCAGGATAAATGTTTTTTGCAGAAAGAAAAGCCTGTTTGAGAAAAGCGTTCGCACCGTCTGCTAACTTTGTCTCAGTGGAAGATATTTTTGCAGGATGAAGGTGAATGAAACCGCCAAAACTGCCGTGTTTTTCGGAGAAGGATTTGAGCGAGGATTGTAATTCAGTTTCTGCAGAAGAAGACAACTCGATGACGGCTGTTGCTTTGCTGAACGCTTTACGTTTGCTGTTTTCAAATGCGGAAATACCGGCGAAACGTAAAATAACAGGAGTCCAGCCTTGCCCGTGTAAGGCCTTGGCCAATGCCGGCGTGAGAGCAGAACCGTCGTCTGTAAGCAGACAGAGTGGGTTTTCAGGCAGTTCCTTGCGTAGAAATCCAGGAGATGCCAGCGGGACGGCCTGTGCCAGGCCGAGCGTTACCTGATGTTCGGCTACTTCGAATTCAGGCTTTGAGTTCAGGAGTTTTTTTTTACAGGCACAGAAGAATCTGAAACCGGAGCTGGAATAATAGCAGCACCGCTGGTTTCTGCTGGAGCAAGCGAACCTAAATGATCGACAATTTCCTTGAGGGTGCGTAATTCGCCAATTTCACTACCGCTGACCTGAGGTAAGTGGGGCAGTTGTTCCTGCAGTGACCACATAATTTCAACACGTTTAATCGAGTCAATACCAAGATCTGCTTCCATGTCCATGCTCAGTTCAAGCATTTCTACGGGATAACCTGTTTTTTCACCGATGATGCTCAAAAGCGCAGGTGCAATTTCTTCTGGAGCTGAGCTCAAAGCGGCAGCCGCACTACCGTTTCCGTTAGCGGAAGAATCGACAGAAGCTGAGGCGGATTTTTCTGCCAAATCAAGTTGCTGAGGTGCAACTTCACCAGCAGCAGGTAAGATTGTTTTTACATGTTCGATTATTTGACCGACTGTCCGGAGTTCCGCAATATCGTTAGCACCAATTTGCGGTAAATCCTGATACTGTTCCTGTAGTGCCCACATTATTTCAACACGTTTGATTGAATCAATGCCTAGATCTGCTTCCATGTCCATGCTCAGTTCAAGCATTTCTGAAGGATAACCTGTTTTTTCACTGATAATTGACATAAAAACAGGACCTGGATCAACACCGTTTGTGCCTGAACTTTGAGGAGTTGCAACAACTTCAGCTAGCGGACTTTCTACCGTGCTGGAGTCGTCTCCCATTTTACTTTTTAAGTGATCCACGATTTGACCGAGGGTCCGCATTTCCGCGAGTTCATCACCCGGAACTTCCGGCAACTGAGGAATTTGGTCCTGAACTGAACCCAGAATTTCTACACGTTTAATTGAATCAATACCGAGGTCGGATTCCATGTCCATGCTGAGTTCAAGCATTTCCTGCGGATAACCGGTTTTTTCACTGACAATAGCCAGCATTACCGCAGTTACGTCTGCTGCGGAATTTACGGAAGTTGAAACAGGCGTGGCTGAAACTTCACTTTGCGCTGGCGTTGTTTGCTGCACGCTGGAAGCAGGAGCTGCTAATTTGCTCTGCAGATGTTCAACAATTTCACCAAGTGTACGCATTTCGGCTAGTTCATCACCCGGAACTTCCGGCAGTTGCGGAATTTGATCCTGAACTGAACCCAGAATTTCGACACGTTTAATTGAATCAATACCGAGATCGGATTCCATGTCCATTCCGAGTTCAAGCATTTCTACAGGATAACCTGTTTTTTCACTGACAACCGCTAAAGTTACTTGTGAAATACTTTCTGCTGAAACTGTTGACGCAGTCCCTTGAGAAATCGTTGGTGCCGAAACAGCAGGTGCAGAAACGACAGGAGCGGGAGCAGAAATGACTGGTGCAGGAACAACTGGAACCTGAACTGTCTGCACAGGAGTTGGTACATGAACAACTGGAGCCGGAACTGTCTGCACAGGAGTTGGTACCGGAACTGGTGTTACAACTGTAGGAGTTGGAACCGCAACCGGTGCTGAGATCTGTACTGCGGGCGCAGAAGTATGAACAGTTGTCGGTCTGGAACCGGGATTACCCAACTGCTGATGGGTGATGCTTAACGCGGACTGTGTCTGTTCAGACTGTTGATGCAGATATTGTTCATGTACACGCAGGGTCTCGCCCTGATGTGCGTGAAACATTTGCATCTGCTGGTCAACCGTAGCAGGAATTTGTGTGCCTTGAGCAGCAAGTTCGATTTGCTGCTGCATCAACTGATAAACAGTTCGTGAATATTCAGACTGCTGATCCAGGTATTGTCGGTGAACCTGTAAGGTTTCGTTTTGGTGTTGATAGAAACCTGACAAACTGCGCTCCAAAGTTTCCATGACTTGTGTAGGTGCGAAAGATTGCTGAGAAGGTGGTTGTTGCTTGCTCATGGTAGAAATATTTGCTGGTCTTTGTTTTTCAATTTTTGTTTCAATTTGTGGTGCAGGTTTTTCTGTCTGCAAACTATTTGTAACGGTTGGTGCAGCTGAAATAACAGGCACTGGAGTTGTTAGTCCTGCAGCTGGAATTGAGCCGGAAGCTGAGGCTGAAGACGTTCCGTTACTCACCTGAAATCCGTCATTCAAGGCGTTTTCAAAATTCTTTTTTGTTACATCACTTACATAATTTGCACCATTTAAACTCACACTCATTGCTGACTTTTTAACCGGCGGCAGAGGTGCAGGCAGGGCATAGGGATCGAATTTTTGTAAAGGCAGACCAACCACACAAAGTTTAACTAGTGCTTCTCTGAGCAGCAGGTCACTGTCTTTTTTTGGATTTTCATTAAGCGCAACTGCAGTGTAATCTTTATCAGCAAGGATATTATCAACGAGTTTAGTTAAGACATTTTTTGGACCAAACTCGATAAAGATACGTCCGCCGTCCTGGTGAATATTTTCGATTTCTTCACGGAAACGTACGGAATTGAGGATGTGTGATTCAAGTTGTTTTTGAATTGTTTTTGCGGCGGCAGGATATGCTTTTGCGGTAGCGTTTGAATAAACCGGAATTCGTGGTTTGTTAAATTTAACTTCGCGGATTGCTTTTGCAAATGGTTTTTGCGCGTGTCCTACTAAGGGAGTGTGAAACGCAGCAGACACAGGAAGTTTGACAACTGTGTATTTTTTTTCTTTGAGGGCATCATGCGCTTTTAAAATTGCGTCTGTCGGACCGGCAAGTACAACCTGTTTTTTTGAATTGAGGTTTGCCATCACAATGTCCGGAAATTCTGCAACATCTGCTTCAAGGTTCTCCACTTTCCCCATCACAGCCAGCATGCTTCCGGCGTCGAAATTCGGATCATCTGGTGCAGCCATGGCCTGGCCTCTGGCGTAGGCTAACTTGTAATAATCCTCTTCAGCAATCACTCCGGCAGCCCAGAGAGCGGTCAATTCACCAAAACTGTGTCCTGCGGAAAAGTCAGTTTTTAATCCTGCGTCACGCATAATCCGGAATAATCCGGCGCTGATTCCGCCTATTGCGGGTTGTGCAATTTCAGTGCGTTGAAGTTGGGCCTGTTGAGCTTCTTGCTCTTCATCATTAAAAACCGCAATCGGAAATACTAAATCCGATAAAGGCTTTGAACTGGCTGTGGATTTTTCTGTAAAAAGTTTGTCGAGCGCACTATAAGGCCCTGTCATGGAAGGAAAGTTGAGAAACAATTCCTTGCCCATGTTCATGTATTGTGAACCTTGTCCGGAAAAAAGCGCGACCACTTTGCCTTTGGTTTCCAATGCCTGTTGACGGTAGGAAATACCTTTAACGTTCCATTCCGTTTTGTCCGTTTTGCTTTCAAGGGTCGAAACCGCCTGTCCAAGCATTTCCACGGTGTTTGCCAACGAATCCGTAACAAAGCCCAAACGCGCGTGTTTTTTAGGAATTGTATTTTCACGTGAACTTTCAAGCAGTTTACGATGCCGCTCGTCTGCACCTACTGTTTCCAGTTCTGCAAGCAGGTCGCTGCAGACTTTGTCCAGCTCTTTAGGTGTAGCTGCTGACAAAAATACTGTTGCCGGAGTTTTATGCATCCGGAATGCACCGGAATGAGTTGCCTGAAATTCTTCTAAAACGAAATGAAAATTTGTACCGCCAAATCCAAAAGCGCTCACACCGGCACGTCTCTGTTCTCCATCGGTGATCCATGGACGCGCTTCTGTATTGAGGTAAAAAGGAGTTTTTTCGATACCAAGTTTTTCACTCGGACGTTCGATGTTGATTGTCGGAGGAAGAATCTTGTGGTGCAGCGCGAGTGTGGTTTTGATTAAACCTGCAATTCCTGCGGCAGCTTTTGTGTGTCCAATTTGGGATTTTATACTTCCGAGAGCAATGTGCTGAAAATCAGGATAGCCTGATTTTGCCGAAGTATTTTCCACAAAAACTTCTTTTAATCCGTCAAATTCCGCGGCATCTCCTGCTGCGGTGCCTGTTCCGTGTGCTTCGAGTAAGCCAATACTCAACCGGTCAATATCTGCGTCGGCATAAGCTTTACGCAGTGCTTTGGCCTGTCCTCCGGAACGCGGTGCATAAATACTTTTAAATTTTCCGTCACTTGAAGTTCCGATGCCTTTAATAACCGCATAAATACTGTCACCGTCACGTTCAGCGTCTTCCAGACGTTTGAGGACAACCATCCCCATGCCTTCACCAATCATCACACCACCGGAATTTTCGTCGAAAGGCCGCGGATTATCACCTTTTGTGAAAGCCGGTGTTTTACTGAAACACATGTACATCAAGGGGGAATTGTCAGCATCCACTCCACCGGCGATCATCATGTCTGAACGATACTCCAGCAAATCGCTGATCGCCATTTTCATTGCACTTAAGGAACTCGCACAGGCCGCGTCAACAGTACAGTTTGTACCACCGAGGTTCAGTCGGTTGGCAATTCGTCCGGCAATGACGTTGCCCAGCAGTCCCGGAAAAGAATTTTCTTCCCAGCGTACA
This sequence comes from Deltaproteobacteria bacterium, assembly GCA_018645085.1. GTDB lineage: Bacteria > SAR324 > SAR324 > SAR324 > NAC60-12 > Arctic96AD-7. The sequence continues at coordinate 10,618 of JABGPG010000080.1, forward strand.
TAGGCTTTTTTCATCTTCTCAATAATTTTCTCAGCATCACCTCCGGAAATTCCGCTGCGCCGCAAAACTTTTTCCCAGACAGGATACTGCAACCGGGAAACCAGTGATCCCAGAAGTTTCAACCCTGAAGTTACTCCAAGAATAACTCCGGTTGCATCCAGAACTTTTTCGCTTGTTTGGCCATAACCAGCATCTTCCATCGCTGACTTAGCTACCATCAGACCCAGCAGTTGAGTAACATCTGTTACCTCCAGGATGTTGGGAGGAATTCCAAATTCCATCGGATTAAAATCAACTTCCGGAAGAAAACCACCACGTTTGCAATATGTTTTGTCAGGTGTTTCAGCATCCAGATCGTAGTAGTCTTCAATGTTCCAGCGTGACTCAGGGACATCGATGATACTGTCAATTTTGTTAACGATATTATCCCAGAATTGATGTAAATTAGGTGCATCCGGAAACAACGCCGACATGCCTACAATCGCGATTGGACGGTGGCACATACGGGCATTCAACATGCTTTCTGATTCAGTCTGTTGGGTGGATTTGGTGGTCATGGTTTTTTTCAGAGCTGTCATCTTTTTTTGGGAATTTGCGAATTAGTGGCAGCAGAGATTATTTTGCCCCAAGATGTGATATAAAAGTAGGGAGATTTGACGCAAAATTATATTTACCGTTCAAGCTTCATGCCGAAAAAAAATTGCTAAATTGCGTAAGCCTTTTATTCTATCGTCAAATACCCCATGTTGCAAGTTCTTCCGCACTCCAAGCTGACAAATATTGCAAAAAATAAAAAAATATCTTGAAACTCTTTACGAATTCGTTTAATTTTAAAACATTAATCTTTGCTGATTAGTTCCCCAATAGCTCAGTTGGTAGAGCAATTGACTGTTAATCAATGGGTCGCTGGTTCGAGTCCGGCTTGGGGAGCCAGCATTGGCAAAAGGTTACGGATATTTATCGCTTCACATATCCCTCAAATCAAGCCTGTTCTTTAACAGCTAACATCCCAAAAAAATTCAGCACCTTAGGTTTATAAGCTCTGTCATTAAGAGACCTGCCATCGGAATATTTTCCCTCATTCAACAATACTCTAAACTCTACATAATTGCCATTGTTGCAATTCAGTTGGACAATCTCAGCATTAAACACTAAGCTTTGATCTAAACTTATTCAAAGATGTGAAATATAGATACAGGAGGCAAATGAATAACTGGGACATCAACATCATCTTGTTGAACTGCGCCTACACAATCTGGTTAGCAGCTTTCGTAGCAAAAGGCATAGTCTGGCTCAGGATTTTTACCATCATAGGAAATATATTCGTTGTACCATACTACTTTTTTTTCTTTGATGAACCTTTATGGATTCCACTTTCTTGGGTTGCTATTTATACTGTAATCAACATGGTGATGCTCTTTTTGATTTACTTGGAGAGTAGGCCGATCAAACTCAGTGAAATAGAACAGAAGATATATCAACTGACATTCAAATCACTCGAACAACGTGTATTTAAAAAACTAATTGATCAGGGTTCCTGGGAGGAATTACAACCAGGGGTTGTAATTGTTAATCGTGACTCCGATCTGGACAGCTTGATGCTTGTAGTAAAAGGTGAGGCTGAAGTTGTGCTAAAAAATACTAAACTAAAAACAATTCCTTTAGGTGGATTCATAGGGGAGCAGTCTTTCATTACCGGCGATAAGACTTCGGCGGATGTCACCACAGGCAAGGAGGCGACTACGATTCTACGTTGGGATAAAAGGTCACTACGGAAGTACCTTGCAAATAAAGGTACTCTTAAAGACAGCATTGATCTCATCCTAACTGCCGATTTGATCTTTAAGCTCCGTGGAATGGATGAAGAGCAAAAAGAAATT
>JABGPG010000155.1:0-9316 GCA_018645085.1 Deltaproteobacteria bacterium
TGATATTATTTGATTATGATTATTGTCGGCGCTTTAATTAATGCCACTCAGTGTTGCAGAAAGTGGATTATCAACTTACCAACTGAATAACCGAACAGTCTATAAGTTAAAGAATTTGAGTCAATACGTAAATTTACGTAGGAAAAGAAATTTGAAAGGATTTTACTTAAAAGTATTTGAGCGGTTTTCAAGTAAATTTAGGGGAAACTATTTTCTAAGCACCAAATTTGTCAGTTTTAGCGGAACGGTTTTCGGATAAAGTGCCCTCAAAACAACGGCAACGAAGGCGACCACACCGAACAAAGTAACCAATCCTCCGAGCCCCATCAAAGACATTCCGATCATTTTGCCGAGATTATCCAGTCCCTGTGCTGCACCGGAGACTTTACGTGCAACTCCGTGAGTTCCCGCCCAATACATGCCTGTCACAAAAAGCACACCACCTCCTCCGCATAAAATCGGTTGCCAAAATATCATTCGACTCTTGTTCCAGATTTTTCCTAGAGCAGGAAGGAGAGCGTAGCTTGCTCCCATAAATGACAATGTAACCGCGCCAATCACACCATGATAATGGGCTGGAATTTTCACATTACTCTGGTCAATCAGTGCGCCGATTATTCCGCCGTATGCGAATAAAGCAATGGAAGCCAGCAATGAAGTGCTGTAGGGTGATTTCCAATCAACGTTTCGGCGTTGTTTAAAAAGTTTCCAGACAATTACACCTCCAATTGGGATCGTAGCAGGGCCGAGTCCCCAGCGCATCAAAAAAGTAAAACCTTCGATTAGTTCCGCATCCTCCGGTCCATAGAAAAAATAAAAGAACGGTGCAGGCAGAGCAAAAAGGAAAACACTACTCAACAGAGCCTTAAGCACAAAAGAAGATAATGGTAATTTTTTTAAAGATAAATGTGCGAGTAAAATCCAGCAGGAAAGCATAGCCAGAGTGTTTACAAATTGCAGAATGTGCCCACCGCCCCAGAAAAAAGTTTCAAAATAGGGCAATGTGTCAGGAGTGCCTTCAAGTTTCCAGAAAGCCAGCAGAAAACAAAACATGGCTACTCCAAAAGTCAGCCCAGCCATTCTGATTCCGTAAGCAAATTCCGCATGCCAAACCACACTTTGAGTGGAATTACTTTTCCAAAACGGAAAACTGAGCATTACACTGACTCCGAAAAACAATAAACCAAGAGCACTAATAAAGAGCGGATGATTCAGCACAGGAATATAATTAGCCATGATCGGAGAATCCGCTCCTAAAAATGGGGCAAGGACAATCAAAGTCATTCCACTTGCGGCAAAGGCCACTCCCGTGCCGATGCTGAGGCGTGCCAATCCGGAAAGCGGTTTCAGTACCACTTGAGAGATCAGGGCCAGTAATCCCGTAAATACCAGAAACCAAATTACTATCGACAAGTTAACATGAGTCACCAGAGCCACATAGAAAAAATTCGATCCAGGCAACCATTGATAAACCCCAGGAGTTCTGGCAGCTGCTGCAAAGAGTGCGTATATTTCAGCAAAAACGATAGTTAAAACAGCAGTAGTCAGGACGATTTTTCCTAACTCTGCCTGCTGGCTTGTTAAACGGGGAAATGCTATCATAAAGTCTCCTTGACTGAAGCTGAAGTTTTATTCTCAGTATCTCCGCTGCCGGAGGAATCATTCTGCTTAATCAGTTCCTCAATGTGTAATTTTAATGTGCGGATTTCATCATGCTGAACTGCACCTACTTCAAAATTGTAATATTCTTCATCTCTGCCGGTCAAATCCTGTACTCTGGCTGAAACCAATTCCAGTGGTTTGAAGATCCACCTCCAGAGTCCCCAAAAAATAATTAACAGCATCAGTGCAATCAGAAACAGGTTGTTGACAAAAATGTCTTTGACAAAGTAAAACAACTTATTTTCCCGTAACACTTTGTGTGGAACGGTCATAACAGCTAAACCTAAGACATAACCCAGCGGGACATTGTCTTTTCCATTTTCTGCAAAGTGGCAAGTTTGGCAAACTTCAATTGCTCTTAAGGGGTAGATGTATTCAAATGAATTCTTCGTCTTAACGAAAATCGGTTCTTCCTCTCGGAAGACTTTCTCTTCAATTGAGTTTTGCGGTTTTTTTTCTGCTGACCTGCCGTATTGTAAACGGATTGAATTGCTCCTGCGAAAGACAACCGGTATTTCCGGATCACGGCTGATCGATTCCAAAGCATTCCGTACAACGTCTCTTTCGCCATTTGCCGCTACTGCAACTGTATGAATTACTTTTTCAAAAGACTCCATGTTGCGCTTCATCTCATGCTCAACTGATAACTCAAGAAAATGATCTACTTTAGGAATAAAGTAGAACTTAATGGCCAGTAACATGAGAATTACCAGAGCGCACATCAACAGAATAAATTTACCCTTAATTGAATGTAATAAAGTCATCTTTGATTACTCACGACAGAAAATATCTCTTGAAACAAAAGTTAAAGTTTTATTAACTAAGGTTTTTAGGAAAGCACTAATTTGTGATTTCCTGTGCTAAATTTATTTTTAGTGCATCTACTACTTTTTCAGGAGAATAACCACCCCAGAACTGATGAGTCAGATTTCCATTTTTATCAACAAGTGCCAGCATATCGGAGTGTATATAGGCTGAGCCTTCCTTCCGGAAGTAGAAAGAAAACTGATTGGTCAAAGCTTTTATTGTCTCCTCAGATGCAGTGAGGAAAGACCACGATGCTGAAAGTGCCTCAAAACGAGCTGCATATTTTCGCAACACTTCCGGAGTATCCTGTTCAGGATCTATTGTCACTGAAAGGAATTGAACTCGCCCTTGCCATTCTTGAGGCATCCAGGTTTCCACTTCTTTCATCTGTAAAGTTAAGAGCGAACACGTATCAACACAGGTGGTATAAATAAAACCCACCAGTGCGGGTTTACCCCGGAATTGTTTGAAGCTGACCGGATTTGAATCTTGATCAGTCCACTTACCTGCCGCATCATAAAGATTCAACTGGCGCACAGGAGCAGTCGGCGAACGCGTTCCGGAAACTGGTGAAATATTGAGTGGTGTTTCCGAACTCCGCTGCGCTTTCCATCCCAACCAGATAAAGAGCGGCATACAGCTCAACAGTCCAATTGCGAGAGAACGAATAATTAACAGCCGCATTAGTTTTCTTCCTTATCCTCTGAGTCCCTGACCGTGGGAGCAAATTTCATAATTACGAAACCAATCAGTAATCCGTAGACGAAAGAATTACCGTCAATTTCAAGTGTAGCAAAGACATCAAATACATCTGCCAGCACAGCTACCAGAATAATTGCGCACCAAAACATCATGTATTTTTTTGTTAAATTCATCCTTTATTCTCCTTTGAGTTGTTCGATAATCATCCGGCTGTAAGCCGGACGAACTTTCTCCAAAAATTGTGCTTCCTTTAATGCATCCTGCGGCCGAACCACTGAGCGTGTCAGAAACATGCCATAATGAAAACGGGTCAATGGCGCACGGCTTTGGATACTTAAAGCTTTGAGGAAATATCCTTCCGCTTTTTCCAGTTCACCCATGCGTTCATGTACCAAAGCAAGACGTACATAGGCAATTGACATCCCAGGTTTTTTCTCAAGTGCGGCTTTGTACCAACGGATTGCGTCAAGATTATCCTGCATCAAATCCGCAATCACGCCTTTGTTAAACAAGAGGCGTGGAATAATAAATTTAAGTTCAGTAGTTTGAAGTTGACTAACAATTTGAGTTGAGGCTGATGGAGCTTGTTTTTTACGAGTCTCAACTGCTTTAAGAAAATCCTCTGCTGCCTGTTTACTTGATGCCTCCGCCAGTGCATTCGGTAAAAGCTCAAGTGCATGATACAAGTCTCCTGCCTGATCCAGCATTTCAACTTGTTGGTACGCCCATCCTGTACTGGCTGCAGTTGGAGGAGCCTGCCGTATCCAGTGCACCACCAGCGCAAACAGGATTGCTGCTCCAAAAAAAATTGAAAGTCTCCACCAAAATACTGAATTCTTAGGTAGCTCAAAATGTGGAATTGCAAATACCTTCATTGAATTTCTCTTTTCTATAAATGTTTCAGTCACTGATTTTTTAAAAGATGAACAAAGACTGTTTCAATAGAGCTACAGTCTTTAAATGACTCCAAAAGCAGGTATTTTGTCTGCCTGCTATTTTCGAATATAAAATTGACCAAGTTTATCATCGAAATCAACAAACAGAACTTGCCTGTCTTTCAGGATGACTTCTGTCTTAAAATCAAACCCGGATTGACGCTCCTCTTTTAAAGAGTCAACAATGTTAAGTGCTAAGCTGTGTTTTCCAGGGTACACATTAAGTTCGTGGTTAACATAGGTCAACCCGTCATTGCTGAAACCTGCAGGAGAAAATTCCTTTTCCAGCAACAAAGTATCATCCATTGTCAATTTCAAACGTACGGGCACCCTTTCACGTGGACACAGCATAGAGGAAACAAGATTGGTGGAAATTTGTTGTTGCTGGCCTTCTTTTGGAATGTTGTCTCCACGAGTTACATCATCAATTTTGCTGCGTATTTTGGCTACACTACTCTCCAAATTATTTAAATCACATGAAACCTGTTCACTCAGATGAAAAAAATTAACCCGCAAAAGTGCAGTTGGAGGAGGATTATAATTTGCCCACGGATCCAGTACTCCCCATGAAAAGCCAAAAAGAAATAAACCGGAAACGAGCACTAGCGCTGCAGCCGATACCCAGCGTTTTCCTGAACGTAAAGCGATAAATTGACCTCTCGATGACGGAAGATTCCTGTTGTTTTCCCATTCATCAAGTTGTTGAGAAACAGTGCTGACAAAGTCCCGGCTTTCACTGCTGTTAAAGGAGAATACCGCGACCGGTTTTGAGGTGTCCTTTAGCCTTATTTTGGGCACACGTTTAGCTCTCAAACGTTCTTTCAGCCAAATATTGCCTTCACGATAATGGCAATCCCGCAAACGGCAAGCGGCAATGACTACGCCTTCTGCACCCATTTGGACAGCTTTTTTGATGAAGGCCGGACCGACAATACCGGCGCAGGGTACTAAAAATACGGACAGCCGGGAATCTTCTCTTAATGTTTGCTTGCTCAAATCAAAATGGACTGTATCAGTCACAGTGTTTTCACAAAATACTCCCAGATAAGGAGCAGGTTGTCTTGACTCAGTTTTTGTGAGCAGAGCTTTCATCCGGCTTTCTATTGTTGTCAGCCGCAAATCGGTGAGGTTCATTCCCCCAAAATTACATGAACCAACACAAATTCCGCAACCCGCGCAGCGATCTTGAATAATGACCGATTCCATTTTAAATTTTTGTCCGTCCGTTCGGGGACGCACGTAAATTGCTTCATATGGACAGTCTTTAGCACAAGCCGCGCAGCCGGTGCAGGATGATAAATCGCGGTCAGCAACGTCCACCGCTAATTTCTTGCGATACCACGGTGCACCAAATAAAAAGAACATCACGAAGGCTGTTCCGCTTAAGATAAACGCAGGAGGCGTTTCTGGAAGTAAAGGGATAAAAAACAAATAAAACCAGTCAACCTCCTCTATTATAGGCAGACTCATCAAATCTGCTTTTTGGAGCAGTTGTACGGGAAAGAGTAGGCTGTATCCAACCAGAAAAACCAGAGTCCCGTACATCAAGGCCCGTGGAGGCAGCATTTTGGGACGGGTAATTCGTGAGAAGTGAATGTAAAGCAGAAAAATAAAAGCGATTGGAATGAGAATGTGAATGGCCAGCAAAATCCACATGATCCACGTACTCAACAAAGCTTCTGAAGCAAAAGCACGCGGGAGGTCCTGTCCGAAAACTTTTAACTCTGCCAGAAACCTGGCGCTTTCCATCACTACAAACTGCGAACGGGAATTCCAGCTCATGATGTGTCCTGTGACACCCTCAAGTAAAGTTGAAAAGAGCATCACTAAACCAGAGACCCAGGCAATCCAGCGGAATTTGCGGTATTTGTCCTGAACAAAAACACGGATCATGTGTAAGACAATCAGTACAATCATCAAATCTGAAGAATACTGATGAACACTGCGCGTGAGTTCACCTAAAAATGCTTCATTATTTACGTAACGTACCGACTCATAGACTGTTTCAACATTAGGCGAATAATAGATGAACATGTAAATGCCGGTCACAGTGAGAACCAGCAGATTAAAAATAGTCAGACTACCCAAAAAATACAGAGGATTATTCTGCTCACCAAACACACGGTTCCAATGCGCTTCGACTCCCATAAAAAGCCTGGACCAGAGACGATGCCATTGTTCATAAACTCCCTGAACTCCGCTGGAGTGTTTCTTGAGAACTATCATGATGGTTGATTTGTTCGTTTTTCTGTGAACCAAAAGACCAGACGTACCAGGAAATAGAATATGAGCATCATTCCAACGTAGATCGCAGTCATTCCCATTTGTGCAGAAATCATGTTCCAGGTGCTGCGTATGCGATAGCCCCACAAACTTTCCCCCGGTCCAGGACTTCCTGCCCATCCGCAGATTGCCGCAATACGCTCCCAATTGATGACACCTTCTCCTGTCCAGCGTACAACGAGTTCTTCATAAAATACCGCGTAACTTCCACTGCCCAGAAGTGCAAATATTAGCATCAACAGCAGTCCGTAAATGATCAGGTGTTTTGAAAACATTAGTTTGAGTTGCTTTTTTTCCGCGGTCAGGGAATAGAGGATAGAGGAGTGAGATGCGGGGTGGTTCTGTTTCTGTTGACAGATAACCGGTGCTTTGCCTCCAGACTCCGGTCTGATCAAGTTACGAGACGGGCAGTAGCCCGTCTCGTATATGATGAAAAACTAACTTGAACAGAAAAACGTTCAGGATTTATCTAAGGAACCAATTCTCACTAAGAGCCAGCCAATTGGTAACATATAAAATAATGAACCATGCCAGCCAAATAAACACCAGTGCCACAGTCCCTGGCGCGTGAAACTTGTCGTTTTTTTCACTCATAAAATTTCTCGAAAAAAATATTTAATAATTAACTAGCTACTGCTGCTGCTTCTGCAGAGCCGTCTTTCAAATATGGCGGATAGTGTGGTTCCATTTTGGCTTCAATCCGTTCACCGAAAAATGCTGTCAGTGCTGCTATCAGGCAGAAGATCAACAATGCGGTAAAGGCTATGATGGCACCGATACCTAGTAAACCCAGCATTGTGGTTGCGGTTGCGCTGAAAGGAACCTGAAAAATGGCTGAAGAGAACGTTACATCATAGTGCCTGCGTGGAACTCCAAGAATTCCGGCAAATGACATTCCGGTAGCAAAAATTGAGATACCGATTCCGAACATCCATGGTTGATACTTGGCCCAGGTTTCACCTATTATTTTCCGCCGCATTATTAAAGGAAGCGCGTAATAGGTCAAGGCCATGAAAGCAAGTGAAGTTCCGCCGACCACTGTCACGTGAAAATGTCCGGGAATACGGAGGGTGTTGTGTGACATGATGTTGATTTGCTCGACACCCTGCGTCACACCTGTTACTCCACCGCCAAAACCGAATATTACCACCGAAAGTGCCATTCCTGAAAATGCAGGGTTGCTCCATGGAGCTTTTGTCAGCCACTCAAAGAGACCATTGGTATACCCCTTTGCGCGTTGAGCAACTTCAATAGCTGCCGGAATTGAGAAGGCGTGAATCATACTTCCAATTGTTGCCGCATAAATCACATAACTTGTATTGAAAATACGGAAAGACGCACTCAAGCCTGGATCAACTAAGAGGTGATGTACCGAAGCCACGTTGATTCCTAACAAATATAGGAGGAATGCGCCGCGACTGAATTTCTCGTTAATCGGTACCGCGCCTACGCTCAAAGTTCCAATCAAATACCAAATGGAAACCATGGCTGCAAGATTGATCTGTTGGGCGGAATGTCCGAAACCCCAGAATCCTAAGCGGTAGAGTGAAGGATCTATTGAATCAATAAAGCCCATTGCCCAGAGCCAGGTTGGAATATATGTAGCCGCACCTGCCAACAAGGTAAAAATCGCCAGAATCACTGCGATCAGAATACCAAAGGTGAAAAGCGGATAACTACCTTTGTGATAACCTTCTTTTTTTGCGACTACCAAAGTGGCCATAAAATGAAAACAGGCCAGTAACGCACCAACCGCAAAAAGAATGATACCCAGATAATAGTTTGGATTCGCTTTCAAAGGAGGATATGAAGTAAACATCACATCCGCCTGACCTGTAAAAATCATATAATTTGTGAGCAGTGCTCCCACCAGCATCAACGCATAATTCAGCCATCCGAACCAGACTGCGGGCAGGCGGCTTCCTAAAACAGCGGTTGAAGCAAAAATAAGTCCTGCCATTTCAAAAAATACAATCCAGAAAACCAACATATTCATGCCGTGAGCGGTGATAAAGCGATAAAATAAATCCGCCGGCAACAAGTGAACCGCAGGCCAGCGGGTCAAGGCAATTAAAAGTGCCATGACACCGCCGGTCAGTAAAGCCACGACTGCTGTGACTGCATGCACATAAAACAGCCGTTCCCCCGGCAAGTGGACCTTTAGGCCTGTGGTTTCACAGGTTCTGAATTGAGTTGAGTATGTATCAGCCATTTATTTCCTCTATTTAACAATGATTTTTCCGATCATAGTGTGATGCCCCAGTGCGCAATATTCATTGCAGATGACATAAAACTCTCCGGTTTCACGAGGTGTCATGGTGACAACAAGGTCGTATCCGGAAAGGATCTGGAAATTAATATTTTGCGGTTGTAATGAAAATCCGTGCTGGTAATCCATCGAAGACATGTGTACACGGTACTCCCGTCCTTCTTCCAGTTCCAGAATTGGATAAAATTCCCATGCTCTGGCACGCAAATAAATATCCTTGACTCCCGGACCAGGATGCACGACTGGTATTTTCATTTCGACTTCGGTAGTACCAAACCTTTGTTTAACCACCTCATCACGCACTTTGTTTTTTGCGACAAAATCTTCCGTTAATTGATTAAATCTTTCCGGAGAAACTTTGTAACCCTCATGACTGGGATTTTGGTGCCCACTCAAATTATAAAGGGGCATCATTAAAAAAAGAATAATTGCTGTCAGCACACATACCTTGAGCCATAATTTCTCATCCTTCCCCAAAGGCTGAGCCCACCAATTTCTTTCAGGAATAAAAACACTCATTTTTTCTCCTTCAACCTAGTGTTGGAATGCTCAAGATGTCAATCAGACCCCAGACAAAGTAAGATAGAGTACTGACCCCGACATGAAATGCCAGTAGCAAAAAATCATTATCACAGACTTTTTCCCAAAAACTGACATC
>JABGPG010000155.1:9416-12444 GCA_018645085.1 Deltaproteobacteria bacterium
GAAATGCCAGTAGCAAAAAATCATTATCACAGACTTTTTCCCAAAAACTGACATCAATTGTTTCTGCCATTTTTAATCTCCGTTAATTGATTAAGAGCAATTTGCCCATACAAACATTAACGCCTCCTGTATAACTTCCATGAACTGCTTTTGCATGTATCTGCCTGTTTTCAATGATGAGTTCTGTTACAAACGGTAATATTCCGGCAACATGGGACTCGATGAACTCCGCTTAATTTACACCGGAGCTACAAATTCAAACAAAAAGGGAAGCAAAAAAAAAATTCATCACGGTGGTTAATTCTAGATACTTACCAAGATTAATGTATTCGTAAATCTACGTAGATGATTTAAGTTGGTGTTCTTAGACAATTTAGAATGACTAATTAAAAGGTCTACTACTTGAGAGAGCTTAGTTTGAAAGGAATTGCCTAAAATATTTCGTGATCCTGCCTGAGCAAACAACCACATTTCTGTCCACGCTATACCAAAATTTACTGAGCAATTTAGGAACAAAGCTTTGATAATTTCATTATTGATATTTTATGAAGAACGTCGGTGAAAATGCTGCTTATTCCCCCACTGTTCCATGATAAAATCCAGCATTCCGCCGTCGACTAGATCCTGTCCTTGTTGTCGGGCATTACGCTCCACCTCCAACTGCACCATTGGGCGGATGAAATCCGGAACACGTTGAATACGGGCCTGCGCATCTTCAGTCCACGTGAGCGGCGCATTCTCTGATGTTTGATTAAGCAGACCTTTTGAGCCGTCACCCCATGAAGAATATTTTGCTTCTACGACTTGGAGTGAAATTTCCGCTTTATTAAATTTACGTGCCCATTGCTCGATCCGGTTCTTGGTCATTTCCCGCATGAAGCCTGCAGGAACATTTTGCAGTTTTTCCATGGCCTCATCTTTCCATTTTAGTTTTAGGAAGGCGGCTTCAGAAGCAATTTCACATTCTGCTTCAGACAATTTTTTATAATCAGAACCATGACATACTTCACAAACTTGTGGATGCTGACCTTCGAGTGTGTAACCGCAAAGCTGACATTCAAATGTGCCTGTTTCATCATTAATTTGACTTGGAGATTTCGCTTCAGGAATGCTTACCTCATTACCGGGCTGCATGGTTTGCTGCATTTTTTCACGAGCCCTGCCAAGCCCTCCTTCAGCCACTTCCAAGTCAATGCGTGTAATGTTTTGTTCTGCGGCATATTCTTCAATTGTAGTTTGAGCAGCATCACGCATAAAGCCTTCCGGAACGCGTGCCAGACGCTTGAAGGCCTCATCCGTCCATTCAAATACAATTTGTTTTTCATCACTTTTAGTTATTGATTCTTCTTTCGCAGCAGATTCTTTAAGACCTTCTTCTTCAACAGCAACGCTGACCATTTCTTCTGTGATCACTTGCTGATGCCTAGTATGAGCGCGTTTTTCCAGTTTGTAACGCAATTGCTCACGATTATTTCCAACTGGAACGTGGTTGAGACGCATTTTGGCATCAGGAGTCCAAGTCAGTTCCCGGCCATCAAAAGTGGTTTCGGTAACGCCTGAGGACTCGCTTTGCTGTTCAGGAGAATTTGTAATAGGAGAACTGTCATAAATTCGAAAGTCCTGCCCTTCGGCATTACAGACAGGGCATTTTTCCGGACGTTTCTTGTGGTGAACGTATTGACAAGACGGGCATTCAAAAGACAATTCAAAGGTTTCGTGGTCTTCGAGTTTTGCTGCAGATGTTTCTGAAAATTCAATCCCCATTGCGGCCAATGCCTGTGGCGGCAGCAAGGCGCGAATCGCCTTCTCAACGACTTCGGAAGTAATCATTGTGTATCCTTCTGCGACAGCATGTTGCTGAATGGCCTTCATCGCCACTCCCCTCGCCATCTCAGGAACGTTCTGCATTCTTGACTGTGCTTCAACAGTCCAGCCGATGGTTTCCTCTGCCAGATATTCTACAGGAGGGCTGAATTCTGTATCCATCATCAAAATATTACACGGTGCAAGCCGTAAAATATTTTCAGTATTTCCACCGATGTCCATATCGTCATCACTATGAATTCCTGTTCGCCCCAGCACCAGCAACCAAGGTGGATCTTTTTTTACATGCGCCAGAACTTTTTTCCAGGCTTTGCCGTCAAGCAATTTAGTTTGAAGGTCAATACCTTCATCTTCAGCAATACGTACTGCGATGTCCAAATGCGATTGATATATTTTGGCCAAACCATTATCAATGATGTCTTCGTGAAGTTTTTCCTGCTCCTCAAATTTAAAAACTTTACGTGCCTTGTCTGAAAGCACGTTATTTAATGAACTGAACATGCCGTAATGAAAATACGGATCAAAGGCAGAAATGGCTTCAACCTTTTTGTTAAACACCGCAGCCAACTCCAAAGCTGATTTCAGTCCGCCAAAAGAACGTTCACTTCCGTCGAGACAGACGACGATTTTGTCTGATTCGCTTTTATCTTCATCGGTTTCCTTAACAATCAACAAGTCTGTCTGAATCCGCCGGGCAACACGTTCAGTGACAGAACCAAGCAATGAGTCTGCTACCAGTCCCATTCCGTTGGAACCCATCACGACCAACTCATATTGGTGTTCTTCAATGTCACGTACTAACTCTTTCCAATTCGCACCTTCCAGCGAAATACCCTTAAATTCCAATCCCGCTTCACGACATGCCTCTGCCATTACGAGCAAATAGGAATCTGTTATTAATTCCAAACCTTTGGTAATCAAAGAATCGTGAATCACGCGCTGTTTTTGGAGTTCTTTTTCCTGCTGAAATTCTTCGGGCAAACCACTTTCCATTGCACGAAAACGCTTATCGTGGAGTTTTGCTGCATAAACATGACTGCCATACAATTTTGCTCCTGAAGCTTTGCCAATAGATAACGCTAATCTTACCGCTGCATCCGAATGCGGAGAGTTGTCAACCGGAACGTATATATTTTGAAACATGTTAAATTATTGCTGAATATTAAGTTGTCATTTAGAAAGTTTCAGACAATCCTGATTGCTA
>JABGPG010000130.1:0-3692 GCA_018645085.1 Deltaproteobacteria bacterium
AAAATGAATTAAAATATCAACAGTTTTCCAGCACACATGCTTCTGTAGGAAGTTCAAATTCAATAGTCGAATGTTCAATTCCCATTTTGTGCAACTGATCGCGAATTTGATTTTTTAGTAGAACCAATGATTCCTGATCAGTAATTTGACTGATCACCACATGCAGGCTAAGTACGTGGTATTTGCCGTCGAGCGACCACGCATGCACGTCATGAATATCTTCCACATTGTTTAGTGTTCGAAGTTCATTTTCAATTGCTGAAAGATCCAGGCCTTCAGGATTAGATTGCAAAAATATTTTAGTAACACGTCCGAGACTTTTGAAAACATTCCATAAAATGAAGAGCGTCACACCAAGTGCCATCAACGGATCCAGCCAGGGATAATCACCAAAATGCATGACAATACTTCCAGCCAGCACGACCGTCCAGCCAAGAACATCTTCCAGCAAATGCCAATTTACCATTTTCGCGTTCAGCGACTGACTACTGCGGTTACGCCAAAAAGCAAAACCGTTAAACGCGATTCCCAGCAATGCCAACCAGAACATTCCGGTTGCGTCAACAATCTGTGGTTCAAACAGGCGCGGGATGACGTGCACAATAACCACAATCGAACCTGCCAGCAAGATCACTCCATTGATCAACGCGGCCAAAAGTGACAAACGCCCATAACCATAGGAAAAGCGCTGATCCCTTTCCTTTCCGGACGCTTTCTGTAAATACCACGCCAGTAACAACGCCAATGAATCACCTGCATCATGCAGCGCATCCGCTAAAATAGCGACGCTGTTTGTCCATAATCCACCTGCAATCTCAATCAGCGTGAAAATAAAATTCAGCAGAAACGCACCACCGAGGGCTTCAACGTCTCCTGAATGATGATGTCCATGTTCATGGTGATTTTTGACGTTTCCGCTTTCCATTTTGCTGTAGTTTTTTTATTATTATCGTCTACTTAAAAAGTATAACTATTAAAAACCGGTCTATAAAATATGTCTGTAAAACACAATTTATCTCATCTGAATTTTTCTATCTCCAAGGTTGATTATTCTACTTATTACGTCACTAAAAACTCAACCCAGTCTGGTGGAAGAATAGCATGAAAACACAAACCCCTCAAACAATTTATCTCAAAGATTACAGGCCTCCACAGTTTTTGATCGATACAGTGGATTTAAACATTGATTTAGCCGAAGAATGGACAACCGTTAAAGCAGAATTGAGTTTCAGGCGAAATCCAGACTCAACTGAATCGAGTAATACTTTGATGCTTGATGGACAGAAGATGGAGCTTATGGCTGTCAGTCTGGATAATGTGGAGTTGACTCAGGAGCAGTATCAAGTTGATGAATCTCAGCTGACAATAACTGATGTCCCGGACAAATTTGTATTGTCGACTGAGGTCCGGATTCAACCGCAAAACAACACTGAACTAGAGGGACTTTACAAATCCAGCAAAATGTTTTGCACTCAATGTGAATCAGAAGGTTTCCGCAAAATTACTTATTTTCTGGACCGTCCGGATGTCATGTCACTTTACTGCACCACCATTTCCGCCGATCCAGAACTTTATCCTGTAATGCTCTCAAATGGTAATCTTCTCAAAAGCGGTACATACGCTGACGGCAGACACTGGGTAAAATGGGAAGATCCTTTCCCGAAACCGGCTTATCTTTTCGCGCTGGTTGCCGGAGATTTGCTGCACATTGAGGACTCATTCCGGACATCTTCCGGACGTGAGGTAAAATTGCAAATTTACGTTGAAGCAGAAAATATTGAATTTTGCGATCACGCCATGCGCTCACTCAAAGAGTCGATGAGCTGGGATGAAAAACGTTTTGGGCGGGAGTATGACCTTGATTTGTTCATGATTGTCGCAGTCAATGATTTCAACATGGGAGCCATGGAAAACAAAGGGCTCAATATTTTTAATTCCAAGTTGATCCTTGCTTCACAGGAAACTGCGACTGACACAGATTTCTACAATATCCAGGGTGTGGTAGGACACGAATATTTTCACAACTGGTCAGGAAATCGTGTGACCTGCCGTGACTGGTTTCAACTGAGCCTCAAGGAAGGTTTCACCGTTTTCCGCGATCAGGAATTTTCCTCTGACTTGAATTCCAGAGCAGTGCAGCGTATCGCAGACGCAGACCGACTGCGTGTGCATCAGTTTCCTGAAGATGCCGGACCTATGAGTCATCCGATTCGTCCTGATTCCTACATGGAAATCAATAACTTCTACACCTTGACGGTTTATGAAAAAGGTGCGGAAGTCGTGCGTATGATCTATACTTTGTTGGGCAGGGAAAATTTTCGCAAAGGCACTGATCTTTATTTCGATCGACACGATGGACAAGCCGTGACTTGTGACAATTTTGTCAGCGCAATGGAAGCTGCAAACGGTGTTGATTTACAGCAATTCAGGCGCTGGTACAGCCAATCCGGAACACCGGAACTGCACATCAGCGGCTCACATGATCCGGAGGCAAAAACATATTCCCTGACAGTTCGGCAATCGTGTCCGGATACTGCCGGTCAAAAAGGCTTTGGGGTAGAAGAAGTTAAGGGTGTTGACGGAGAAAAACAAAAAGCGCCGGTTGAAGTTATAAACTCTTCACAGAATGTTCATCATGCCTTGCAAAAGCAAACGTTTCATATTCCTTTAGCATTAGGTTTGCTTGACCAAGACGGTGACGCTCTGTCGTTAAAATTAACAGACGGCACTGCTGAAAATAATCAGCACACAATCATCCTGGAACTGCGAAAGCAAACTGAGACTTTTGTTTTTGAAGACGTTTCTGCAGCGCCTGTTCCATCACTTTTGCGGGGATTTTCCGCACCGGTCAAACTACATTTTGATTACAGTAATGCTGACCTAGCTTTTTTACTGGCCAATGACACAGACGAATTTAATCGCTGGGAAGCAGGCCAGCAACTAATGATCCGGATTTCGTTGGAACAAATCCGGCGTTTTCAAAATAATGAGCCCTTTAATTTGCCAGCTGAATTGGAGAACGCTTTCCGCAGTCTACTGAACCAAACCGAAGAAGGCGATTCCGCTCTTTTAGCACTTGCGCTTAGTTTTCCAAATGAACCATACCTTGGTGAGTTTATGGACATCATTGATGTGGAAGCAATTCATCAGACACGTAAATTCCTGCGTACAGAACTGGCACAAATACTTCAGCCGGAATTTGAAAATACTTATCTGGAATGTCAGCAGGAAGGTGCGTTTAAAATCGATCAGCAATCGATGGGACGTCGTAGTTTGAAAAATGTCTGTCTCAGTTATTTATCTGAATCGGGAAGTTTGGAAATCCGGCAATTGGCACAAACGCAGTTCCGTAAAAACGAAAATATGACTGATGTCGCGGGCGCACTTGGTGTTCTGACACATCAGGATTGTGCGGAACGGGATAGGGCTTTTAGTGAGTTTGAAAACAGGTGGCGTAAAAACACGCTGGTGATGGACAAGTGGTTTGCTTTGCAGGCAATTTCATCTCTGCCGAAAACACTGGAAAATGTGCGAAACTTGACAAGTCATGCTGCGTATGATGAAAATAATCCCAATAAAATACGGGCCTTGATCAGCACGTTTTCACGCTTTAATCAGTTGAGATTTCACGCAACGGACGGTTCCGGGTATGACTTTCTGGCGGAACAGGTGCTGAGACTCGATCCCTTAAA
>JABGPG010000130.1:3792-12161 GCA_018645085.1 Deltaproteobacteria bacterium
ATGGATCCTAAATTATTTAAATTTAACACTTTAAGTTTACACGGAGGGCAGCGTCCTGATGCGGAAACAGGCGCGCGGGCAGTACCGATTTATCAGACGACCTCTTACGTTTTTAAGGACAGTGACCATGCGGCTGCATTGTTTAACCTGGAGCAGGCCGGACATATTTACAGCCGTATTTCAAATCCAACAGTCGCCGTGCTGGAAGAACGAATCGCGGCGCTTGAGGGTGGAACCGGAGCCGTGGCAACCGCCTCAGGACAAAGCGCGTTATTTTCTGCAATCATGACCTTGATGGGACAGGGAAGTCACATCGTTTCCTCTGCATCACTTTATGGAGGCAGCGTCAATTTGTTTCAGCACACTTTACCACGTTTCGGTATTGAAACCACTTTTGTCAATCCACGTAAACCGGAAGAATTCCGCAAAGCGATTCGTCCGGAAACACGCCTCGTTTTTGGAGAAATAATCGGCAATCCCGGACTCGAAATTTTAGACGTTACCGAGGTCGCGAAGATAGCACACGAAGCAGGTTTGCCCTTGTTGATTGACGCGACATTCAACACACCGTATTTGTGCCGTGCCCTTGAATTGGGAGCAGATCTGGTTTCACACTCAGTTACCAAATGGATGGGTGGACACGGAGTTGCGTTAGGCGGAGTGGTGGTTGAAGGTGGAAATTTTGACTGGGAAGCTGACGGAAAATTTCCGACACTCACTGAACCATATGCCGGTTATCACGGAATAAATTTTTTCGAAGAATTCGGACCACATGCTTTTTCGATGCGTATGCGTTCAGAAGCAATGCGTGATTTCGGCCCCGCGATGAGTCCGCAAAACGCATTTTATCTGTTGCAGGGTTTGGAAACTCTACCGCTTCGTATGGACCGGCACATCAGCAACACCAAAATATTGCTGGAGTTTTTACAGTCCAGTGAAGAAGTCGCCTGGGTGACTCATCCGGATCTAGCGGATCATCCGGATCATGAACTTGCTTCACGGATTCTGCCAAAAGGTGCGGGATCAATAGTTGCTTTTGGAGTCAAGTCCGGAAGTTCCGGTGGAGGACGAGAAGCCGGAGCTGCGTTTATAAACTCTGTACAACTCGCATCTCATCTGGCAAATGTCGGAGACGCGAAAACACTGGTGATTCATCCAGCCAGCACCACTCACGCGCAAATGGATTCTGCAACCATGAAGCAAGCCGGATTGACTGAGGACATGATCCGACTCTCGGTAGGATTGGAAGATGTAAACGATTTAATCGATGATTTTAAACAAGCCTTGCGTAAGGCCGCAAAAGCAACAGGAGCAACAAAATGAAACTTCAAGTTCGCGGGGCTGAAACCTTTGCCACTACAGGAGGGCGTCCGTTTGTCCCTGAACAGCCCACCATAGTCTTTGTGCACGGTGCCGGGATGAATCGCATTGTGTGGTATCTCCAGACGCGCTACTTTGCGCACCACGGATATGCGGTGCTGGCAGTGGACCTTCCCGGTCACGGTAGATCGCAAGGCACGGTTCTGGGTAGCGTTCAAGAATTGGCGGACTGGATCCCGGATTTATTGGATTCCGCAGGTGTGGCTAAGGCCACGCTGGTTGGACATTCGATGGGTTCGCTGATCGCACTGGAAAGCGCGGCACGGCATCCGGATCGTGTGAGCAAGCTCGCCCTACTGGGCGTGGCTCCAAAAATGCCAGTGCATCCGGATTTACTGAATGCCGCCAAAGCGGATGATCCTTTGGCTTATGAGCTGATGATGGATTGGGGTACTGGTCAGGTGGGGCATTTCGGCCGGCATCCTGTGCCGGGATTTTCTCTGATTCCCGGAGGCCAGAAGCTACTTGGGATGGAGAATCCCGGCGTGCTGGGAATTGACCTTGGACTCTGTAATGACTACCAGAGTGGGATGGAGTCCGCCACGAAAGTTAGCTGTCCTACTTTGATTGTGATGGCCAGTGAAGATAAAATGACTCCGCCAAAACAAGGTGAAAAACTGGCAGCAGCAATTCCAAACGTGAAAAGACAGCTCATTCAGAATTGTGGACACATGATGATGATCGAAAAATCAGATCAAACTATGCAGGCACTGAAAGCACATTTAAGCAGCACTTAGAGCGTCAAATAATCTCCGGAATAGCAGAATATAATTAGTCGTGTGCAGCAAAAGCGATTTGCATTTTTTTCCAGGAGAGGCTGTTACGTTCAAGGTCAAGTGTCATCAGATCTTCGCCAATCAATACCGGTCCTTTAAAATCTTTACTGACTGTTGACAACAATTTTTCGCGGTCAAACTTAGGCGGAGCAAAGTGCGTCAACATCAGACAACGCACTTCTGCATCTGTGGCAACTTTCCCAACCACGCTGTCGAGCGTGTGATAAGAAGCTACATTTTCCACAGTTTTTGCTGTACGTAATCCTGCTGTAACCGGCATTTCGCCATGAATAAAAACCTCATGCAGGAGCACATCCGCGCCTTTTGCAGCTTCGATTAACGCTGGACAATACTTCGTATCTCCGCTGATAACTGCTTTTTCATTCCCAGTTTCAAAGACAAAACCGAATGCGTTTTTCACTGGCTGGTGTAATACTTCAACTGCCTTTACCTTCAACTTGCCAAAATTCAGTTCAGTCCCGTTTTCTATTTCAACAACTTCAACTTCAAGAGCTTTGGTCGAAGATCTCTGTTCGTGAGAAATTCGCTGTTCCAATTCAGGTTTCCAGAGTTTCATCAGTTGATCAACATAAGCCTGAGTACCTCGCGGACCATATATTTTTTGCGGACGTGGTCGGCCCTGATGCCAACTGGAAATGATGAGTTGGAACAAATCCACAATGTGATCTGAATGAAGGTGTGTCAGCAACAAAGCGTCAATTTCACGTCCCGGAATTCCATGTTCAAGCAAACGCTGCGTAACTCCTGAACCGCAGTCAATCAGGATTCGAGCGCCTTCTCCACAGTCGATCAGTGCTGAAGGACCGTGTCTTTCCAAGTCAACGGAAGGACAACCGCTGCCTAAAATAGTTAATTTCATTTTCCTGTGCTGTTCTGTTAAATTTAAAACTTTGCCCGCAAAACTCAGACTCTTTCGATTAACAGCGAAATTCCCTGACCGACACCAATACACATTGTACAAAGTGCATAACGTTCCTTGCGTAACTGCAGTTCTCTCATCGCGGTCAAGGCAAGGCGGGCGCCGCTCATACCGAGCGGATGTCCCAGAGCGATTGCTCCGCCATTCGGATTTACACGTGGGTCATCATCCGACAATTTCAAAGCCCGCAGCACCGCCAAAGCCTGTGCGGCAAATGCTTCGTTGAGTTCGATAACACCAATTTCGTCCAGTGAAATTCCAGTCAAACTGAGTAATTTTTGAGTCGCCGGAACAGGCCCATAACCCATAATTCTCGGTTCAACTCCGGCAGTCGCCATCCCGATGATTCTCGCAATAGGAGTCAGCTTTTGTTTTTTTGCCATCGTTTCAGAAGCAACAATCAAAGCCGCCGCACCGTCATTCACACCGGAAGCATTGCCTGCGGTGATGCAGCCGTTTTCCCGAAAAGGAGTTGACAATTTTCCAAGTTTTTCCAGTTTTGTTTCAGGCCGTGGATGTTCATCCTGTTCAACCAACAGCGGATCAGCTTTACGCTGTGGAATGCTCACCGGTACAATTTCCTCAGCGAAACGACCTGACTCCTGTGCTTGTCCTGCTTTTTGCTGAGAACGCCAGGCAAACTCATCCTGATCTTCTCGTGAAATATGATATTTCTCTGCCAGATTTTCCGCAGTTTCCGGCATTGAATCAAGTCCGTATTGTTTTTGCAGCAGCTTGTTGGCAAAACGCCAGCCGATTGTTGTGTCAAATATTTCCGCATTTCGTGAAAAAGCGGTGCTTGCTTTTCCCATCACAAAAGGTGCACGGCTCATGCTCTCAACACCGCCCGCAATGAGCAGTTGCTGATCTCCGGATTTGATTGCTCTAGCCGCAATTCCCACTGCATCAAGTCCGGAACCGCAGAGACGGTTTACAGTCGCGCCTGGTACAGTTTGTGGCAATCCGGAAAGCAAACTAGCCATCCGGGCAACGTTGCGGTTATCTTCTCCCGCTTGATTTGCGCAACCCATAATCACATCATCCACCGCTTCCCAATCCACTTCCGGATTTCTATCAATCAGTGCTTTAAGCGGAATTGCGCCCAAATCATCTGTGCGCACACTTGACAAAGCACCACCGTAACGTCCCACAGGAGTCCGGATTCCATCACATAAAAACGCTTCTTCCATATTTATTTTTTCGTTGTTGATTTAGTTTTAGATAGACTTTGTCTTTTTTCGCAGCCACTCCGAAATCTGGTAACGTTCAGCGTTTTGCTGCCGTAAATTTTCAAGGGTTTCTACAACTGAATTCCATCCCCATTGTTCGGCCCATTCCAAAGGACCTACAGGATAATTGACACCTTTGCGCATGGCCAGATTCACGCCTGCGGCATCCGCAACTTCTTCCTGCACGAGCAGAGAAGCTTCGTTGGCCAGCATGGCAACCGTACGTGTCAGCACCATACCCGCAACATCTTTGATCACGGAAACCTCTTTTCCCAAAGACTGAAATAAGCCGACTGCTTGCTCCAAATCTTTTTCGGAACACTCCAAAGCCGGTGCCAACACAATCCGTGAAGAGCGTTCATAATCCAGACACAAATCCAGTGAAATCACGGTTTGCCCTATTTCGGCGGAACGTTCAGTCGAGCTTTTTCCATTTGAAGTAACAATAATACTTCCTCCTGGCAAGCGTATATATCCACTGCCTGAAGTTTTTTTTGTAGCTACAGAACCGCCTTCAAGCAACTTTAGTAAAGATTCAGGCAGGTGTTCCGGCCCCTCAATTATGAAGGATTCCGGAGCCGTAGCCTTTTGGGCATTTTGTGCAGCTGCATTTTCGGCATTTTCTCCATATTCAAAAAAACCTTTGCCGGATTTTCTACCTAAACGTGCTGAATCCACCAATTCTTTTTGCAACTCTGCTGGTGCAAAACGCGGGTGTCGCTGATAACTTTCCCAGATTTGACAAGTCACCGCATAATTCACGTCCAGGCCAATCAAATCCATCAACTCGAAGGGTCCCATCCTGAATCCACCACAGTCCCGCATAATCGCGTCACAGCTTGCAGCATCGGTTCCGTTTTCTTTGAGAATCTCCAGTGCTTCACTGTAAAATGGACGGGCTACACGATTGACAATAAATCCCGGACTGGAACGCACGTGTACTGGACTTTTACCCCACTGTTCGGACAATTTGAAAACAGTATCTGCAACCGCTGAATCAGTATCCTCTGAGCGTACAATTTCAACGAGTGCCATAACTGGTGCAGGATTAAAAAAATGCATACCAACGAAATGTTGCGGTCGTTTCAATACACTGCCCATTTTATTTAAATCAAACGATGAGGTATTTGTCGCTAAAATCACATCTTCCGCAAGCAGCGATTCCAGTTCGCAAAATACAGCTTGTTTAATAGCCAGATCCTCGATGATCGCCTCAATCACCAGTTTCGCCTGTGCAAGTTCTCCAAGAGTTTTTTGCGGACTTAAATTTTTCAGAATTTCAGCTCTTCGTTCAGCAGTTATTTTTTCTTTTTTCACTGAACGCTCAAGACGTTTTGCAATGTTCTCAAGAGCTGTTTGTAACTGCTGCTGAGAAACGTCATAAAGCATTACTGGATGACCTGCTGTTGCAGCAATTTGCGCAATTCCTTCACCCATCGTTCCAGCGCCAAGGACAGCGACGGGGTAATTATTTGCTTCGATTTGCATTTGAATTATTAAGCTGGATTAGGTAGGATAACGGTTGAAATTTCAATTTGTTAAACTTACAACCACTTTAGCTGATAAGGCTGGTTCATGCAAATTGAAAACAAACAATTTTTAAAGAATGTTGAATCCGTAAAAAGTCCCAGTGTCGTGTTAGTTCAAGAAAAAGCGATAAAGCTATTTTAGCTTAGCACTCTAAGATCATTAAGCATTCTAGCTAGGTGCTAAATGTCAAATGGTGACATAGACTTTTTTAAATAATTATCAAATGCAAGTCACATCATAATATCCAAAGGAGTTAAATGAAACCGCAGATTCACAAAATTGTCATCCAAGTTGAAGAAATACATCAGGAAATAGGACGCACTATTGATCCACCTACGCGAAAAGTGACTGTTGCAGCAGTTATTAAAAATCCGTATGCAGGTAAATACGTAGAGGATCTTGAACCGCTTTACGATTTAGGTGCAGAAATCGGAGGACTGCTTGCTGAAAAAGGTGTGGCTGCGCTGGGAGTAGAACCGTCCGCAATTGTAAGTTATGGAAAAGGCGCTATAGTTGGATTGGCCGGTGAAATAGAACATGCCGCCGCGATTTTACATCCACGCTTCGGAAAACCGGTGCGTGCCGCAGTTGAAAAAGGTGATGACATCATTCCTTCTACCAAAAAAATGGGGGGCCCCGGATCTGTGTTGGTTATGCCTTTGACCAACAAAGACAGTATTTGGAGTTTTGATCACATGGATGCCACTGAAATCAGCTTGCCCAACGCACCCCGTGAGGATGAAATCGTGGTGGCGGTGGCTCTTGCCGACAGTGGGCGACCACTTGCCCGAATAGGTTAGTATCTAATAATAAAGGAGAAACATTATGTTTAAAGCAATGATTTTACTAAAACGTAAAGAAGAATATTCACAGCGTGAATTCCGTAACTGGTGGCTCGGTGAGCATGCACAGCTTGCAATTCAACTGCCTGGCTTAAAAAAATTGTGTTTCAATCCGGCAGAAGACGAAGCGGCTTTGTATGATGGAGTGGCTGAACTCTGGTTTGAAACTGAAGCAGCTTTTACTGAGGCTTATCAAACAGAACTCGGAAAAGCAGTCGCTGCTGATTCCATGGCTCATGTCGGCCGCAGAGACCGTTTGTTTGTTGAGGAAAATGTGCTTTATGATCCAGTTTGAAAAAGCAGAAATCAAATTTTAGTGTTTTTTTGAAAGCAGGTTGAAGTTGTAATAAACTTATAATTTCAACCCTCTCTGACTGAATGGATTCCTGCTATTTTATCTTCCGGACAGTCTTATTCCTGTCTGCAAAACATACCATAACTTACAGATTCATTTTTGTGACCCACTATAAACTATTATCCTACTCTTCCCATGGAAAAACCTCTAGCGAGGTGTTTCCTAACAAAAATCACAAAAATCACGCCTGGTATTAATGTTAAAATCCCTGCTGCAGATAAGATTGAAATGTTGGCCACAAAAATACTGGAAACCCTTGACATGATTGCGCCAATTGGCTTTGCATTTACCACTGTCAGAGCATTAGATAATAAAATTTCTACCCAAGAAAATAAAAAACAGAAAAATGCTGTAACTGCTATCCCCGGTGAAATTTGAGGGATTAGTATTTTATAAAAGTATTTTATAAAACTATAACCATCAATTTTCGACATTTCATCAATCTCTTTTGGAACAGATGAAATGAACCCCTCTAGTATCCATATAGCAATTGGAACATTAAAAAAACAATGTGTTAAGGCTACAGCAATGTGTGTATCAATTAATTCTAAGCTAGAAAATATTTGAACCATAGGTATCAGCAGAATTGCAGGTGCCATCATTCTAAATGTCAGAAAACCAAAAAAAAGTCCTCTATCTCCAAAAAAAGAATATCGAGAAAATGAATACGCAGCTGGAATTGCTACTATTAAAGAAAGGCTTACATTGATCAATACGTTAATGATGGCGTTAACATAACCCATATACCAACTCTTATCGCTGAAAATAACGAGATAATTATCAAGAGTAGGCTGGTGAGGGTAAAGTGTTAAAGAGCCACCAATTTCAGCATTTGTCTTAAAGCTCATTATCAATAACCAATATATTGGGATCAATATGAACAAAACATAAATTATAGGTGCTACAAATATTTTTTTGTTACTGCTCATTATTTTTCCTAACAATCAGGGAAAAAAACACCCAAGAAACACACAGTACGACCAAAGAATAAATGACTGACATGGCTCCTCCTTCTCCAAGATCAAACTGAATGGTTGCCGTTTGGACAAGTTCATGAGACAGAAAAGTTGTACTGACACCTGGCCCACCTCGAGTTAAAACATATGCTTCAGTATAGATAATGAAACTATCAATAAATCGTAATAAAACAGCGATTAATAAAACTAATTTTAATTTTGGAAGCTGAATATTTTTAAAAACAGACCAGCCACTTGCTCCATCTACTATTGCAGCCTGGTAATATGCATCCGGGATGTTTTTTAGTCCTGCAAAACAAAGGAGAACAACAAGGCTAGTCCAGTGCCAACTATCCATTAA
>JABGPG010000010.1 GCA_018645085.1 Deltaproteobacteria bacterium
TTCTTTGTTCTGTACCCTGAATAAATGGACAGTTTTCATCTGCGTGATCACAAGTCATTACAGATGCAAATTTTTCAAATTGATTCACCTTATCGTTAAATAACTTAGAAAACATAACTAGTTTATCAGCTCTTAGGTCATATTCTACTTTGTACTTTGGGTTTCCACCTTCTTCTGAGGTAATTCCAAAACCCTTTCGTTTAAGTGAATTCACCGCTCTAGCATTAAACGCTGTAACTTCTACTCCACCCGATAAACAAGTGGTTTCTATTCCAAAAGCGTGTGATGCCACTGCTGCCCAAATTTGTGAGAACTGACTTCTACGCGAATTATGGGTACAAATAAAGTTTAATCGGATAGGGGATTTCGCTTCCTTTTTACTTTGAATGTAGTCAACCAAAACTTGCAGTATTTGCCTTCGTTCCTCTGGGATTGGTAATTGCAAAAGGTGTTCGATACTTGAATCTAATGTCATTTCATTTCTATTAAATCGGGACTTCTTCTCTACCAATACTAGCCAATTCTAAGTTTGGCTTTTCAACTGGAATACCACATTGATCTTCCCCAAACAATCGATTGTTGTATTTTGAAGTAAAAACTTCACAACATCAAATTCAAGCCATTCCGCAAAAAATTTTCGTATCTTTATATTTCTTTCAGACTAGATAACTGTAAAGCGTTCCCAAAGAAAACGCTCCGACAAATGCAAACATCAAATATGCCGCAAATACGGGAGGTCTGGCCAACGCCCAGACCGCGACTGCAGCAGGAATAGAACTCACGCCGCCCGCCAGTAAAAAGGCCATTCCAGCCCCAGGTGCCATTCCTTGTTCAATCAGCCCACCAACCAAAGGCAATGCCGCATAACCATTAAGATAAGCTGGAACACCAACCGCGGTCGCGGTGAGTAAAGTCAACCAATCATCACCGCCGATTACTTGAGTAATCGTTTGGGCCGGAATATAAGCCAGCATCAGGCTTTCCAGGAAAAAAGCGATCATCATCCATTTTCCCAAAAACAAAAAATTTTCCATAGCGTTTTTACCAAATTTCCCCCGCCGCTCCGAAGATTTCCAGAATTTCCAGACAACTTCTTTCTGATTGCGGACAGTTGAACCGCCGCAACCTCCGTCTCCGACGCCTTCACGCAGAGGATGTGAAAAGGCTCCATAGCGCATTAGCACATAAGTTCCAAATCCTCCGATCAAGCCCACTGTCACAGCTGAAAAAGTTTTGAAAACCGCAAACTCCATTCCCAGCGTTCCGGCAGTCAGAAAAAACATTGATGGATCCATCAACGGTGAAGCCAACCAGAATGCCATTACTGGAGCCAAAGGCACTCCCATGGCCAACAAAGCCGCTATTAACGGAATCACACCACATGAACAAAATGGAGAAAGCCCCCCCATCAGTGCCGCCAAAATAATCATGGTTGACTCCTTACCGGTGAAAACACGGGCTATTAAACCATCCGCACCGCTTGCTTTGGCATAGGCCGTTAAACCGATTGAAAGTAAGATAAATGGTGCAATGTCGACAAGATTGTCTACTGTAAAACGGATGCTATCCAAGCCCTGCTGGCTATCCCACCAAGTGAGTGCCGCCAGTACGGTGAGAAAAGTCAACATCACCCGATATTTGAATAATTGCCTCAATTTGCCAGTCCAATTATCATGATTGTCGAAAGGTCCGCTGTTAATTTCAATTCCTAAAACATTCATTGTTAATCCTTGTATTAAAGATTTACTACGCAAACTCGACTTGCGTAGTCTCAGTTTTTGCTGTTTCCGCTAACAAACCGAAACAGCATTCATTCGTTAAGAAAGCCATGGCTCCTTCCAGAAGTTCATAGTGCATTACGCACCACAATGTTGTATGTTCACGACGTTGTTGGATCAATCCCACTGATTTGAGATGATTCAAATGATGTGAAAGTGTTGAGGCCGGAATTGCTAATTCAGCC
>JABGPG010000172.1:0-2007 GCA_018645085.1 Deltaproteobacteria bacterium
AACGCTTGTTAACGCTGGAAAAAAAGCAGGAATTTTACACACAAATTCCGCTACCAATCTAATATGAAATCATTAATTATGATGGCTTCGTACTTAGTTGTCATTCCCGCGAAAGCGGGAATCCAGGAACTTGTAAGTGTCTGAAATAATGGATTCCCGCTTTCGCGGGAATGACAAAAAAGTCTACCCTTTAGAGTTTTTACGAAGGTATCTAAGATAATTTTCAATGTTATAAATCGGAGTTTTTATGAAATCTACACCAACGTCAATGAAATACATCAAAATTGAAGAACACGGCGGTCCGGAAGTTTTAAAACTGGATTCGATGCCGGTTCCGGAACCCGGCCCCGGTGAAGTTTTGATTCGCGTCGCTGCGGCAGGAGTTAACCGTCCGGACGTCATGCAGCGCAAAGGTCTTTATCCTCCGCCTCCCGGAGCGACTGCTGTTCCCGGACTGGAAGTATCCGGAACAGTTGTGAGCGTTGGCGAAAACGTCAGCGAACCAGCAATTGGTGACGAAGTTTGCGCGCTCGTGGCTTGTGGAGGTTATGCTGAATTTTGTCTGGCGTCTGCCTCAATTTGTTTGCCGATTCCGGAAAAAATCTCACTTGAGGATGCAGCAGGAATTCCTGAAACTTTTTTCACTGTCTGGACTAATGTCTTTGAACGAGGACAGCTCAAATCCGGCGAAAGTTTGCTGGTTCACGGTGGCAGCAGCGGTATCGGCACCACCGCTATTCAACTCGCTAAAGCTTTTGGAGCAACTGTTTACACCACTGCCGGAACTCCGGAAAAATGTAATTTTTGTGAACAGCTTGGAGCAGATGTGGCAATCAATTACCGTGAACAGGATTTCTCTGAAGAAATTAAAAAATTGACTGAAGCCGGAACCTCCGCTGCGGGAAGTGGAGTCGATGTGATCCTTGACATGGTCGGCGGACCTTACTTTCCAAAAAATATCCGACTGCTCGCTGTCGAAGGACGTCTAGTGCAAATCGCCCTGATGCAGGGCAGCAAAGCAGAAGTTGATTTTCTCCCTTTGCTGATAAAGCGTGTAACCTTGACCGGCTCCACCTTGCGTCCCCGTAGTGTGGAACAAAAAACCGAAATTGCGCAAGCCCTGCGTAAACATGTGTGGCCGCTGTTGGATTCAGGAGTTGTACGTCCGATCATTCACCAGACATTTCCACTCGAGCAAGCCGCAGAAGCCCATAGTCTGATGGAAAGCAGCACCCACATTGGCAAAATATTACTCAAAGCTGCCTCGAACTGACTCCCTTTAAAACGACTAATTTATTGCGGATTATGCACAGCTAAACTGTCTGCATTAATCCGCAAAATTTCTAAAACACATGCCAACTAAACTTGAAAAAGCAGCTCATTTCTGAAAGACTGCTAATTCAGTAATTTTCAAAATTTATCAATTGAGGTTTTATGGATGACAACGCAAAAAAAACCGCACTACGGATGATCCCTTACGGACTGTACGTAATGACGGCAGAAGATAAAGACGGCCGTATTTCCGCTGGAACGGTAAACTGGGTCACGCAGGCTTCTTTCAAACCACCACTTGTGGCGGTAGGAGTCAAAGCAGATTCTCAGCTTCATGAGATTACAAAAACAGCAGGATGCTTTGCGCTCAATGTTTTAGGTAAAGGTCAACAAGGCGCAGCCTATGCGTTCTTCAAACCTGCGGAACGCGACGGTCAAACAATCAGCGGAGAAGCTTTTCATTCCGGTAGCACAGGCGCGCCTGTTTTGGACAATACTCCTGCATTTGTTGAATGCAGACTGGTGACAACTGTGGAAGAAGGAGATCACTCTATTTTTGTAGGTGAAGTCGTAGACGCAGGTGTAAATCAGGAACCGGAAGGTCGTGCAGATGAAGCTACTCTGTTGCTAAAGGATCTTGGTGAAAAGACCTTTTACGGCGGCTGAAGGGATTTTATTCTATGACGATTGAAGTCCGGAACGTCTGCAAATCCTTCAAAGACGTTGACGCGGTTA
>JABGPG010000172.1:2107-12091 GCA_018645085.1 Deltaproteobacteria bacterium
ATGACGATTGAAGTCCGGAACGTCTGCAAATCCTTCAAAGACGTTGACGCGGTTAGGAACGTAAATCTACGGGTTGAATCCGGAGAAGCGCTGGCTTTGCTTGGACCAAACGGTGCAGGCAAGACAACTTTAGTGGAAATGATCGAAGGCGTTCAAATTCCGGATTCCGGTGAAATACAAATCCTCGGAAAGAGCTGGAAAAATGATGAACATTTTCTGCGTCAGGAAATTGGACTTGCCCTGCAGGAAACGAGATTTCAGGAACGCTTAACTGTTGAAGAAACTCTCCGGCTGTTTGCTAGTTTTTATCAGTTAAAAAAGGAGAGGACAAACGAAGTTCTCAAGATCATTCAACTCGAAAGCAAACGCAGAACATGGGTTGTTGAGCTTTCCGGAGGGCAACGGCAGCGGCTTGCTCTCGGAATCGCCATTCTGCCACGACCCCGAATACTCATCCTCGATGAACCTACAACTGGGCTTGACCCAAACGCCAGACGAGACCTCTGGAAAATTCTTGAAGATTTTAAAGCCACCGGTACCACACTGCTCCTGACCACGCATTATATGGAGGAAGCAGAATTTCTTTGTGAACGGATTGTGATGCTGGATCAAGGTAAAATACTCGCGGACGGTACTTTAAATCAACTGCTGGATAAATTTGGTGAAGGTGATTTGATCGAATATGTAATCACAGACGCAAATCCCTCAGCAGAGGCAAGCTCGCTTTGCGGTGTAATTAGCTCCAACTGGAACAGCGAAACAGGACAAGGACTTTTGACGGTAAACAGTATTTCAGAAACTTTACCGGCATTTCTGGACTTGATAAAAAGTTCGGCACTCACGCTGAGCTCACTCGAGTGCCGGAGACGCACTCTAGATGATTTATTTCTTGCCATGAGCGGGAGGCATTTAGATGAATAACATACTTTTACGACTCGTAATTTCTCAATTCAAAATCTTCTTCCGCGAACCCGGAGTTGTGTTTTGGTCTTTTGGATTTCCGATTGTGATGGCTTGGATTTTAGGAATTGCCTTTGCAAACAAAGGTGAAATTCTGCGTAACGTCGCGATTGTCAGTAAGTCCCCGCAAGCTATTTCCGCTTTACCGCAATGGTTGCATAAAAAAACCGGCACAGTAAATCCTGAACTTTCCACTGAAGCGGAACTTGAATGGGAAATTGGACAGAATCCGGGAGAGCAGGCACGTTTTCGTTTCCGGGCTATGACAGAAGAAGAGGCGGTTCTGGCGCTCAAGCGTGGAAAAATTGCACTCTGGATTGAAACCGATCTTGAGTCAAATTTAAGTTACCGTTTTGATCCAAACAATGCAGAGGCGCGTTTGACCTATTTACTTTTGGAAGGAGCATTTAGGCAGCAAAAAACAAGTGAGTTGAAAGCAGAAGTCCGCCCTTTGACTATGGTCGGCATTCGTTATGTGGATTTCTTGATTCCGGGTTTGATGGCAATGTCAATCATGAATGCCTGTTTGTGGGGTATCGGCTGGAATTTGATCGAGTTACGGATCAAGAAGTTACTGCGCCGTATGGTCGCAACTCCACTGAAAAAATCCATTTTTCTTATCTCACACGGTTTGAACCGCATGGTACTCAGTGCAGCAGAGATGCTTTTACTTTACATTTTTGCTTACTTTTATTTTGACATCAGCATACAGGGCAGCCTGTCGGCACTGGCCTTAGTTTTTTTCAGCGGTTACTGCGCATTTTTCGGAATTTCCGTGCTGATTTCATCACGAGTGCAAAACACGCAAAGCGGCAATGGAATGATCAATGTTGTTACAATGCCGATGTTTATTCTTTCAGGAGTTTTTTTCAGTTATCACAATTTTCCGGACTGGCTGATTCCCTATGTTGAGGTGCTGCCATTAACAATGCTGACCAATTCTTTACGCGGCATCATTACGGAAGGAATCGGACTGGCGCAGGTCATCCAACCTTCTATTGGCTTATTCGGAATTGGAGCTTTTTGTTTCATGCTTGGACTGAAATTATACCGTTGGCATTGAGCAGACTTGAGTTTCCTTTGGCTCACTTTGGACTCATCTTCCACAAGCTCCGCGTGGCAGCTTAAGAACCACACACATTAGACTAAGCTTGCGTTGCCAGAGCTACCTTGAATCAGCTTCAAATATTCTGCAGTGAGATTCCAAATTTGTGACGAATCATGCGTTGCAGCAGCTGGTCATTTTCTAAACCGGCAAATCGTATTTCGGTTCTGATTTTGTCACGAATCATCACCAGATCCTGTTCTGTCCGGCTTAACTCAATTTCACTGTTCAAATTGAGTTGCATTAAGGTCGCAAGCACATCCCGCCGCAACCGGTTTTTTAGCCGCAACAGTTGCTCGTCTGTTATTCCCGCAAGCAGCCCCTCAATCTCTGACTGATTGTGCCCCATCATTGAGAGCTTCAGCCAGATGGAATACAGATTATCCCGTTTGCCTGCCGGAGGCTGTTGACCGAGTCCGGGAGGAACTCCAATCAGCAGCGCCGCCAGCAGAACCACCAGAACCACCTTGGTTTTGAATGCCATTTTTACCCTTTTTAATACGGATTACGATTTACGGATTTTGGCCTTGTAGCTAATCCTTTTAAGAAAAGGATACACCAAACGCAAATCAGACTTTTGGACAAACGAAGCCGTCACAAACCACGAAAGCATATGTTAAGATACGCAGTTCGCCACAGACGATTGTTCACAAAAGCGTAACAATCGGCCGTTATTGTGCTGACTAATATTCGTCTAATATTTACAAGAACAACGATCAGGATTACTCTGTGGACGCACCACGCCCTTAGAGAATAAAGCAGAGGGAATTCAAGACAGAACTCTCCCTGCTGTCTGCAAGAGAAAGCAATCCAAATCTCATAGTTCGTTATCGACAATTCTGCCGGAAACTTTAGTGCTAAAAATTAAAGTGGGGGATAAAAAAGGAAGGCGGTACAGAAAGCACCGCCTGCTGAACTGCTGTTATTAGCGGTTGCTCTTGAGGATAGTTACAAGTCCGCCGTTAGGACCAGGAACTGCGCCTTTGACTAATACTATTGCTTCGTCCTCTAAAATTTTGACAATCTTTAAGCCAAGTTGAGTTACTTTGCTGTTACCATGACGACCGTGCATTTTCTTGCCTTTGAAAACTCTGGAAGGTGTAGCACACTGTCCAATACTTCCGGTTCCACGATGTCCGCGGTGACCATGACTTGCAGGCTGTCCGCCAAATCCGTGACGCTTCATAACTCCGGTGAAACCCTTACCTTTTGAGCTTCCGCAAACAGCGATGCTTTCACCTTCTGCAAACAAGTTGACATCAAACACTTGACCAACTTCTACTTCATCAATGTTCTCAACTTCAAATTCACGTAAGAAACGAGTTGGTGTTTGTGCTTTAAAATGACCCTTGATCGGTTTGTTAACTTTGCGTTCAGCAATTGCTTCAAATCCGACTTGTACATGGTTGCAGCCGTCTTTTTCCAAAGTCTTTTTTTGTACAACAGTCATTGGTCCGGACTGTAAAACTGTCACAGGAAGCGCTGTTCCGTCTTCCTCAAAAATCTGGGTCATGCCAATCTTGCGGGCCAATAGTCCATTTAACATGGAATCCTCAATCAGTAATTTCTTGGTTTATTTAAACGCTCCGCTGGTTCTTGGAACGTAGATGAATATGTTTAGTAAACAGAGAATTTTATATTAATTGTTGCAGGATTACAAGTTTAATTTTAAGAATGGCTGTCTTGTAGCTGAAATTCGTCCAAAATGGACAAATAAAGCAATCCTCTTTAAATTCCTTAAACTTTGCTGCTTAATAAAGAGTCAAAAAAACGTGACCTTTCGAGTCACTTAAGGAGACATCTACTTAGAACCTGACAGAATATTATCTGTTGAGATTCCAGATGTTGCGTTCTTTAAAGTCAGCCGATATAATAATATGTTATAAAGAAAACAAACAATCATTTTAAAACAAACTATATGAAGTTGTTTCTCCTAAACAACTGGAAACGTCTGCTTGCCGGCCTGCTCATTCTCACAGTTGCGGGAGTGTTCGTTCTGGGCGGATATATTTACAAAATATATTACGATCCCATCATGAGCAGTGATGTGGAAAGCAGTTCCATCATCCTGATTCCGCGTGGTTCCACTTTCGACAGTGTTACGGCAAGTGTCCGCGAAAAAGGGTTACTGCCTTACCCTCGGCTCTATCGTTATCTCGCAAGGCAGTTAAAAGTTTATTCGCGTGTGCAAACAGGTGAGTTTGTGCTTCAGCATCGCTGGAACACTTATGAGCTTTTACAATTTCTGATTTCCGGAAAAAGCATCCGCCACCGTGTAACTATTCCGGAAGGTAATAATTTTGCGCAAATCGCCGAACGACTGTTTCGTGCCGAATTAGCAGACAAAGAAACTATTTTATCTTTGAAGCATGATCCGGAATTGCTGCGTAAAACAGGAGTTCCAGAAGCAACTTCTCTGGAAGGATTTTTATTTCCGGAAACTTATTTTTTCTCACGTGCAGAAAATGAAAAACAAATTCTCTCTGCAATGATAGCACAATACCGTAAGGTTTTTAATACGGATTTTCAGCAGCGTGCGGAGGAAATCGGCTTGGGGGAATATGAGGTGCTCACCCTGGCTTCCATTGTGGAAAAAGAAACCGGAGCAGATTCTGACCGGCCGATGATTGCCGCTGTTTTTCATAATCGACTTAAACGCAGGATGCGTCTGGACAGTGACCCTACAGTAATTTACGGTTTAAAAGATTTCAACGGAAATCTGACACGCAAACATTTACGCGCACGCACACCTTACAACACATACAAACGCTACGGTTTACCGCCTACTCCAATTTCCAATCCCGGTAAAGCCTCCCTGCAGAGTGTGCTTTATCCTGCAGAAAATAAATTCCTCTATTTTGTAGCGCGTGGAGACGGCAGCAGCAAATTTTCAAAAACGCTGCGTGAACACAACAAAGCGGTCTGGTACTTTCAGAAAGTCCGCAAAAACAGACAGGCAATGAGCCGTAAACGTAAACAAGCATCCTCGGCGAAATTGTAGTCCCATGTCTTCAGCTCAGTCAATTCCACTTAGTGATTCGGCCTTCATTCCGTTGCTGAAAATGCCGCCGAAGACAGATAACAAATTTATCCTGCTTGGTTATTATATCAAGCAGCACTGGCTTTCTTATTCAATTGGAATCCTTGCTGTGCTGGCAACAAACTGGATTGCAGTCAGTATTCCGGAATATGTACGTTTGAGCATCGATCTGTTAAATGATGGTTTGCAGGCCAGTCAGGATTTGTTGTGGGAATATCTGTTGATCATGCTTGGACTCGCGTTGATCATGATCATTGTCAGAACCTCCTCTCGGATGTTCTTTTTTAATCCTGGACGTGCTATTGAGTGTCAGATCAAAAATGACATGTTCAAAAAACTGATGGCACTGCAAAAGAATTATTACGAAAAAAATCCTTCCGGAAACATCATCTCACGCATCAATAATGACATCACCGGTGTGCGGATGATTTGCGGTTTTGGTCTCATGCAGGCTTTCAATATCACAACCGCGCTTTCAATGACGCCGTATAAAATGTGGCAGCTTTCGCCGAACCTCACGCTTTACTGCATTATTCCGATCATTTTAGTCTTTACAGTAGTACGTTTGGGAATGCGTGTGCTTGTGCAAAATATGCGTGCACGTATGGAAAGTCTGCAGCGCCTTTCCGGGTTTACCGTTTCCTCACTTACGGCAATTGACCTGATTAAAAGCAAAACAATGCGTGAATGGAGTACCCGCCGTTTCGAGAAAGAAAATCAGGACATGCTGCGTCGATCCATGAAAATCGCCTGGACACGTTCCTTTGTGATGCCGATGTTGAGTAACTTGGAACATTTTCTAAAAATCCTGGTTTTACTCATCGGTGGAATGATGGTCATTGAGGAAAACTTCACTATCGGTCAATTAACTGCTTTTATCGCCTATTCCGCCTTATTGACTTTTCCACTGATGGGTTTGGGTTGGGTAACGACCATGTTTCAGCAGGGTTTGGTTGGACTGACAAGTATACAAACGGTTCTGCAACAGGATTTACCACGCGCAAAATTACTTCCGCTTAGCGAACCAAAATGCGAAAAACTTTTTGCGGAAAACGGTTTGAGCGTCAAAAACCTGAATTATCGCTACCCTGACGGCAACAAAGATGTTCTCCGGAAAATTAATTTCACGATCCGTCCCGGTCAAATTATTGGAGTTTTAGGGCGGATCGGTTCCGGAAAATCAACTCTGGTTAATGCCTTAAATCGTTATCTTGACATCAACCCTGGTTCAATTTTTTTAGGTGAGCAGGATCTTGCCTTACTCAGTGATAATGACCTCCGTACTTCCATCAGAACTGTTACTCAGGAACCTTTTTTGTTTTCTGACACAGTTGAAAACAACGTTACTTTTGCCGACACAGAATATGATTCCATTGATCCGGAACATTTTCGTGAAATCCTCAGTGCTGCTGCCCTTGAAGCGGAAGTGGCACGATTTCCTAAAAAGGAAAAAACGATGGTTGGTGAAAAAGGGATCATGCTTTCCGGAGGTCAGAAACAGAGAATCAGTCTCGCAAGAGCCATGCTGAAACCTTGTGATCTGTTAATTTTGGATAATGTGCTTTCTGCTGTTGACTACGAAACAGAACGTCATCTGCTGCGTGAAATTTACAAACTGCTTAAACCTGAAAACAACAGACCGGCCCAGGCAAAAAGCATCCTGATCGTCTCTCATCGTGTTACATCGATGGGACAGGCAGATTGGATTTTGGTGCTCGATGAAGGACAAATAGTGGATCAGGGACGGCATACTGAGTTGATTAAACGACCAGGATATTATCAACAAATGTGGGAACTGCAAAACGACCACAATTCTTGAGCAGACCTGGGTGAGCTCTTCACCCGCAAACTAAAAACATAACCCGGAACTCCTCCTTGATTTCTCTCCATAAAGTCTCAAACCGTCTCTGGGACAAGCCTATTCTTAAAAACATTAACTGGTCTACAGACTTAGGACAAAGCTGGGCGATACTTGGTCCAAATGGTGCCGGGAAATCAACGCTGATAAAAGTCATTCTGGGACAACTGCCTTATTGTGGAACTATCAAACGTGATGCGCAAATTTCCACTTTTGATAAAATAGCGTATGTTTCACTTGAACAGCAAAAAATACTGGTTGCACGAGAAGAAAAAAAAGACCGCTACGAAGAATACAGCGGCAAGGAACAACATTCTTTGAGTGGACATGAATTCATAGATCCTGAAGGAATGCAGACAGAAAAAGTGCTGGAAACTGCAGAACAGCTCGGAATTGCAGCTATCCTGGAAAAACCATTACGGCACTTTTCAAATGGAGAAACACGCAAAACCATCATCGCCAAAGCTCTGCTTGCTAACCCAAGACTGTTGATTCTTGATGAACCTTTTGATGGACTTGATTCCGCATCCTCAAAGTGGTTATCACAAAGCATTTCCGGGCTGATACAAAGCGGATTAGCAATCTGGCTGGTGAGTCACCGTTTTGAGGAGCTTGTTCCGGAAATTGAACATGTTCTCTGTTTGAAGTCCGGAAAAATTTTCGCGCAGGGTTTACGCTCGGAAGTCCTCAATGCGGAAATCATGGAAGGACTTTATTCTGAAGATGATGGAGCTAAAACTCTGCAGATAAACACAGAGAGTACCGAGGAAAAGTTTGAAAGATTAATTCCGCAAAACGTACTTGAAGCTACTGCAGCAAATAAAAAGCCGCCCTGCATTATCCGGATGCGAAATGTGAATGTACGTTATGGAGAAAACGTAGTGCTGGAAAATTTTAACTGGTCAGTAAATCAGGGAGAAAACTGGAAAATTGTTGGACCAAACGGCGCGGGAAAATCTACCTTACTCAGTTTGATTTCCGGAGACAATCTGCAGGCCTACGCAAATCAAATTTATCTTTTTGGAAAACGGCGCGGTACTGGAGAAAGTGTCTGGGACATCAAACAGCGAATCGGGCTGGTTTCACCGGAATTTCAGGTACGTTACCGTGAAGCTATTTCAGTACTGAAAGTGGTGCTTTCCGGATTTTTTGATACAATTGGATTTTATCAAGCTGCTTCGGAAAGCCAAAAGAGAACTGCTTTAAACTGGCTGAATTTTCTCGAAATAAATGAGCTTGCGGAACAGGACTACACCCGGCTCTCTTACGGTCAGCAACGGTTAATCCTGATTGCCAGAGCAATGGTAAAATCACCGCCGCTACTCATCCTTGACGAGCCTTGTCAAGGATTGGACAGCACAAACCGGAATCGGGTGCTGGAACTTATCGACCATATTGGCCTTAATTCTGCGACACAAATACTCTATGTTACGCACAGCGCAACGGATCAGCTGAACTGTCTCAGCCATGAATTGCGTTTTGAAATTAGCAAGGACGGGAATTTTCGTCCGCATATTTCCTGAATTAGCGTATTCGGATTAACTTGCGGCTTTAACTCAAAGGAGAGACGCAATGGCAAAACCACCTGCAAATGTACCGATTGCGCTACCTAAATTTGCAAACATCACAACCAGCAAGATACGCGTGATGTTGTTCTGCCAGAAACCACGCAGATGAGTGATATCGTCTGCAAGGTTTTCAAAATCACGTACCTGAGGTTTTCTTAAAAACGCTTCTACTAAGCCTGCGACCCAACCCGCTGCGACTGCAGGGTTAAGTGAAGTGAAAGGAGCGGCCACAAAAGCGGTGGCAATTGTGATTGGATGACCAAACGCAAGTGCCGTACCGATGGCGGAAAGTGTTCCGTTGATTAAAAACCAGCGCTGAATCATTTCGATACTCACATCAGTGTCAATTGCGAAAAATCCATAACCGATTAAACTAACTATCAGTGCGGGAATTCCCCACTTGAGCCAGATACCAAGTTTTCCCGGAGGAGGAACTGTTTCTAATTCAGCTAAATTATGTTCACGCTCCAACTCCTCGGTGAGTCCTTTAACATGACCTGCTCCAACTACCGCTACAATCCGTTTGCCGGGTGCTTGCCGGATTTTCTCTGCCATAAACTGGTCACGTTCATCAATCAGAATACGTTTCATCTCCGGTGACTGATCTGCCAGCATCTCCATTGCTTCAGAAAGCGCGTCACTTTCTTTAAGTTTTTCAATTTCTTCTTTGCTTATTTCTTCACGGATAAACAAACTCGCGAGGAGTTGACTCAGCACTTTCATCCTTGCCCAAAACGGCATCCCGCGCCAGGTTCGCTGCAGAGTTACTTTAACATCTCTGTCTGCCAGCACCAGTTCCGCATTCACTCTCTCAGAAGCTTGTGCTGCTGCCAGCATTTCCGCACCGGGTTTTACTCCAAGCTGAGAACCCAGGCGTTTTTGAAATGCAGTCATGATCAAATTTGCAAACAATAAAAATGACTTACCTTCACGCACAACCTTGAAGATGTCCATGTTTTTCCATTGATCTTTATCCATCATTGCCTGATGACGGGAAGCGCAAAGTTCAATACAAACCGTGTCGGGCTTTTCCTGCTCGATTACGTCGTTCACTTCATCTACACTTGATTGTGAAATGTGTGCGGTACCGATGAGCAGGATTTGCTTTTCATCAAGCAAAATCTCATGTACATTACCTGAGTAGGTCATTTATGGTTCAAGGATGAGGTTCAAAAAATATTTTAACCTCTAATTTTAATTGAAACTAAACAAAGGCGCAAAATATTTTTGTCGTTTCTACTGTTGCTAGTTGCCAGGGATGATTCAACATTCATTGTCGTTGGATAGACTTGAAAAATTTGCGGTTGAATAATGAAACTAGTTTTGCTGTCCAGCAGCAGTTATATTTACAGATAATTCATTTTTAAGCATAATGAGGTCGGCGTGAAAACACTGAAAATAAATGGAATCCAGCATCAGCTTGATGTTGAAGATGAAATGCCCCTGCTCTGGG
>JABGPG010000185.1 GCA_018645085.1 Deltaproteobacteria bacterium
CCAGGCGCAGCCGTTTCCAGCATTGCTCTCTGGCAAGGTGTCGCGCTCCTCCGTTACCATGAAGTTGAACAAGGCCGCTTATTGATCGACACAATAGAGGCTTTAAAAAGCGGTGCTGAAAATTAACATAAATGATGAATAAAAGAGGAAATGCAGTGCCACAGTTTGAGAAGATGAATTCGCCCTTGACAACTAAGTCTAAACTTATAAAATTATGCAGCATCGATCGAAGGGATTTGTAAAATTATTTCATCCATTTCTTCCCTTTGTTAAAACTTTCGTCAGCAAGCTTGAACGATACTTTGGAAGGATCGCTTAAGGTGGCGTGCTCAAGATGACACAAAAACATAACATGAACTCCAGTTTAACAGAAAAAGAACTTAAACCTCCTCCAAACTGGGATCGTTCCGGCTTACCGGCCTGGACTTATCTCAATGATGAATTATTTGAGTTGGAAAAGGAAGAGTTGTTTAGAAGACACTGGCAAATAGCATGTCACACGAGTGACATTCCGGAACCAGGCTGTTATGTTACTTTCGATATTGTTGGAGAACGCGCCCTTATTCTTCGGGACAATGAAGGCCAAATTCGGGCATTTCACAACCTTTGCCGACATAGAGGTTCCCGAGTAGTTGACGCCTCAAAGGGACGTTGCCAAGGTGCTATCGTTTGTCCATTTCACGGATGGTCTTACAGTTTGGATGGTACTCTGCGTGGAGCCGCAAAAAGTCATACCCTTCCTGATCTTGATCAATGTGAATGGGGACTTAAATCAGTAGAAATGGAAATATGGCAGGGTTTTGTTTTTGTCCGTTTTAAGCCGGGACCACAACCTTCAATAGCAAAAGTCCTGGAACGATTTTCCGAGGAAGTCTCCTTATACAGATCAGAACAACTCCTTTCGGTAGAACCGATTGAATGTACTCCTGCAGAAAACATAAACTGGAAAGCCATCCGTGATGTTGACAATGAGGGTTATCACGTAGCGCGTGCCCATCCAGCACTGCACGATTTATATGGGCAGCATTACTTTGATGAACCATTTGTGAACGGTGTATCCCGTTCTTATGCACCATTCAATGAAAGTGCAGGGCGAATGTGGAGTGTGCGTAACTACAAAAAATTTGTCGATCAATTGGAATCACCCTATAGAGAATTGCCCAGGGCCTGGCTCTACATCGGAATTTTCCCTAACAATGTTTTGGGATTTTATCCAGACGCAGTTATGTTTTATCAGGACATGCCATTTTCTGTCAGCACTGCTGCTGTAAGAGGTGCAATTTACAAACATCCGGATGAAAATCGTGTTATGCGTCTGGCACGTTATCTGTCAACTCGTATTGATGCAATGGCGGTTGAAGAAGACCGACAACTGACCCTTTGGTCTTTTGAGGCAACACGCTCAAGTGCATATGATGGAATCTTACTTTCCGACCTGGAATATGGAGTAAAGAGTTACCACAACGCTTTACGGGAAGTTATACCTGTCATGAAACAAAAAACTGAACCTCTTACTGGTACAGTCTCCCAAATTAACAGCGCTTCTCAATCAGGAGAAGTTAAGTGACTCAAACTATCTCAAATAAGCAGAATCGAACAGGATTGGCATTAGTCAGCACACCACTTGGTTTTTCGCTGCTCCTCCTTGCCGTTCCTTTGACGATGGTTATTTTGATGAGTTTCTGGACACAAAACTATTTGGTGCTGGAGCACAGTTTCAAACTGGACAATTACATCGAGGCTTGGACTCATCCACTTTATCAGCAACTAATGCTCAGGTCTGTGAGGATATCTTTTTTGGTAACACTTGCAACTGTGTTGCTGTCCTATCCGATGGCCTACTTCATTTCGTTTTACGGTGGAAATAATAAAGTACGTTGGCTGTTCCTGGTGACAATACCATTTTGGACAAGTTACCTGCTGAGAGTATTTTTGTGGAAGGTTATTCTGGGATATAATGGTGTGGTGAACAGCACATTAGACTGGCTTGGTATAATTGAGGAGCCCTTGGTTTTTATCCTCTATAATTCAAATGCTGTCATTATTGCACTTACTCATGCATGGGCACCTTTTGCTATTTTACCAATTTTCGTTGCGTTGGAAAAAATTGACAGGAGTTATCTTGAGGCCGCTACTGATTTGGGCGACGGTCCCATCCGGCGTTTTTTAAGGGTCACACTTCCATTGTCTATGCCAGGAGTTGTGGCTGCAACTCTGATTGTGTTTATTCCGACCATTGGCGACTATGTAACACCTAAACTGGTGGGAGGCAAAGACGGATTGATGATTGCCAATATGATTCAGGTTCAATTCGGTAAAGCCAATAATGCGCCACTAGGATCGGCACTGGCAATTTCAGCAATGGGAATAGTCGGTATGATTTCCATCTTATTTGTCGGGCTGAATCGCCGCTGGCTGAAGAAGGAATAATAATGGAAAAAGCTCCAAAATATTTGCAAATTTTTGTAGTGGTTTATTTAGTATTCCTCTATGCACCGGCTTTGCTGTTGCCTGTATTTGCCTTCAATGACAGCACAATCATTTCCTTTCCTCTTAGTAATTTCACCTTTGACTGGTTCTTGGGTTTACGAAATGAATCAGCTCTGCACGATGCACTTGGCAATTCACTACTCGTTGCACTTAGTTCTGCTATTCTTAGTACTTGCCTTGGTGTGCTAGCTTCACGGGCATCTGCACGTCATGAGTTTTTTGCAAAAAAGAGCATCATTTCTTTTTTGCTGCTACCTTTGGTTCTTCCTGAAATCATTATTGCTGTTTCTCTACTCGTTGTTTTGTCCCAAATGGGATTCGCGCTTTCACTCTGGACTGTAGTGCTGGGACATACTCTGGTCTGTATGCCGTTCTCAATTGCTATACTTACCTCAGCATTTAACAACATGGATCAAAGTCTGGAAGAAGCTTCGTTCGACCTCGGTGAAACAGGGTGGGGCACTTTCCGGCGGGTGATTCTACCATTGGTTGCACCGGGGATAGTTTCCAGTTTATTGATCACATTTACTTTGTCACTCGATGAGTTCATTATCGCTTTTTTTCTCACCGGAACAGGAGCGACTTTGCCGGTTTATATTTGGGGGCAACTCAGATTTCCAAACAAGCTTCCGAACGTGATGGCACTTGGTTTACTGCTTCTGTTGTTTTCACTCTTGCTTCTCTCGGTTGGAGAATATTTCAGGAGACGTACGAAGCAAATGGCCGGTACAGATAGTTTTACAGGAGATTGAAGAATGCCTAAAAGTATTGATGCTCCAACAAATGGAGTCATTGTAGATTTAAACAAAGTCAGCAAGTATTTTGCGGATGTACCTGCAGTAAATGGTGTCTCCGCACAAATTCGTGAAGGAGAATTTTTTTCATTGCTGGGACCTTCCGGATGCGGCAAAACAACTCTGCTCAGGATGATCTCAGGCTTTGAACAACCATCCAGCGGTTCGATCACTATAGCCGGAGTTCCTATGGAGGATGTTGAAGCGAATGAACGTCCGACAAATATGGTCTTTCAATCCTATGCAATCTTTCCTCATCTGAATGTTGAGGAAAATGTAGCTTACGGATTGAAAAGGCTTGGGTTGAGCAAGCCGGAAATGCTAAAGCAGGTGAATGAAGTTTTGAAATTGGTTGACCTGTCTGGTTATAACAAACGCCCCGCACAGACTCTTTCAGGAGGTCAAAGGCAACGTGTCGCTCTAGCCCGTGCATTGGTTTTGAAACCCAAAGTACTTTTACTTGATGAACCACTTTCGGCACTTGATAAAAAACTTCGTGAGCAAATGCAGATTGAACTGCGTCATTTGCAAAGGACAGTCGGTATAACTTTTATTCTAGTCACTCACGATCAGGAGGAAGCCTTGATTATGAGTGACAGGATTGCGGTTATGCTGGATGGAAAAATTGCCCAACTTGCTTCACCTCAAGAATTGTATAGCAGACCAGTTTCAAAATGGGTTGCTTCTTTCATCGGTGTAATGAATTTTCTACAAGGTGATCTCTTTCGGGACGGGGGAGATAAGTTAAGTGTTGATGCAGGAATTTTAGGAAAAATTTCGCTCAATCAAGAACAAATACCCGTTCCAGTCGCTACCGGTCCTGTGACAATTGGTATCCGTCCGGAAATGTTGACAGTATTATATGATAAGAATTCAACTGCAGAATTCGAACTGAACGCAGTAATTATGGAAAGCGACTATTATGGAGATATGACATATTACACTGTTAAAGTAGAGCAATCAGAGCTGGTGCTGATTGTTTCAATGCGTAACACGGCGGGACGTACTGTTTTGAAAGAAGGTGACAAAGCCCGTATAGGTTGGGGGTCAGAATCGTTAGTGATTCTAGCAGAATCCACTAGTTCGGAATAATATTATAAAGGAAAATTATGAAAACGGTAGGTGATGGTGCTTTTCGTCGAGAAGATTTATACGGACGTTCTAACGATATGGGATTTTCAGGTGCACTTAGTTTTTTACGTAGAAAATACACACGTGACTTGACGGGAGTTGACGTAGCAGTTACCGGAATTCCTTTCGACAGTGCCACTAGCAATCGTCCCGGAGCCCGTTTTGGACCTCGCGGGATACGCGCCGCATCAACCGAAGTTGCATCACTCGACGGTTTTCCATTTAATTTCAATCCTTTTGATCATCTGGCGGTTGTGGATTATGGCGACGTTTGGCTGGATTACGGTTTTCCGCAAAATATTGTAGAGAAGGTCGAAAAACATGCTGACACAA
Source organism: Deltaproteobacteria bacterium (assembly GCA_018645085.1). Taxonomy (GTDB): domain Bacteria; phylum SAR324; class SAR324; order SAR324; family NAC60-12; genus Arctic96AD-7. The sequence goes on from JABGPG010000185.1 coordinate 4,749, forward strand.
TATTAAAGCAGGGAACTTCTTTACTCAGTTTTGGCGGAGATCATTTTGTCAGCTATCCGTTGTTACGCTCACACAGTAAAATTCACGGTCCAATTTCACTGATTCATTTTGATGCGCATTCTGACACCTGGGACGATGATGGAGCTCGGATTGATCATGGCTCAATGTTTTTGCGGGCGGCGCGTGAAGGTATCATAGTTCCGGAAAAATCAGTGCAAATTGGAATTCGTACCCAAAACAATTGTACACATGGATTCAACATTCTGCATGCACCCTGGGTTCATACCCATGGAGTGCAGGAAGTAATTAAGTTTATACACGACACAGTGAAATCAACTGATCCAGTTTACATAACTTTTGACATAGATTGCCTCGATCCTGCTTTTGCACCAGGAACAGGAACTCCGGTTGTGGGGGGATTAAGCACGGTTCAAGCGCTGTCAATTCTGCATTCGCTGGGAGATCTTAATTTAATCGGAATGGATATTGTTGAAGTTGCACCTGCTTACGACCATGCAGAAATTACTGCACTGGCGGCGGCAACCATCGGGCATGATTACCTTTGTCTGCTCGCGCAAAAGAAAGGTGCGCAGGCACGTACAATCGGTACCATGCTCGATGAAAAACCTAGTGGAAATAGCAAAGTTTAATTAGAAACCGGCTTTAATCAATTCAAACTCCTTGATCATTTTCTCACGAAGTTTTGAATTCACAGGTGCTTGCCACAAAGTGTTTTTGGAGTAACTCTCAATACTTCCAAAGCCAAGTCCGGCTAATGTTTCCGCACCGAGACTATTCATTGCAACCCCGTTGGAGTGACCATAACCCCACTGAGTGACTAGATATTCTGCTGTTTTGTCTTCCAGCCATGAATCAAGAAAGTCATAAAGTTTATCTTCAGATCCCGGGCCATTTACCATATTTACATAACCGCAAACCCATGTTGAAGAACCTTCTGCGGTGTCTCGCTTCATTGCTACAAGATGACCCTCTGCAGACATTGTAGTTGCTGTTTCATTCCATGCCCATGCAATTAAGACTTCTCCGCTGGCCATTAGTTGACGAAGTCCTGCTCCATCTTGCCAATAAGTCCGCACATTTTTATGAACTTCTCGTAAAAAATTCGAAGCTGCTTTGAAATCCGCGTCTGTGGATTTGTTCCAGTCCGTAATCCCAATGGCCAGATAACCCAAAGCGTATGCGTCGTCAACATTGTCACCGATAGAAACTCGTCCCATATATTTTGGATCAACAAATGAACGTAATGTTGAAGCATCGGCCTTACTAACCTTGTCAGTACGATAAGTCATTGCAGTTGAACCCCAATCCACCGGAACAACCCACTGCTTACCTTCTGCATAAAAGCCTTCCATATTCCTGAAATTGGAAATAACTTTACTCCAGTTCTTGAGCCGTGATGTGTCAATCGGTTCTATGATACCAGACTCACGCCATTTGACTACCGATTGTGAACATGGATGAGCTAAATCTGCCCTGAAGCCTGCACGAATTTTCTGAAAGGCCTCTTCTTCATCTGCAAAATAAGCAAAGGTTGGGCTGTCTCCATGTTGCTTGATGTATGATTGGAAAAAATTTGGATCTTCGTATCCGGACCAGTCAAATACCACTAGATCTTTATCTGCAGCGACCGCAACACCACTTATCACCAATAATCCGCTGATTGCACAGGCTAAGTACTTGTATACATGATTCATCTTCTCTCTCCAAAAAATATTGATTATGTGTTTGATATTAAACAATCAAGATGCCTCAGGACGACCCAAAAGCAAAGGATAATAATACTAGATTCAATGAAAATAATTGTCAACTCTCTAATGCTTGCTGTACTTGGCATCAGAGCATGACACGTTCACGTAAAAATGGAACTTCACCTGGAGGCTCCTCTTCAAATTCTCGTGCGGCAAGGTGTCCGGAATGAACCGCGGCGGCAATGATACCAGGTGCCCAGCAATCACCGATGCACTGTAGTGTTTTGATTCCCGCTTGTGCGATTCCATCGGGATTGGCCAACAGCGTATGGTGCAGATCATCATTAGGAATTCGTTCCGTAACTAACACCAGAGTGTCGCAGGCAGAGTATACCCGTCGATCCGTAAACATACAGGCCAATTCGACTGTTCCGGAATGTACTGATACGAGATTATACTGCGGTGTAAGCCTTACGTCGAGTTCCAGCAAACGCTTTTGGATACGTCCCTGTTCCATCGTATTATGGGTCCAGGTGGAAATGTCCGGAGCAGGAGTAACGAGTTGAACGTCATGTCCTGCCAGTTTCAATTTTTCGGCAAGCACACCGCCCATGTAAAAGTGTTCATCATCGAAGATAAGCACTTTACCTTTAGCAGAAACACCATTCATGAGGTCATCTGGTGTCAGTACAGATACGTTGCTTAATCCTGGAATCGGTTCCCTGTGTTCGCGGGCGATGCCATCCCGTCTCCAAGTGGCTCCTGTGGCCAGCATCACATGTGAAAATCCAAATTTATCCTCGGCGCTGAATTCCAGAATGTCTTCAGCATTGAGTTCACTTCCACAATAGATGCTAACGTTCTCAAGTTTTTCCAGTAATCCCACCCGATAATCACGCACCCGTCCCCATTCGGTGAGTCCGGGTAAACGGCTTTCCCGACTGACGCGTCCACCGAGCTCATCAGACGATTCAGCCAAAATCACTCTGTAGCCGCGATTTCCCAACGCGAGAGCACATTCTAAACCTGCCGGACCTCCGCCCAGCACAAGCACACCCTCGTCGCTTTTACGCGGCTCGATCCTCTCGGGATGCCAGCCACGACGCCATTCCTCTCCCATCGTGGGATTTTGTGTACAACGCATCGGTACCGCCAGCCAGTCTCCGGCCACGCAGATGTTGCAGCCGATACACTCCCGTATTTCGTCAAGCCGTCCTTCCTCAATTTTATTAGGAAGAAATGGATCTGCGATTGAGGGCCGCGCCGCGCCGATCATGTCCATCACTCCACGCTGGATCAAGGAGACCATTGTGTCAGGAGAAGTATAACGTCCCACACCAACCACGGGTTTGGAAGTGAGTGATTTAACAAAACCGATGTACGGTTCCTGATAACCTTCTTTTTCAAAACGCGAGGTTGCTGAATCGTTCTCCCATTCGCTGATGTTTACATCCCAAAGGTCTGGTAGTTCCGCCAGCATTTCCACAACTTCCCTGCCTTCGTTTTCGGAAGTGATTCCTTTGGGGCCGAGCAGTTCATCAACAGCAAAACGAACAGCCACTGCACATTTGTCGCCGACGGCTTCTTTGGTGTCCTCAATGACTTCCCTGAAGAGGCGCACCCGATTTTCCAGCGAACCACCGTATTCGTCAGTGCGTTGATTGAAACGGGGTGAGAGGAAATGCATCAGCAGTGTCAGAGAATGTCCTGCGTAAACATATACGAGGTCAAAGTCAGCTTGTTTGGCGCGTAATGCCGCCTGTCTGTGCCACTTCCTGAAATTCCGGATATCTGACTTTGTCATCGACCTTGCCTGCACCGGATCGTAGCTATTAACGGAGATCATACTGGGAGCAATGGGTGGAATCCGGCTGTAGTGGTTGGAATTAGAATATCCACCATGGACTAGTTCAATTCCAGCTAAGGCGCCATGCTCATGTACCGCCTCTGTCATTTTTGTCAACGCAGGAATATCTGCGTCGTCCCAGAGTCGCCCTTCTGCTGCCAAACCGTTGTCTGAAGTGGCGTGTATTTCCACCTCCTCAGTGCAGACCACCGCCCATCCGCCTTCGGCTTTAATACCACGCATTGCAGCAAGAGTTTTGGGACGTAGATAGCCCATACCGTTACAGTGAGGAACCTGATAAAATCTATTCCTGGCCGTCACTGGCCCAATCTGCACCGGTTCAAAGAGAATGTCGTAATATGGATCGCGTTTGGGCATTTGGTTTATCCTTTCCACAAACCTTCCTGACGCAATTCTTCCGCAGTCCGGATAATGCCTTGTTCGAGAATGTTGAACATGTCATCAATTTGCTCTGGGGTGATAATCAGCGGAGGTGAGAAGACGCACATATTCCAAAGTGGACGTACAATCAATCCCAATTCCTGGCAGTGTTTGTCGATACGTGAACCCATTTCAATGTCCAGCACGAGTGCGTCCGGGTTCTCCGGATCAACGATCCTGCCTTCAACGCATCCCACCAATCCTACTCCCCGCGTGTCACCTACGAGCGGCAGTTTTCTTAAATCCTCGAGGCGCTGCAGAAAATACGGAGATATTTCACGAACATGTTCCAGCAAACCTTCGGTTTCAAAGATCTCGATATTCTTGAGTGCAGCTGCGGAACTGACAGGATGTCCGGAGTAGGTGTAGCCGTTTGAGAACGTTGCACCGTGCGCATTGTCACCGGAAATTTTACTGAAGATACGGTCGGAAATGATGCATGCGCCCATCGGTACATAGCCGGAAGTTAAACCCTTAGCGCAGGTGATAATGTCAGGCTCAATATCGAAAACTTCTTTGGAGGAAAACCAGTGACCAAGACGTCCGAATGCTGTCACTACTTCGTCTGAAATGTACAGAACGTCATACTGCCGACAAATCTCCAGACAACGTTTGTGGTATCCTTTGGGTGGAATAATCACTCCTCCGGAAGACATTACGGGTTCGGCAATAAACGCGCCTACGTTTTCAGCGCCAAGAGTGATGATCGCGTTTTCGAGGTCAGCAACTTTTTCCTCTAGAAATGTTTCTAGGCTCATGTCTTCAGGACGACGGTTGGGATTGACATCCGGAAGAAAGTGAACTAGTTCGTTTGCCGTATCAAGCCAATCCTTGTCACGTGACTTTCCGCTCACGCTTGCACTTAGATAGGTGCTGCCATGATAGGAATGTTCCCTTGAGATAACCTTCTTCTTTTCTGGACGACCCAACACATTGTTGTAGAAATGTACAAAGCGGATAGCGCTGTCTACAGCAGTTGAACCACAGGTGGTAAAAAAAACGTGATTCAAATCTCCAGGGGCGAGCTCTGCGAGCTTTTTGGCGAGCATCGCACTTGGAGAAGCACTCATGTTCCACGGTGAATAATAGGGAAGCTTGAGGATTTGTGAGGAAATCGCTTCGGCCATTTCTCTGCGTCCATAACCAATCTGCACACACCACATTCCTCCGGGGCCATCGATCAGTTTCTGACCGTTTTCATCATAAATATATATACCTTCGGCGGCTTCCGCAAACATGCGGGTGTTGTTTCCTACATCTTTCATGCTTTCCCACGGGTGCACGAAGTTTTCGTTATCAAAATTCTGGATTTGCTCAAGGTTTTTCATTTTAGCCTTCTTTGTTTTTATTATTTTTGCATGTCAATCAAGCATTATAATCAAGGTGCAGCCCAACGGTAGTTCTGTTTCATTGCATCACGAGGCAGTAGTATTGGAAAACGGTTCCTAATGGACTCGTCAATTTTTGGATCGAGGTGATTAGGGTAATGGACTGCTAGAATTTCACCTGCAACTTCATGGGCTCGTTCGAGAATGTCTTTAGAGCCTTCCTGTTCCCAGATTCCGGGAGCAGCACGATCCGCTAATTTTGGATAAAGAAACTCACTTTGCATCAGCTCCAGAGTTTGGGCGTGACCGAGGTAATGTCCTGGACCAAGAGCAACTTCCTTGATTACGTCAACGCTGAGGGTTTCATCTGTGACTTCAATCCCACGAATAACTCGCTGTACCATACCAAGCATGTCGTTATCAAGAACTAATGCTTCAAAAGAACAACCCATCAAACTGCCCAGCATTCCCGCCGATTCCAGGATACGGTTACCTCCGGCCAAACCGGCCAGTACAGCAGTTATGCCTTTTTCATAACCTGCCTGAGCATCAGGAATTTTTGAATCAGTCATACAGGAAGGAACAGTAGTCGGCAGGTTGTAAAACTTTCCGATCTGCACAGCAGCCGCGATGATAACCGCTTCTTCACCGCTGCCTCCGGAAAATGACCCAGTACGTAAATCGCTGATGAAGGGCCAGATCGCGAAGCTCATCGGACAACCCGGACGGATGAAATTTACGATCGCCAGACAGGCCAAACCTTCCGCTGTTACTTGTGCCAGAGTTCCTGCCAATGGTGCGGGAGCAGTCGCTCCGGCCTGGGGAGCAATTGCGATGTCATTGATCAAGCCTAAGCGGCTGGTTTCAACAAGTACATCCAGATTATCTTTGGCAAAACGCAGTGGTGAAACGATGGGACAGCCACCGAAGGTACAGAATGGTTTCTCTGCAAACCTGCCTGGACCACCCAAAACCATGTCAAACATTTCAATCGTTGGTCTGATGTTCTGGACACGATTGAAAGTCATTTCAAATGGTTTCTCTGTGCCGGAAAGCAGCGCATAGGCGACGTTAAAATCATGTTCATCCAAATCTGAAATTTCGGTTGGAATGACTGTCTGTCCAAACTGATGGATGTATTCCAGTTTATCAACCAAACGACAAGCGTCGTAAAGGTCAACCAATGTGGACGGTCGATAGGTTTTGGAATCGTACTCAAAAATAGTAACAGCTTCTCCGCTGGTGGCGTAATGCACTCGATAGCCGCCGACATGCAAATCAGCATGAGTTGGACTTCGGCTATGCACCACATACTCATTGGCCGCATTTGCCAAAACATCCTCTATCAACGCTTGTGGAAAACAAAGACGCCCTTCGTTGAGGATACAGCCGTGATCAGTAGCGAGCTCTATCACTTCAGGTGTTGCATCACCAATGCCTACCGTTTCTAGGATTTTGAGAGCTGCCTGATGTATTTTTTCAAGGTCTCTATCTTGAAGAGGCTTGTAAGTACCACCGAGCATTCCAGCCTTTACCACTTGGTTTTGCGATTCGGCACTTCTCTGAGCTTTACGTGCTGCACGACCACCGGAACGTGTTGGTCTTAATCTATTTTCTTTTACAATATTTACCATAAATTTTATTGTTTCTACTGCATCAAAATTCAGCAGCTGTGTCTTTTTAAAAACCTGAATAATTACAGAAGAAATATTTCCAGCAAGCTATTTGGGTTGGGAGCGGATCCTGAAGTAAGTTAAATTAACTTAGGGAGTATTTTTATAAGGAGATTAAAAGAGCAGGTATAAAAAAGCAATACAAAAGAGTAAGTTTTGTCACCTTGCTTAACAAGATAATCATTACTTTTTTTGTGTTTTCTTTTTGTTTTTACTGAGGATTATGTTTGTTCCTGTGGCTTTTTAAAACAAACTAGAAAATCCGTTGATAAGAGATATTACCTCCATCCCAGAAGTCATTGAAA
>JABGPG010000114.1:0-1479 GCA_018645085.1 Deltaproteobacteria bacterium
GGGCACGGCGTGCCGTGCCCATGCCTTTTTTAACACAGTACCTTTTCACAACTCAGCACGAATTTCCCAGAGGTCCGGAAAAACAGGTTGAAAAAGAGTTTTCTTCAAATACTCTGCACCCAGTGAATCTCCGGTTCCGCGTTTTGTGCCGATCGTACGCTCCACCATTTTAACATGACGGTATCTCCATTCCTGTAAACCTTCATCAAAATCAACCAGTAGTTCACACACATGCGCCAGTAATGGTGCGGTTTTATAAACTTCAATCAGTTCTAACTGGACTTCAGGTGAAGCAGTATCGGCTTGAGTAACATCACGTTCAAGCAGTTTCTGCGGAATATTAATATTGTTTTGCGACAGACAGTTCAAAAAAGCATCCCACAAACTTGGTTCTGCAAGACGCTGCTCCAGACGTTTCCGCCCAGTTGATCCCTGCTCATGGTAATCCATCATTTTCGGACGTTTGTGACCCAGCAAGAATTCTAACTCCCTGAACTGCGCAGACTGAAAACCACTGGATGACTCAAGAAACTTACGAAAAGACAAAAATTCTGCCGGTGTCATTGTTTCTAAAACATCAAGTTGTGAAACTAAAGTTTTAAAAATTTTCAGCACACGGTTCAAAGTGTGTTGAGCACGCACAAGCTCATTCTTGCGCAGCATACGTGTCAGATAATCAAGTTCGTGCAAAATCTCCTTGAACCAAAGTTCATAAACCTGATGGATAAGAATGAAAAGCATTTCATCATGTTCAGGCCCATCTGACTGACATTCTTGCAGATTTAACAGTTCATCAATTTTAAGATAACTGGAATATGTATGAGGCATAATTTCTTTCTTTGAAAAGTTAATAAAAATAATATGCAGGAAATTCTTATCTTATCCCAGAAAATTCTGTATTTCAATCAATTAGCAGGCTGTTTTATGCAAATAAACATTTTTTAATTATTTTTGCATTTTACTTGTAATTCTCTCCAGACGTGATATTTTTACTAACATTTGTATTGAACAGAAACGAAGTCAAATTTGAAAGCCAATTCAGCTTGAGTTCAAAATGACTCTTTCTTAGGGTTTAACTGGAGAATGGTCTCTTGTAGCCTTCAATCATAAAATTACATTTTTCTTGATGATAAGGAGAATTATGAATAAAAATAGCATCCTGAAGAAACTTGCGCTGTTGTCAGTCGGAGCATTGATCATTCCGACTTTTGCAGCTGCTGAGATCAAGATGGGAATCATTTTGGGCTTTACTGGTCCAATCGAATCATTGACCCCGGACATGGGCAATTCTGCAGAGTTAGCTTTTAATGAAGCTTCTGATTCAGGTCAGTTACTCGGTGGACAAAAGATCAGTGTAGTCCGTGCTGATTCAACCTGCATCGACGCTGCAGCCGCTACTGCAGCCGCAGAAAGACTGATCACTTCAGACAAAGTGGTAGGTATCATGGGAGCAGACTGTTCCGGTGTAACAACGGCAAT
>JABGPG010000114.1:1579-11958 GCA_018645085.1 Deltaproteobacteria bacterium
GATCGTTTCGCTGCCATGGCTAAAACTGCAGGAATCAAAGTCGGTGGACCTTTCACCGGTGAGTCCTATGACGCAGCAGCACTGCTCGTGCTCGCAATGCAGTCCGGAGGATCTACTGACCGTGCAGCACTTGCTTCAAATGTGATGGCAGTTGCCAACACTCCAGGTGAAAAAATTATGCCTGGTGAATTGGGTAAAGCACTGCGTATCCTCGCAAGTGGAGGAGCAGTCGATTATGTTGGTGCAACCAATGTAGAATTGACAGGTGTAGGCGAAGCTTCAGGTTCTTACAAAGAATTTGAAATTAAAGGTAAGGCTTTTACCACAGTCCGCTTCCGCTAATAAAACTTCATAAAATACCCCCGGTCCGGACTTCATGTTCCGGATTGGGGCTCCTGCATAGACCGTAAATTAAAATCAATCCCCATTGTTCCTTCCAACTCACTGGAAAAACTATTCATTGTACCTCCTGTTTTTTCGAAAGTTTTCCGGATTTGCTCAAAAGCCGCAGATGATTCAAGCTTAGTCATCAGCAGTTTGTCAATTTTCCCCGGTGAACTTTTCAGCCTGATTTGAAAGCAAAATTGTTTTTCAGCAAGAAGATTTTCCGCAGAATTTTCCGAATCAGTTTCGGCTGGTATAGCAACCCGGAGCAGCAAATCGCTTTCCGGAACAATACAGGCCAAAGTATCAAGAGCAGACAATAAGGATTCCAGCAACAGCAACGGCATACAACGGATAGACTCTACTTTCTGCTCCAGGATGAATACAAATTTACGTTCAGGATGATATAGCTGAAACAGGTTTTCCACTAAAGACAGCACTTTGTCCATGACGCAATTATCTGTAGACAATAAGCCAGCAAAATATTGTAAATGGGCGGCAAGCATTTCGGTTTTTTGATTGCGTTTCAGCAAGCTGTTTAATGCTTCTCCGGAAAGTGATTCTGCTGTTTTTTCTGCCGATTCCAGCGATTGATGCAAACATTTGCTCCACGCACTGAGAATCCATTTTTCGCTCATGGCAGCTATTGAAGCTCTTGGGGCTTCCGCAGTAGATTCACCACGGTAAAGCGCCATTTCAACAGTCGCCAGCAGTTCCCGACGTTTGAACGGTTTGACAATATATCCTGTTGGTGTGGTTGATTTTGCTCGTTCAATGATTGATTCATTGGTGAAAGATGTCAGGTAAACCACCGGAAGTTGGTGATTCGAGCGTAACTGCCTGGCAGTTTCAATCCCGTCCATACTTCCTGCTAATAAAATATCAACCAGCGCCAAATCCACTGACTCTTTCTCCAGTGACGCAAGTGCCTCTTCTCCGGAAGCACAAACCAATGGTACTTCATATCCTGCTTCCTGAAGACAGTATAGAATATCATCAGCAACGATCGCTTCGTCTTCAATAATTAATATTCGCCCCTTATTCATTTTCCTCCCGAAAGATCAGTTCAAAACAAGTTCCGTTATCATTTTTTAATTTATATTCTCCCTTTAACTGTTCCGAAAGAATATGTATTAAACGTATTCCGGTACTGTGGCTGTGCTTCCAATTTGTTTCGGCCGGCAGTCCAGGACCATCATCACAAACAGAAAGATAAACACGCTGATTCTCCAGCATTTTCAGTCGAATCTCAATTCCGCCTTTTCTCTCTTCTGCAAAAGCGTATTTTAACGAATTTGTGATCAGTTCATTGATTATTAAACCACAAGGAATAGTACAATTCACATCCAGAGTCATCGGTTCCAAATCCAACTTCAGTGAAACCTGATCTGCAGAAACACCAAATGATGAAAGTAACTCTTGACTCAAATGTCTTATAAAATCAGGCAAATCAATGTGAGATAGAGATGTTGACTGGTAGAGTTTTTCATGCACCAGCGACATTGTGTGAATACGCTGCTGCAACTCACTCATCAGTGATTCAAGATGTTCATCTTTTATGTTGCGGAATTGGAGACGTAACATGCTCGAGATAATCTGCATATTGTTTTTAACTCGGTGATGTACTTCCTGCAGCAGCACCTCTTTTTCCTGTAAAGAAGCAGTCAACCGCTTTTCCGCCTGGCTACGTTCATTAATTTCTTCAAGCAGTTTTTGGTTAGCCGTGCGCAACTCATCAGTACGTTCAACTACTTGTTCTTCAAGCTTATTTTTGTAATCCAGTAATTCTTTCTCTGCAGCAGTACGACGTGTAAGTTCAGACCTCAGCTGTTGATAATAATCCTGCAGACTTTTCCGCATACGGTTGAAAGCGACAACCACTTCATTCAGTTCATCGTTGCGTGGTTTTCGCTGTAAAATTAAAGGCGCGTCCAGTTTTTCCGGAGTAACTTCATGTGCATAACGAGCCATTGAGCCGAGGTGACGCGTAATCAGCAACTGGACCAGTACTAAAATAAAGCCTGAAATCAAAAATGTTTTAATAGCCTGAGTCAGTAAAATAATCAGCAGCTTGTCCCATAGACGGGCATACACATCATCCAGTGAAGCCAAAATACGCAGTTCGCCTAAATCAAATTCTTCCGCTTGATGAAGATAGCTTAAGGGAAAGCGGTATTCTAAAACCTGTTCCTCTATCTCTTTACCATACTTGAGCCATACACCTTCTGGAGATTGAATTTCAACGTACTCCATGTCAGGTAACTGCACAACACCTTCCAACAGAACTTCCGCCTGCCTTAAATCTGTCATCCATAAACTATTGACAATTCCGCGCAGATAACTGCTCTGGATTTGGACCATACGCTCCTCTATCAGTCCGACATCACGTCGATAATCTGTGTAGAGCTGATAAGCTGTGCCAAGCAAAGTAATCAGTGAACTTGCTAACAGGATAAAAATAATTAACCTGCTGCTGATGGTTTGCCGATCAAAAATACGGTGATTTCTAGTGCTAAATAATGTATTCATAAGATGTAGCTACAATGAAGATAAATAAACATCGCATTTCTCCAGATAATTCAGTATTGTAAATCCAGTCGCAGGTCAAATTCCTTAGCTTTGATACTGTCAGCAAATTAATGAGGCAAGGCCAACCGCTACAATTATTCCTGAAACAGGTTACAGAGTAATTTCATGAAAGTCGATGCATTCAGCTATCCGCAGGAAGATTTCCTCAAAGAACTGCAGACAGGTCGGGCAAAAGTACAAATCATGGAATCAACTCTTACGGATTTTTTTGAAGAATTAAGTTTTGTTCACAAGCAATCTTTGCAGCTTGAAGATAGCCGTGGAGAAATCATTTCCGGTGCCTTAGCCGATCTCCTGGAAGAACTGCGCTTTACCACCAGACAATTATCCACTTTACAAGGCAATCTCGATGATGCGATCCAGACTGCTTTCACACAAGATGCAGGCCACCGTCTGCGTGAATTATTGGTACAACTAATGACCTGTTCTCTTCAGCATTGGGAAGAGACTACCGGTACCACCAAAATCGAATTAGCCGAACAAAGCGGAATCTGGAAAGTTCACCTCGACAAGGGCTACTTCCGTTTACGTACTTTTGACCGTTATCTCAGTGTTCCGAGTGTGCCGCAAAAACCACGCTGGAAAGATGTCACCAGAACCGCACGCTACGTCCTGGCTTGTGGTGAATCTTCCGTTTCTGAAAACTTAAGATCAACTCTCAAAGAGTTTCAAAAACACCTGCTGCAACTGACTGCATAATTCTTCAATTTTTCTTGAATTACCACCTTACTGCTCTTCTATAAACAAAATCAACAATAATCTTAATTATTTTCAGACTTAATAACTTATTGATTTAATGATATATAGTTTGCTGTATTTACCGATTTTTCCAGAAAAAGAGCTTGACTGAAATTATGTTATGTAGTGAATTATAGCCTGAAAACAGATAAAGCTCCGAAAATGAAAGACACAAGAAAAAGCTTAGCTTGAAAACATGAAGTATCGGCAAGCCGTTAATGTGTTGTAAAACTATGCTAATTAAAAGTGGTGGTTGTATTCCGTTTCTTCATACTATTATTTACTGTCTGGATCTGCACTACAACGGCATTTGCTGTTCAAAAGCTTGCTCAGAACGAAACGTACAGCTTAGCTTTTTTTGCTCCCCGTGGTGAAGGTGATCCATTTTGGGGGAAGTTCATTGGTTTTATGGAAAAAGCCACGCTTGATTTCGGTATGGAATTAAAAGTTCATTATGCCGAAGGAAACTTGGAGAAAATGCGGGAACAAATAGTTTCCGAGGCTAAATCAACTGAACGTGCTGATATCTTGGTTTTTCCGAATTTTAAAAAAGGCGGAGAAACTTTTTTAAAAATTATCGAAGAACAGCAGATTCCGGCATTTGTGGTTAATTCCGGATTCACCGAAGAAGAAGAAGTAGGAGTGCCTAGGGGGAAATACAAGCACTGGATTGGTGAACTACTGCCGGCAGAAGAGGAAGTTGGTGCAATGTTAGCGGAATCCTTGATTAAAGAAGGATTACGGTTGCGATCAACAGAGAAAATTCCTCAGTTGGAGATGGTAGGAATTACTGGAATAGTTTCAGATTACGCTGCAATTCAGAGAACCAAAGGTCTGCAGCAGGTTGTGTTAAATTATCCTGAAATACGTTTACGGCAAATTGTCCCAGCAAATTGGAGTGACAAAAACGCAGCCGCAAGTTTTGCGATGTTATCACGGCGTTATCCGAATGTAACTCTGGTTTGGAGTGCAAGTGACGTGATGGCACAAGGTGTAATCCGCACTGCAAAAAAACGGGGATTAACCCCCGGAAAAGATGTTCTGGTGGGTGGAATTGACTGGGCGCAGGCTGGACTACAGGCGGTACGATCCGGAGAGCAGTATGTCAGTATCGGAGGACATTTTTTGGAAGGAGGTTGGGCTGTGGTCTTGATTTATGATTATTTAAGCGGGAGTGATTTCGCAAAAATAAAACTACGTTGGCGATCAAAAATGAGCAGTGTCACAGCTCCTAAATGGGAAACAAACAAAAAGCGGCTGGCGAAAATTCAACCAAATTTTGTAGATTTTAAACGCTATTCACGTTTTTTGAATCCGGGAAATACGAGTTACGATTTTAGACTTGAAACGCTTTTTAATTAAAAGCGAGATAGTTTTCACAAGCTTTCGGCTGTCATGGTCGGAAAATCCGGATGCCGGTGGTCGGTATCCGCTATTCAAATGAAAACTGTTATCTGACGGTTTTTTAAATCTTTGATCCTTGAATAAGGGGGAAATATGTACAAACAAGTATTAAAACTTTCTGCAGGTTTTCTGTTAGCAGCAGGAATATCAGCCAGTCCAGCATTAGCTGGAGGTGAAGCAGAAGTACTCCATTGGTGGACTTCCGGCGGAGAAGCAAAAGCACTTAAAGTGCTGAAGGACGATTTTGCCAAAAAAGGTGGCACTTGGAAAGACATGCCTGTTGCAGGTGGTGGCGGAGATGCCGCAAATGTTACTCTTAAGGCAAGAATAGTTGCAGGAGATCCTCCTACAGCCTCACAAATAAAAGGGCCGACTATTCAGGAATATGATGATGAAGGTGTAGTTGCTCCGTATTATATTGACGAAGTAGCTCAAGCAGAAAATTGGGATGCATTATTAAGTCCTCAGGTAGCAAATCACATGAAATGTGATGGATTCACCAAGTATTGCGCTGCTCCGGTAAACATTCACCGCATTGATTGGTTCTGGGCGAACAAGAAAGTTCTGGACGCTAATGGACTGAAAATGCCTACTTCCTGGGATGAATTTAATGCCGCTGCAACTAAACTGAAAGCAGCTGGAATCATTCCTTTTGCTCATGGTGGTCAGCCATGGCAGGACGCTACTGTGTTCGAAGCAGTTGCTTTGGGAATTGGTGGAAATGAGTTTTACCGTAAAGCAATAGTCGAATTAGACATGGATGCTTTAGGTGGTTCAACCATGGTCAAGATCTTCGACCAAATGCGCAAACTTCAGGGTTTCACCGACAAAGGTATGCCAGGACGCGACTGGAACGTTGCAACAGGTATGGTTATGAGCGGTAAAGCGGCATTCCAGATTATGGGTGACTGGGCTAAAGGTGAATTTTCCAATGCTGGTTTGAAACCAGGTATTGACTTCTACTGTCTGCCTACCCCTTCAAACCATGGCTATCTATATAATGTTGACAGCTTCATTTTTTACGGAATGAAAGGAAAAAACAAAATAGAAGGTCAGAAATTGCTGGCTAGTTCAATAATGGGCAAGAACTTCCAGAAAATTTTCAATATATATAAGGGTTCTATACCTGCTCGTCTAGATGTCCCAATGGACGAATTCGACATGTGTGCCAAGGGATCTGCTTCAGATCTGAAGTATTCCGCTATGACAGGTGGTTTGCTGCCGAGCTTTGCGCATGGTATGGCGCTGCGTAACGCCCAAAAGGGAGCAATCCAGGACGTTATCACAGAGCATTTCAATTCCGACATGTCTTCAAAAGAAGCCGCAAAAAGACTCGTGCGTGCTGTAAAAGACTCGTTGTAATTTAGTCTCAAGACGGAGTTCCTAATCAAGGGGCTCCGTTTTTACATAAATAATACTACCTACTTTACTCATGTTTTATTGGCTGCAGAAAAATCTTCCGAAAATCGTAATCGCACCTTCATTTGCTGTAATCCTGTGGTTCGTCTACGGATTCATCCTTTGGACAGTCTACGTTTCTATGACTAATTCCAAGATGCTGCCGCGTTATGATTTTGTAGGTTTAAAGCAGCACTTCCGCCTCTGGTCCCAGACACGCTGGTACACTGCTGTTGAAAACCTGCTGATTTTCACAGTTCTCTTCATCGGTATTTGTATTATCATCGGTATAGTACTTTCAATTTTACTAGATCAAAAGATCCGTGCAGAAGGTTTTTTAAGGACAGTTTATCTTTACCCCATGGCGCTTTCTTTCATAGTTACCGGAACCGCATGGAAGTGGATTCTTAACCCAAGCATGGGCCTTGAAAAGCTCTTTATAGATTGGGGTTTCACGGACTTTACTTTTGACTGGCTGGTCAACCGTGAGATGTCAATATACACAATTGTGATTGCCGCGGTCTGGCAGTCATCCGGTTTCGTAATGGCTCTTTTTCTGGCAGGTCTGCGTTCGATTGACGATGAAATCATTAAGGCTGCAAAAATTGATGGAGCTAGTTTATACAGTATCTATATCACCATCATTCTACCCATGATGCGCCCAGTGTTTATGAGTGCTATTGTAATACTACTTCACATTTCCATTAAAAGTTATGATCTGGTGATCGCACTGACTGCGGGTGGTCCCGGTACATCTTCAGATATGCCTGCGGTCTACATGACTCAAATGGCTTTCCACCGCAGTGAAATCGGTCTGGCTTCTGCAAGTGCGGTGATGATGTTCCTGACAGTACTGGCCATCGTTGTACCGTACCTATATTCTGAACTGAGGAGACAAGATGCAGGTCGCTGACCCTAAGCAGTTGGTAGCACTCGAACGTTCTGCTGCCCGTAAACGTACTTTTTACCGCTGGTTACTGTTCCTGATACTAGGACTGTTTGGGATTTATTATCTGGCACCATTGTATGTCATGATTGTAACTTCACTGAAAAGCATGGAAGAAATCCGGCAAGGTAACTTGATGACTCTGCCAGGAGATATTAGGTTCGATGCCTGGAAAACTGCCTGGAGCGGTCGAGGATATGCTGCCGGTGACGTCTTTCTACGACCCTTTTTCTGGAACTCAATAAAAATGGTCGTTCCTGCTGTCGCAATTTCAACTTTCTTTGGTGCATTGAACGGTTACGCCCTCACCAAGTGGCGTTTCAAAGGAGATAACCTCTTGTTCCTGTTGTTCCTCTTTGGTTGTTTTATTCCTTATCAGGCAATATTGCTGCCGATGGCCAGAACGCTTGGAATTATGGGTATTTCAAACTCGATAGTCGGATTGGTACTCGTTCACACAGTTTACGGTTTAAGTTTCACGACAATGTTTTTTCGCAATTACTACATCTCGATTCCTGACGAAATGATAAAAGCCGCCAGAATCGACGGTGCGGGATTTTTCAAAATATTCTTCAAGGTTCTGCTGCCTATTTCCTCGCCAATCATAGTAGTTACAGTGATCTGGCAATTCACAGGAATTTGGAACGATTTCCTGTTCGGTTCTTCTTTCTCCTTTGGCGAAGCAGCACCAATCCAGGTTGCACTCAACAATATGGTTCTCACCAGCACCAGTGTCAAAGAATACAACGTTGACATGGCTGCAGCATTCATTGCGGGAATCCCCACTCTGCTTGTCTATGTACTGGCTGGAAAATACTTCATCCGCGGACTCACTGCAGGTTCAGTAAAAGGCTAACAATGACAACATTTAAAGTCAGCAAACTGACCAATATTTAAGGAAAAAATGGCAACTCTAAAAGTCAGTGATCTGACCAAGAATTTCGGTAGCACACAGGTACTGAAGCAAATCAATCTGGATGTAAGTGACGGTGAATTCATCGTGCTGCTTGGTCCCTCAGGCTGTGGTAAATCAACTCTGCTCAACATGATTGCCGGACTCGAAAGTGTAGACGAGGGTGAGATTCTGATTGATGATTTTGTGGTAAACCGTGTTGAACCAAAAGATCGTAATATTGCCATGGTCTTCCAGTCATATGCACTTTATCCTGCGATGACGGTCCGTGATAATGTCATTTTTGGACTGAAACAACGTAAAGTCTCTAAAGAACAGATCGAAAAATCGCTCAAGCATTTCTCAAAAATGCTGCAGATTGACCATCTTTTAGAACGTAAACCTGCACAACTTTCAGGCGGACAACGCCAGCGTGTTGCCATGGGTCGTGCCCTGGTGCGTGAACCTCATATTTTTCTCTTCGATGAACCGTTGTCAAATCTTGATGCTAAGCTTCGTATTGAAATGCGACATGAAATCAATAAACTGCACGAAAAATTGGGTACGACGATGATTTATGTGACCCATGATCAAGTTGAGGCCATGAGCCTTGCTACTCGGATTGCAGTGATGAATGAGGGAATCATCCAGCAAATAGGTACACCACAGGAAATTTATGACAAACCAAACAGCGTTTTTGTTGCGGACTTTATCGGTTCTCCAGCAATTAATCTGATTAATGGTACATTTTCGAAAAATGGCGCAGAACCATGTTTCATTCCGGAACAGCAAAAAGACGATGTTAAAATTTCTCTCAGTGATTATTCTTTTGATTCAGAACCAAAAGATGGTCAGCAAATCATTTTTGGTTTTCGTCCGGAACACATCAATCTTCCGGATGTTTCGCTAAAGTCACAATTGCCGGTTCAACTCAAACCTGCGCTGATAGAACTTACGGGATATGAAAAGGAAGTCACCTTTGAATTTTACGGAAACGAAGTCACCGGAAGGCTTCCACGCCATATTGAGACTGAACTTGGTAAGCCTATCTCTCTCAACCTTGATCTGTCGGAAATATCCATCTTTGACCGTGAGAGTACAATGCGCATTTGACACATTCGTCAAGTTGTGTAAAATATAATAAATACGGTCTACCCATCTAAGTTCTGATAATTTTGCTATTTGCAGGATATTTCAGACTAACCCCCAGAACAGTCTTAAAATTTAAATATCATGAGTGCAGTCAGCTATCCTCTTTATGCGGATTTGAAAAACAAAACTGTTCTCATCAGTGGTGGAGGCTCCGGAATTGGTGCGTCTTTTGTGGAAGCGTTTGCCGGACAAGGAAGTCGGGTAGCATTTTTTGACATTCAGGAAGAAGTTTCCAGAGAATTAGTACAAAAACTATCGTCAACCGGTGCGGAGCTGCTTTTCGTGAAATGCGATCTGACTGATATCGAAGACTTAAAAAAAGGGGTGGCGGAAGTCGAAACTAAATTGGGTGCGGTGCGTGTGCTGATCAATAACGCTGCCAGCGATGAACGGCACGAACCGGAAGATGTGACTCCGGAATACTGGGAACAACGATTACGCTTGAATTTCAGTCACCATTTTTTTTCTGCACAGGCAGTAAAACCGGCAATGGCAAAAGCAGGTGGTGGAGCAATCATTAACATGGGTTCATGCAGTTGGCACATGGCGATGGAGTTCATGCCGGGATACACAGCCTCCAAAGCTGCTATCGAAGGCTTGACTCAGAGCCTGGCCCGAGCCTACGGGAAGGAGCGTATCCGTGTTAACTGTATTATTCCAGGGCAAGTTTGGACTTCCAGACAGATGAAGGAAATAATGACACCGGAATATGAAAAGTTCATGGCAGAAAAGCAATGTCTTCCAGATCGCATTCTTCCGGAAGATGTTGCTCAGTTGGCCTTGTTTCTCGCTTCCGACGCAGGACGGATGTGCACGCGCCGGAATTATTTCATGGATGCAGGTATTGGTGCGTGACTATTAGCACTTTGGAAAAAA
>JABGPG010000063.1:0-4192 GCA_018645085.1 Deltaproteobacteria bacterium
GAAGGTTATTTTGCAAAAATTGATATCGATCGGATTGTCGCCAACTCGCTGGTTTTAGTACAGATACATTTAAAACAGCACCGTTCCGAGGATTTCAGTAAATTTGAAGAGGCAATTCTGGCAACTCCGGAAGTGGTGGAATGTCATGCTTTAGGAGGAGGTGTGGATTATATCCTCAAAATGATAGTTAACAATATTCACCATTATCAGCAGAAAATAGAATTCCTCCTTAAATCTGAACTGAATATCGAACGCTACTACACCCACATTGTGACCAAACCTGTCAAACAAAGCGGCTATCCAATTGAAAAACTGCTCAAACCGGAAAGTGATACTTGAGTTTGTCAAGCAACGCCAAATAAAATTCTGTCGACCGCAAATATATTTCTAGTTTTTTCCAAAAATAGAGAAAATTCAATAACACTTTTTGTCTGTTAAACGATAGTCTGAATTTATACTTTCTGCTAAGTTCAACCTGTCGTAAAAAAGAATCATGTCAACAAATCAAACAATAGCGCAGCTTCAGAGCACCGACCGTGAGACCGTCTTTCATCCGTCAACACACGCTAGTGACCATGCTCACGGAAAAGTTCCGGTCAATATTATTCAAAGTGGTAACGGAATTTACATTAAAAATCAGCAAGGCACAGAACTGCTGGACGCATTCGCAGGACTTTACTGTGTGAATGTCGGTTACGGAAGAACGGAAATTGCGGATGCGATCTACGAACAGGCTAAAAAACTGGCCTATTATCACACTTATGTCGGCCATTCCAACGAAGCAATTATCGAATTGTCACAGCGTATTATTGACTGGGCTCCGGACGGAATGCGTAAAGTTTATTATGGACTTTCCGGTTCTGATGCAAACGAAACGCAAATCAAGCTGGTGCGTTATTATCAGAATATTCTGGGTAACAAGTCCAAAAAGAAAATTATTTCACGTGACAGAGGCTACCACGGTTCGAGCATTGCCGCCGGAAGTTTGACCGGTCTTAAGCTGTTTCATCAAGCTTTTGATTTACCGATTGAAGGCATCCTCCACACGCTTGCTCCGCATTTTTACTGGAATGCTGAGGACGGCATGAGCGAAACCGAATTCTCACAGCACTGTGCTGACGAGTTGGAAAAAATGATTCTGGCGGAAGGTCCTGAAACAGTAGGAGCTTTCATTGGTGAACCAGTAATGGGCACAGGCGGATTGATTCCTCCACCTGAAGGATATTGGGATGCTGTTCAAAAAGTGCTGCGTAAATACGAAGTGCTGTTAATTGCCGATGAAGTCGTTTGCGGCTTTGGACGTGTCGGTGCTCCATTTGGTTCACATCTCTATGATATACGTCCGGATTTAATCACGATTGCCAAAGGCCTGACCAGCGCCTATTTACCGCTTTCCGGAGTGATTGTGGGTGATCGTGTCTGGGAAGTAATCGAACGCGGTTCCGAAGAGCTTGGTCCAATGGGACACGGCTGGACCTATTCCGGACATCCTTTAGGCGCAGCCGCGGCGTTGGCAAATCTTGATATTCTGGAACGTGAAAAATTAACCGAAAATGCCCGTGACACAGGTTCATATCTGCAGGAGCAGTTTAAAAATGCG
Organism: Deltaproteobacteria bacterium; assembly: GCA_018645085.1. Lineage (GTDB taxonomy): Bacteria > SAR324 > SAR324 > SAR324 > NAC60-12 > Arctic96AD-7. Next base: position 1,601 of record JABGPG010000063.1, read on the forward strand.
TTTGAAAACCATCCGCTGGTTGGAGAAGTACGAGGTGTTGGCTTAATGGCCGCGCTGGAATTTGTAGCGGATAAATCAAAAAAACTACGCTTTGACGCTAACTGGAAAGTTGGAGCTAAGGTTTCGGCGGCTTGTCTCGAACAAAATCTTATCGCGCGTGCTATGCCGAACGGTGACATCCTTGGTTTTGCACCGCCTTTGAGCATCACCAGAACAGAAGTGGATGACATCGTAAGGCGTACCACAAAAGCACTGAATTCAGCCGCGGATCTGTTGTCTAAAGAATACTCATGGAAAGGTTGAAATACTGAATCCGGATTTGCTGTCATGATGATAAGCTGAGCCTGTGAAAACCGGAACAGCTTTCAATCAACAATATAGAAAATAAATAATGAAAAAATATACTATTGCGGTGGTCGGCGCCTTGGGAAATGTCGGTACGGTAATGCGCGACATTCTGGAAAAGAGTGAGCTGCCAATCGGGAACCTAGTGCTGATGGATATCGCGCAAAACGCAGGTAAAAAAGTCCGTTGGCGTGATGCGGATTATGCTGTAATTGAAGCAAAACCGGAAGCCTTTGCGGGAGTTGATATCGCCATCATGAGCGCAGGTGCTGAAGCATCGCTGGAACTCTCTCCGGAGGCGGTGAAACTAGGCTGCGTGATCATCGACAATTCCACTGCATTCAGGATGGTTCCGGAGCATCCGTTGGTTATACCGGAAGTAAACGCAGAGTCGCTGGAAAATCATCAGGGAATAATCGCCAATCCAAACTGCTCAACGATTCAAATGCTGGTTGCCTTAAAACCAATACATGATAAATACAAAATCAAGCGTGTGATCGTCAGTACTTATCAGGCAGTAAGCGGTTCCGGACAAGCTGCGGTGGACGAACTGCAGCAGCAGACACATGCTTTTGCAAACGGTGAGGAAATGCAAGCAGAAGTTTATCCGCATCAGATTGCTTTCAATATTCTGCCGCACATTGACCTTTTTCTGGAAAATGGCTACAGCAAAGAAGAAATGAAAATGATCCTTGAAACCGCAAAAATACTTGATCCTCAGATTAAAATAACTGCTACCACAGTCAGGGTGCCGGTGACGACCAGTCACAGTGAAAGCCTGAATGTCGAAACTGAAAAGAGCTTTGAGATAGAGGAAATAAAAACACTGCTCGCCGCATCTCCCGGAATTAAACTTGAGGATGATCCGGAAAATAATGTTTATCCGCTTGCTTTGAATGCCGCCGGAAAAGACGCGGTTTTTGTGGGACGTATCCGCCGGGATTTTTCAACGGATAATGCGCTCAACATGTGGTGTGTTTCCGACAATCTTCGCAAAGGCGCAGCGCTGAACACCGTTCAAATTGCACAGGAACTGGTAAAACGGGACTTGGTCAGAGTTCCTTAAAATTCAACAAATATCAAAAATAATATGCAGAAAAATAACGGATCCGCTGATTCAGTCATCGTGATGAAATTCGGCGGTACCAGCGTGCGTAGTGAAGAATCACGGGCCCACGCAATTAAACATATTCGCACTCATACCGAATCCGGAAAAAAGCTGGTTGTGATAGTTTCCGCAATGGGACGCAAAGGTGAGCCTTATGCAACAGACACACTGATTTCACTGCTCAAAGATTTAGGAGAACCGGTCAATCCCGCTGAACTGGATGCGGTAATGAGTATCGGCGAAACACTAAGCTCCGCATTTTTTTCGCATTTGCTCAGTCAAAACGGACTTCCTGCAGAAGCTTTCACCGGAAGACAGGCGGGGATTTTAACTGATGATAATCCCGGCAATGCTGAAATTCTGCAAATCGATCCCGCCAGAATTCTGAAGGTGCTGAATCAGGGGAAAATCGCGGTCGTCGCTGGTTTTCAGGGAGCAACGGCAGTAGGAGATGTGCGTACTCTTGGACGCGGAGGCAGTGATACAAGTGCAGTAGCGCTGGGTGCTGCGTTGAATGCAGAGAGAGTGGAAATTTATTCTGATGTTGACGGAATCGCAAATTGTGATCCCCGTCAAATTTCGGCTGCATCTTTTATAAATTCAATCAGTGCAAAGCAAATCCTGAGCATGGCAAACGAAGGCAGTTCGGTTCTGCATCCACGTGCAGTGAAAGCGTCACTTAAAACAAAAACACCGATTGTCGCACGCAACACTTTCAGTACTGCGGCCGGTACCACAATTTTTCACCATGACGCTGCTGAGCAAAGCAAGCTGGTTACGCTGGCGCACAGAGAAAACTTGGCACTAATCACCTTTGAGGAAACCACGGCTGCGCAGAAAAAAGTTCCGGAAATGATCAGGATCGATGAACATAGATTTCTACTGAAAAATGATGTCTATCTGGAAAACAACTTAAAGCTGTTCAGAAAAACTTCTGCTACTCTGCAGAAGGAAGAAGGCTGGGCTACTGTTTCAGTGGTCTTTGACAAAAACGCGGCAAAAAGCAAAATTCTTCCAAACGCAGAAATTATCCCTTCCAGCGATAATGTGATTTGTTATCTGTTAAAAGAAGAGCATTTGTCTTCTTCTTTGCAGCTTTTGTATGAGCATTATATTTTGCTGGAATGAATATAAGCTGA
>JABGPG010000063.1:4292-11948 GCA_018645085.1 Deltaproteobacteria bacterium
CTTCTTTGCAGCTTTTGTATGAGCATTATATTTTGCTGGAATGAATATAAGCTGAGAACTAACACTTTTGCTGGAAAATATTTAATCCGCACATGAGAATGCTTATATTATTTTTTGGTAAAATGAAATTTTGGAAGCATGCTCTTGTGTAGAATCCTGATAACCTGAACAGTATCGTTGTTGCTGATTTTGTAAAAAATCAAATGGCTGCCTTGGGGAAATTGTCTGTAGCCTGTTTTAATGTGATTACAAGTTGCGCCCATTTGCGGATTACTTGTGAGCCGACGGAAACAATCATCAATTTGTAAAAGGTATGTATTTCGCTGATCTCGGCCCCATTGCTTTTCAGTAAATACAGCAATCATTTTTAGGTCAACTTTTGCTTTGGCACTTAGTTTAAAGGAAAGCATTAACGACTTTCGTCATCAAGTTCTGAGATTAGTTCATCGTAAGAATAATCAGCGAATCCACTTTTCTCACCTTCGTCAAGCAGATTGCGTATGGTTTCCATTTTAGTTACATTATTTTCAAGCAATCGAAGCCCTGCTCTAACAATTTCACTGGCCTTGTCGTATCTGCCTATAGCAAGTTGCGTGTTTATGAAATCTTCAAAGTGGGTTCCAAGTGTAATACCTGTGTTTTTACTCATTTTATCCTCCAAATGATTTCTTGTCTAACACTGATCATTGTTGAAAATATATTAAAATATTTTAGCTCATTATCGAAAAATAAAGCTGATTCATCAAGTGTTTATTTTTTAAGCTGCTTCATTTCGAATGTAGCGCGAAATCTTAGCTAAACAAATTTTTACAAAGATTATTGATTTCCGACTGTTTATGTTTCAATCAATAAATAACATCAAGAAAATAAAATATGCCCAGATTTGAAAAAGAAGAATATGAAGTCCGTATCGCAAAGGTACGGAAAAGTATGGCAGAGAAAAATATTGAAGTATTGATCGTCACAGATCCTTCCAACATGGCATGGCTGACGGGATATGACGGTTGGTCGTTTTACGTGCATCAGTGCGTGGTTTTGACTTTGGAAGGTGAACCTTTCTGGTATGGACGCGGAATGGACGCCAACGGAGCAAAACGGACGGTGTTTATGCAGCATGAAAATATTATCGGTTATCCGGATGACTATGTACAAAATCCGCAAAAACATCCAATGGATTATTTGAGTGAAATTTTCAAAGGAAAAACCGGAATGTCCGCTGCCGGAGCTTTCGTCGGTACAGGCTTGGCGAAAAAAACAATTGGTGTGGAAAAAGACAATTATTATTTTTCTGCTTCCTGTCTTGAATCCCTGCAGAAAAATTTACCCGGAGCAACTTTCATCGATACGACTGGTTTAGTCAATTGGCAACGTACCGTGAAATCACCGCAGGAATTGGTTTACATGCGTAAAGCAGCGCGAATTGTGGAAAAAATGCACGCCCGCATTTTGGAAGTTATGGAACCCGGAATGCGTAAAAATGATCTGGTGGCAGAAATTTATCATTCCGCAATTTCCGGAGTAAGCGCAAGTTCCGGAGAGCAAGGCTTTGGCGGTGATTATCCGGCGATTGTACCGATGACCCCAACCGGCGCGGATGCATCGGCCCCGCATTTGACATGGGACGATCGACCGATTGCCAACAATTCCGGAACCTTTTTTGAAATTGCCGGATGCTATCAGCGTTACCATTGCCCGCTCTCACGTACCGTTTATCTGGGTAAGCCTCCGCAAAAATATCTTGATGTGGAAAAAGCTGTATTGGAAGGAATTGATTGCGCACTGAATGTCGCAAAATCCGGAAATCTCGCAGAAGATATTGAAGCTGCGTGGAGCAAAACCATCAGCAAATACGGTTATGAAAAAACAAGCCGTTCCGGTTATGCGATCGGACTGAGCTATCCTCCGGACTGGGGTGAGCGTACCGTCAGTTTCCGTAAAGGCGACAAAACCGTGCTTGAACCGAACATGACTTTCCACTTCATGCCTGCACTCTGGTTTGACGATTGGGGTCTGGAAATCACGGAAAGCTTTGTTATCACAGAAACCAGTGCTGAAACTTTAGCCAATGTCCCGCGGAAATTATTCGTTAAACAGTAACACGTTTCAATTCCGGCATTTTAATTCAGCGTAACAAAGAATAAGCTGAACCAAAACGTCCGATCACAGTGAGCCAGCAGATACCGCCGAAAATCACGGCTAATGCAGGAAAGTATCCCGGAAACAAACAAATGATAATGTAAAATAAAATCGTTTCCGTGCCTTCTGCTAAACCTTCCAAATAATAAAAAGCCTTCTGTCCGTGTGCGTCTGAGGAAATTCCATGCTTTTCTGCAACTGCGGCAAAAGCCAGGAAACTTGCACCTGTGCCGATGAATGAAAAAATTAAAAAAGTTGCAGCTAGGCTGTTTTGTTCAGTATCCGCCAATGCGAAACCTAAAATAACCGCAGAATAAAAGATAAAATCACAGGTAATGTCGAGGTATCCGCCTAAACTCGTGATGCCGTTTCTGCGTGCAACTGCACCGTCAAGTCCGTCAAAAAAACGGTTGATCAAAATAAATACCAGCGCCAGTGAATAGAGTTTGAGCCAGAGCAAAGGAACTGCAACCATCCCAATCGCAAAACCGACGAGAGTTATTGTGTCAGCAGAAATTTTGAGGGGTACATACTCAGCGATGTCTTCCATGGTAGGATGTACAATTGTGTTCGCCCAGCGGTCAACCATAAGTAAATTTGCAGAAATTGAAAGTTAAGATTTAAATGAAAATTATCGTGTGTTGAGAGTTGCGTTTGAACTTTTGAAGTCAAATGCCCTAAGGTTTAGGTCGAGCAAGAAAACAGTATCTTACAGATTTTATTACAAACCAGTTTCAATCCTGTCCAGAATAGCATTTGCGATAGCTTCTTTGCCAACATACATTTGAGGTTCCTGCGCAGGATCCAGCAGCCACGCCACCTGTGTACCATCCGGTTTAAATTCTTCTCTGCGGTTTGCGACAATCAACTGTGAACCACCTTTTTTGGAAAAGCGCTTGTTTGCAATTGCGAGCAGTTCATCGTGAGAAATATTTTCTTCATATTTGAAAGTGATCATTTTCAAGGCAGGAAATTTTTTTCGCACCTCATCAATCAGCTTGACGGTCGGCAGCAGTTTCAAATTTAAATGTTTTACTTTGCTGGAAATTTTACCTTCAATAAAAGTTTCGGGTTGAAAATCCGCAACCGCCGCCGTAAAAATTCCCCAGTCAACAGCTTTTTTTGTCAGCGATTCATGCACAATATTTTTATAATCCGTGTAAGTAGTAGCTTTTTTTGCGTTTAAATATTCCGGCGCAGGCTGGCTGCCTTTGCCTAGAATCAGCTCAACCTTTACTCCTCTCATCCATGCTTCCCGAGCGATTTGGATGGAAAGCGCACCGGTAAAACGTGTGGTGATACGTCGAATATTGTCAATCGGAACAGGTGTTGGACCGCCGGTTATCAGCAAAGATTTTCCGCTAAGTGGAGATTGATTGAGTGACCTGATCGTTGCTGCCACAATTAAGTCCAGTGAGGAAAGATTATTTTTTCCGTGGGTTTGCAGAGGTGGAATCAACGTGGCGCCCATTTCCCGCAAAGTCTTGAGTGAGCGGGTCAGGATGCTGTTATGCATCGTACCGTGCATCGTTGGCGCGAACAGGATAGGCACTCCCTGACGTTCCATACGTCCAAGAGCTGCCGCGATCGCTGCTGAAACTACTGAATCCGCAATTCCAAGTGCTGCCTTATTCAAAGTATTGTAGGAAGCAGGTGCGACAACAAAAACATCAAAAGGGGTGGAATCGCTCAAATGCTCTGCATCTGCGGTAAAGTGGTCAATGACAGGATTTTGCGAACACCACTCCAGCGCTTCTTTAGCAACATAACGTAAACCGCCTTCAGTTACATAAACGACAACATCCGCTCCTTCCCTGCGAAAATCCCGAATCAGATCAGGCATACGGTACGCCGCAATACTTCCGGTGATCAGCAGTGCGACACGCTTTCCGGACAAATGGCTTCCGGTTAAACGGATATCACGGTCAGCTATTTCAGAAGGAGGTGGTGGTTCAAGATTCCAGTTTAAAGACATTGAAGCTTTTAGAAAAAAGGTGTTTGGTATCTTTATTTCAGGATACCATTTTTGGTTAAATTATTTCTGTAGTCAATACTAATCACAATACATTTGCTGCCAGTTCGGCCAGAGCTGAGCGTTCAACACTCGTAAAACGTACATGTCCAGCAAGCGGTGATTCCTTGAAGCGTTCAACCAGCATGCTCAATCCGTTAGAAGAAAGATTTATATCTTTGTTATCTATTTGGTTTGGATCACCTGTCAAAACTATTTTTGTACCTTCACCTGCACGAGTGACTATCGTTTTCATTTCATGCAGAGTCAGATTTTGTGCTTCGTCGACAATCATGTGCTGCTGCGGAATTGAACGTCCGCGAATATAAGTCAACGGTTCCACTACAAGCATTCCACGCTCCATTAATTCGTGATAAGAGTCACGTTTTGAACCTTTTTTTGCAGAAGTATTATTGATCAGTAATTCCAAATTATCAAAAATCGGCTGCATCCATGGTGCAAGTTTTTCCTGCGTGTCTCCAGGCAGATAACCTAAATCACGTCCCATAGGAAAAATCGGACGAGAGACCAGCATCCGCGAATAAATATTCTCTACCATCATTTGCTGTAAACCCACTGCAAGTGCCAGTAAAGTCTTACCTGTACCTGCTTTTCCGCTGAGTGTCACAATAGAAATTTTTGGATCATTCAGCAATGCCAATGCCAGACGCTGCTCCGGATTTCTAGGACGTATACCCCAAACACCCTGTTCTTTTGAAACTGTTACAAATTTGCTCTTGCCCTGATTATAAATTGCTAAAACATCTTCTTCCGGAACTTCAGCACAGTTCAGTAGAAGTCCCTGGTTTGGATAAAAGTTAATATTTTCACCGAGTTCCGTCTGTATTTCTTCCGGTGAAATTAAGTCTTGTTGACTCAAGCTCCGTAATTTTTTCTTACTGACCTCACAGCGGTGTATGCCTGAATATAAACTTGAATCGTCTTTCCTGCGACCTTGATAAGCAATAGTTGGGACATTGAGCGTATTAGCTTTAATACGTAAATTTTCATCATGTGAAACAAAAACAACATCCTTGTTTTTCCGGCTCAGCGTCCAGGCAACAGCCAGAACACGATTCGAAAAACTCTTAGAATTAAGACTGTACGGAATTGTTTCAGCTTCCGGATCAGCAAGTTCAAGCCTTAATTTACCTCCATTCGGCAAACGAACACCTTCTACCAGATTACCAAGTTGGCTGCATTCATCCAGCATTTTGCTGACTAAATTGGCTGCCCTGCCCTTTTCACCTAAATCCTGCCTGAGCGTATCCAGTTCATCAAGAATGCAGACCGGCAGGACAATTTCTTGCTCCGGAAAATCATAAAGTGCTTCCGGAGTATAAAGCAGCACACTGATGTCGAGCACATAAACGGAAGCGTGACTCATGCGTTTTCCGGCAGTAAAAAAAGAATGTCGCTCAACTTAAAAAGTTGAAGCATAAAATATTTGCTCATTATTCACTTCTGCTGAAATCAGCATTATCAGTTATAAAATCATTTTGTTGCAGGCACCATTATAAAGCAGTTCTTACAGATCATCAATCAAAGAGACTTTAGTGTCAAGACTGCAGATTATTTTGTCTACACTCAAACAGATTTTTTCTGCTGAATTTTTGCTTTTTCGCAGAACTTTAAAGCTTTAAATACAGGTGTAAAAAACTCAAATTCTTGCATTTTCAGAAAAATTACGGTAAAAGATTAGTGGTAAAGATATTACACACAGTTCATGACGTATGTTTAGGAACATAATATGGAATTTCAGTTAACATCCGGATTACAGCCTCAACTGCTTGAAGACGAGCAGAAATTGTGGCTTGCCAATGCTATCTGCGGTGCGATTACCGCGGACGGTTCAGTTGCTCCTGAAGAACTTGAATATCTTGAACGAGCCCTCTCCTTTTTACCATCACAAGCAGATGTTGTAAAAATGATGCAGGCGGTTAAAGACCAGAAACTACCGCAGCTCGAGCGTTTTCCAGGCGCGACACGTGAGCTGGAAGTTAAGATTTTCATTGACCTAGCCACAGTTATTTCTGTGGACAATGTGCTTGGTGCAAATGAAATTGACTACCTGCTTTATATCGGACGCAAACTTGGTTTTGGACGTGAATTTGTACGGGTTGTCATCCGCTGGGCCAGCGAAGGGATTGTCTGGAAACGTAAAATGCTGCACCTGATTGACGCAGGAAGTTCACTCGAAGCAGAATATACGGATTAAGCGTCCGCTTGATCTACGCAAATCTCTGACACAAATCTTATCAACATTGCGACGGTTTTGATTATCCGTACCTGCTTATTGAGTGAGGCTGAGCTGCGTCAATATATGCCTGGTTTTTCCTGCAGTAAACTCCAGAAGGTAATGCGGAGCAGCTTCTGCGATTGTGAATTCAAAATGTGTTTTATCCCTCGGCAGCAAAGCACGTAAAAAACCGGATTTTGGTAAAACTAATATTTTGCGTGCCTTCATCTTCCCCAATGGAGTTTCAAGACTGAGTTCCTCCTGAGGTTCAACCTTCATCCGGATCATGCTCATAGAACGCGGAAGTCCTTTTTCTTCCAACTCAATTGCCAGCAGAGGTAGAAAGAGGGTGAAGGAGTAATCTTTTGTCTGCAGGATGTGCTGAAGATTTTTACGTAGAAAGAAAATTACCACTTCAAAAGGAACAGCATTTTCCTGACTTAAGTTTGTTTCAAACTCCAGCACCTTTCCCGCCTTTTCCAGTCTGGTACGCATAATTTGTCCAGAATAGCTGTTTTTTATCCGGAAATCCTCACGCAGATCTTCTTCCTCATACCATTCAGGCACCCCGGAATTTGCAGCAAACCAGAGAGTTTTACGTGTAAAAACTTCTCCGTCTGCTCTGGTGTTTTCGTTTCTTTCAACGATGAACTTTTTTGTGTCCTTCGTCACCGCTTCGTAACTAAAATGACTGTATCCGCTGATTTCTGCACGCTGAACATCCCAGTGTTTAAATGAAGTTTTTGTGCCCGGCAGCAGTTCATCGAGGTAAGTTTCCTGCGCGGAAACAGAGATTGCGGAAAGCAGCACTCCGCTGATGAACAGCGTGTGAAGACAATAATTTTTCAAATTCTTCTTTTTCAGCCACAGCATCAGTTGATTGCTCCTTCGCATTTTCGACAAATTATCCATTGAGGTTTTGCGTTTGGCACATCCACCTGACACTGGCGGCAGACGACTTCTTTGCAGTGTATGCAAATCATTTTAAATGCCTGAAAGCGTGAAACCGCCTTCCCGCAAATATTACAGTTTTCTTCCAGCCTTCTCATATTTTTGTGCAGTTTCTCATTATTATTAGTTTTTATTTTGCTATACTTCTCAAAACAGAGCAGGCTTTATTATGCCAAGATTTTCTACCGGCGCAAGCGCAATACTAAAGAATATTTTAGACGCTGATGAGTGTACTCAAAAGCTGATCAGCTTTCTGAATTATATAAAAACAGAAAGATATTTAGGCCGCTTTTGCTTTCTTCAAAACAATCTTTTGCTT
>JABGPG010000077.1 GCA_018645085.1 Deltaproteobacteria bacterium
TCAATCTTCCTCAAGCCACGGATTTAGATTTTTCCAGATTTCGTCACGCCTTCCATTTTCTAAAGACGAATGCGCCAGTGGCGTTGTGTCGAGTCCGAGATCCTGCCGAATTATTTTCAAATGTTTTTGAATCTGACTGCGTTTTAATTTGTCAATTTTACTTGCGACAATTAAAACCGGACGTTCATAATAGTCCAGCCACTCCTTGAGCTGACGATCCTGCGCGGTAGCACCATGTCTGCTGTCAACAATCAGCACAACGTTACGGAGGGATTCACGCTCCTGCAGATAAGCCTCAATCAGACGCTGCCATTGCTTCCGAACAGGTTCCGGAACCTTTGCAAATCCGTATCCCGGAAGGTCAACAAAATGAAACTTGTCATTGATATTAAAAAAATTTATCAGTTGAGTTTTGCCCGGAGTGGAGCTGGTTTTAACCAGTTTCTTGCGGTTAAGCAGAGAATTTATCAGTGTCGATTTACCGACATTTGAACGACCCGCAAAGGCAATTTCAGGTAGTGTCGGCGGAGGAAACTGCCAGGGAGAAGAAGCACTGAGGATAAATTCTGCAGAGCGGATTTTCATTTTTCTTTATCTTCTGCGGAAGGCTCAGGATCGATTGTTTCAACTACCGGTGCTTCAATGATTTCTTCTTCAACCGCAGGTTTTTCCGCTGCTGCTTTTTCATTAAGGTCTGTACCGAAGAGCTGATTTGAAAATTTTTCTAGATGCTCCATATTTAGTACCTGTTGACGTTGTGCTAAATCAAAATAGAGGAATGTACTCAGCAGTGAGGCAAATGGATAAAAGAGTAGCGAAGCTAAATATTGCGACCAGCGGATTGCCGTTGTAACTCCGGGATCATTCAATATTTCGGATAGTAAAATTGGCAACGCACCGCTTTCATTCGGTTCGATATTTAAATTCAAGTCAGGCATAAAAATGGTGAAAAGTAATGCAAAAACAACAAACTGTAAAACAGTACTGATTACGACTACAATAAAAACTCGGGACAAATCACCGCGTGCAAGCTGTATGCTACGTACCAGCGCACGCATTCCGCGCACACCTTCTACGATGAAAACTGGCTGCGCCATCGAAGTCAGTAATAATCCACCCAGCCAGAGGGTGACTACCAGAATGCTGAAAGGAAACGGCAGTGTCAGTCCCATCACACCCGTGATGAAAAGTAGATACTGCAAAATTGCTACGTGTATTGAGCCCAGAAACAAAGGTGAGCGGAAGGCACGCAGGATGGAAAGTGTGGGAAAAAAACTACCGAAAGCTAAGCCGATCACTCCAAGCGTAATCGCACCTTCCAATAAATGTACTGAAAGAAAAAATACGATACTCTCAGTTTCTCCCCAGCCGGCAAAACCCATAAAAAATGCTGGTGCTACCAATGCTGCTGTTAAAAATAAAATTGAAATGAAATTCTTTTGGTAAATCTTGCCGCTCAGCACGAACAAAGATGGAATACTGTGACTGAAATTAAGTAAATTCATAAAATCTGTTGAAAATATTAGGAATAAAAGCAATCTTATAGCATACAAAGCCTGTCGCACTAAGACAAGCAAAAGCGGAACTTGGAAATTAAATTCTGGAAAAAGTTCTGCAAAAAGCTTGCACGGATCGGCCTGCTCAGTTAGTATTATAAGGTTTGATTTTGCTTTATTAATGTAAAGCAATTTTGTTCCGGAGAGGTGACCGAGTGGCCGAAGGTGCGTGATTGGAAATCACGTGAGCGGGCAACCGTTCCGAGGGTTCGAATCCCTCTCTCTCCGCCAGCCTACCTTGTTTAAAGTGATAGTTTTAGCTGAGCTGCAGTCGATTTTAAAGATGAAAGAGTCTGTCGTTTGTGAATGATGGTCACGTAAAAACCCCTAAACTAATTATTTGTCATCTCGAACGAAGAGAGAGATCTTAATAA
>JABGPG010000238.1:0-5716 GCA_018645085.1 Deltaproteobacteria bacterium
ATTTCACGCAGTCTGCGTAAAGTTCTACGCAAGCAGCAGTTTGAGATACGTTTCGACACTGCTTTTCAACAAGTGATCAAAGCCTGTGCCGATGTTAGAACGGAGCAAGGCGAAGGAACTTGGATCATTCCGGAAATGCAACAGGCGTACACGGAACTGCATCAGGATGGTTTTGCGCATTCTGTAGAAAGTTGGCAGGATGGGAAATTAGCCGGTGGTCTTTATGGAATTTCCTTAGGGCAGTGTTTTTTTGGAGAATCAATGTTCAGTACAAGGAACGATTCTTCCAAAGTGGCACTGGCGGCGTTAGCAGAATTTTGCAGAGAGGTCGGGATCAAAATGATTGATTGCCAAATGACAACAGCGCACCTCTTGAGTTTAGGCGCAAAGGAAATCCGACGAGAAGTCTTTTTGAAAAAATTAAAAAAACACCTTGAGCAACCTACTCTAAAAGGAAGTTGGAACAGTGGTTCCGCTTCAGTCAAATCAAATATATTTCAAAATTGAAATGCCAGAATCACAAGGAAAAAAAGTATTTCGCATTCAGTTATCAGTTTCAGTTGTATTACTGTTGTTTACTCTGAGTGCCTTAAGTTTGTTTGCGTCATTTTATTTAGGCATGATTGCCGGTAAAAGTATGCAGCGTCCACCGGAAACTTCCACAGATGAAGCAGAATCATTGGCAGAGGAACCAATGTCTGATGAAGATCTGAAGTTCTTCAGTCTGGGTGAGCGGAAGAAGGGACAGGATTTACTTGACCTCGGAGAAATACGCGATTTAAAAAAGAAAACAGAGGAACTGACAAAAGTACCTGAAAAGCCGAAAGCAGCTTTGCCGGCAAAACCCAAAGCCGCAACCCCTAAAGTAACTCCACCTGAAAGTCCTGCAACGGAACAAAAAATTATCAGCAAAAAACAGGAGCCTGCAATAAAAGCAGACGCGCCTGAAAGTCCTGAAGAAGTAAAAAAAGCTGTCGCTAAAGTTAAAAAATCAGCTGCATATACGATACAGGTATTTGCTTCACGTAATCATCAAAATGCAAAAATACTGGTAGAAAAACTCAAGAAGAGCGGATTTAAAGAAGCATTTATCTTTAAGCACACTGCAGGCAGCAAAACGCTTTATCGGGTCCGTGTAGGTAAATTAGAGCGTTCAGAAACACAAAAATTTGCGAAGGAACTTAAAAAGCTCAAATATATTGATTCCGTCCAAATTACACGCTTTTGAAGCGTGCGCAGTATTGCTTCATTATTTAACATATTCTCTCTTAACAGTGACTCCTGGCAGCCATGAGTAATTATTGGCGTTTTTCACGATCAGCATATTATTCGGTGGTCGCGGCGTTGCCGTTATTTGTAGTTTACGAAATACTGGTTATCATGACGCAGTCCCGTTATTGGGGCATCAGAAATGCCGCTGATATGTGGATCCGCACATTCCTGATGGCCTTCGATTTACGGGCGCAGCACTTGACCTTTGTGATGATCGGGATTGCTTTTGCGTTGATTCCACTGGCTAAGTCACGTTCATCAGGAGTTAAATTAAAAGCGAATTACTTTTTGTTGATGTTCGCAGAGGCTTTTGCCTACAGCCTTGTTCTGGGCGTGGCGCTGCAGTCCATTTTAAGACTCAGCGGACTTGCTGCGGGAGGTCCGGGCAACGGAGCACTGCAGAATTTTGCGCTTTCCCTGGGTGCAGGTTTATTTGAGGAAATTATTTTTCGGGTACTCCTGCTCAATCTGCTGTTTTATCTACTCAGCTACGTGTTCAAAAACAAGGTTACTACTGCAGTCATTGCCGTTTTAGCCGCATCCTTCCTGTTCTCATTGAGCCACTATGTCGGTTCCATGGCAGATTCATGGCAACTTTACAGCTTCATGTTCCGCTGGATTGCGGGCATGCTTTTCACTGTTCTGTATTTCATCCGTGGCTTTGCCATAACAGCCTACACTCACGCACTCTATGATATTTGGGTGCTGGTTTGATTTTGAGCTTTCAGATTTATTTTTATAAATTTACAATCAAACTTTAGCATTTCAACCGAATTCAATAATTTCCTGACACCAAAAAACAGTATGAAAGTTCCTTTGCTTGATCTGCGTCCTCCTTTAGAGGAGTTACGTGATGAAATTGTAGCAGCCGTTACTCAAGTCATCGATTCAACCCGCTACATTATGGGGCCGGAAATTGATGGGCTTGAAAATGAAATTTCCGAATATTGTGGAACTAAAGATGCAGTCGGAGTTTCTTCCGGAACCGATGCGCTTTTACTGGCATTGATGGTTTTAGATGTAGGTCCAGGAGATATTGTACTGACGAGTAATTTTTCCTTTTTCGCAACTGCGGGAGTGGTTGCCCGTTTGAATGCAACTCCGGTTTTTGTGGATATTGATCCGCGAACTTTCAATATTGATCCGGAAAGTTTGAGCAGGATATTAGCTGAGATGGATGAGCAAACCCGCAAACGTGTCAAAGCAATTATTCCAGTACATCTCTATGGACAATGTGCTGACATGGAAGCAATTATAAAAATATCCAAAGAGTATAATATCCCTGTGATTGAAGACGGCGCACAGGCTATTGGTGCAGAATGTGAAATTGATGGGCAAAAAAGAAGCGCCGGAAGCTCGGGCGATTTTGGTTGTTTTTCCTTCTTCCCTTCAAAAAATTTAGGCGGTGTCGGTGATGGTGGAATTATTACAGTCAACAACGCTGAAATGGCAGAGCAGTTGCGACTCAAAAGAGTTCATGGTGGTGAGCGAAAATATTACCACCGTGTCATTGGCGGTAATTTCAGGCTGGATCCTATTCAGGCTGCCGTGATTCGTGTTAAACTGCCTCACCTGAACGAGTGGCACAACCAGCGTCAGAATAATGCGGAGCACTACAATAAGTTGTTTGCTGAAAAGGAGTTAGGTGGGAACGTTCGAATACCTTTCATAGGACACTCTGAGAATCTGCAGAATCCCCATATTTATAACCAATATGTGATTAGAGCAGAAAGGCGCGATGAATTGCAGGCGTTTTTAGCAGAAAATGAAATTGCCTCTGAGGTTTATTATCCACTACCTTTTCACCTGCAGGAATGTTTCCTCTATTTAGGTGGAAAGCCGGGTGATTTTCCAGCCTCGGAAGCAGCAGCAGAAGAAGTACTTGCTCTACCTGTTTATCCCGGTATGACTAAGGAAATGCGGGAAACTGTAGTAGAGCAAATTGCAAAATTCTACCAGGCTTAACCTTCTTTTTCCTTTAGTTTTTCCTGGCGTTCCTTGATCACTTTTTCCTGAACAAAGGCAGGACACTCAGCATATTTTTCAAATTCCATCGTGTAGTTTGCTTTACCGGCGGACATCGAACGCAGAGTAGTAGCGTAACCAAACATTTCCGCGAGTGGTACTCCGGAATTTATCACTGTGTCGTCACCTTTTACTTCTGATCCGTAGATCACACCGCGGCGTGAACTAAGGTCTCCAATGACCGAACCTTGATATTCGCTGGGTGATTCCACTTCAACTTTCATGATCGGCTCAAGCAAAACAGGATTTGCTTTCCCTACTGCCTGACGCATAGCGTAACGTGACGCAAGTTGATAAGCTAAGTCGCTCGAGTCAACGTCATGGTATTTTCCTTCGTTTAAGGTTACCTTAATTTTAACCATCGGAAATGCCGCGAGTGGACCTTTTTCCATGACATCCTTGAATCCTTTTTCACAGGCAGGAATGTGTTCAGAAGGAATTGAACCACCAAAAATTTTGTTTTCAAAAACAAATTCTTCTTCATAATCCAAAGGCAGTGGTTCAATAGAACCTGCGACTCCAGCAAATTGACCGGAACCACCGGTTTGTTTTTTGTGTAAATAATCGTATTCTGCTGAGGTAGTAATTGCTTCACGGTAATTGACCTGCGGTGCACCGACAATCACATCCACTTCAAATTCGCGGCGCATGCGTTCTATGTAGATATCAAGGTGTAATTCACCCATGCCGGAAATAATTGTTTCTCCGGACTCTTCGTCAGATGAGACATGAAAAGTCGGATCTTCACGCATAAAACGGCCTAGCGCTTTACTCATTTTCATGTGCTGTTCATTATCTTTCCCTTTAACTGCCAGTGAAATCACTGCATCCGGGACAAAAATAGATTCGCAGGCAACACGAATACCGTCTCCACAGAAAGTATCTCCGGAAGCACAATCAACCCCAACCATTGCCACAATATCTCCGGCCTCCGCAATATCAATGTTTTCACGGTCATTTGAGTGCATTCTAACCATACGGCCAATTCGCATCTTGTTACCGGTTCTGGAGTTAATCACCTGTTCGCCTTTGGACAGTTTTCCCTGATAAACCCTGGTATATGTCAACTGGCCAAACTGCTCTTCTGTCAGCTTAAATGCCATTGCTACAGTCGGTTTGTTCGGATCACATTCCAACAGCACTTCTTCCTGTGTTTTGATGTCTGTTGCTTTGGTTGACGCGGCTTCCAGTGGTGAAGGCAAGTAGCTGTTAACTGCATCCAGAAGTGTTTGGACGCCTTTATTTTTAAAAGCACTTCCCATAAATACAGGACAGAACTCCAAAGTCTGCACACCAATTTTGACTGCTGCATGAATGGTTTCTTCGGAAATTTCTTTTTCTTCCAACAAATCTTCCATCATTTGATCGTCAAACATGGAAACTGCTTCCAACATTTCAGCTCGGTAACTTTCAGCATCTGCCTGCATCTCTTCCGGTATTTCTTCTATCCGAATGTCATCACCATGATCTCCGTCAAAATAAATTGCCTTCATTGTAATCAAGTCGACTACACCGACGTGATTTTCCTCAAGCCCAATCGGCAGTTGCATGGCGACTGCATTCAAATCAAGAATATCTCTAATTCCTTTAATTCCGTTGTGCGGATTTGCACCCATGCGGTCGAGCTTATTGATGAACGCAAGTCTCGGTACACGATAACGCTTCATCTGACGGTCGACTGTAATCGATTGGGACTGAATCCCTGCCACTCCGCAAAGGATCATGATCGCACCGTCAAGCACACGTAGAGAACGCTCCACTTCAACCGTGAAATCAACGTGTCCTGGTGTGTCAATAATGTTTATTTTCTTTTCTCCCCAAGTCACACTCGTTGCAGCAGAAGTAATGGTGATGCCTTTTTCCTTTTCCAGCTCCATGTGATCCATGGTCGCTCCGGCACCGCCGCCGCGGACTTCTTCAATTTTGTGAATCTTTCCGGCATAGTACAAAACACGTTCCGTGAGAGTTGTTTTTCCGCTGTCAATATGAGCGGAAATGCCGATGTTTCTAGTGTTTTCGAGAATCTTTTGTGATGCAGGGTTCATTGCCCAATCCGTTTTAAAAGGTATTTGTGAAAAATAGTGAAATAAAATGTAATCCCCCAGTATAGCTGGAAATTAAGTCTCATTCAAGTGATATTCTCAAAGTGGAACTTAGCGGGAATGGATCAAGTTTTTATCGGGGGGACTTAGCTAAAGCAGAGTTTAGATTCGCTGAAGTTGCTGACGGAACCAATTTGGGCTGAAGCCGTAACACCGGCATCGTGCAGGGCTTTGAGGATGGGCTGGGTTTGGGCTTCCGGAACTGCAACCAGGAGTCCACCGCTGGTTTGGGGATCCAGCATTAATTCCTGCTGTGTCGTGGAGCAGCCTTCAGCAAAACTCCAATTATTTTCGACCAGAGTCCGATTAGTTTGATT
>JABGPG010000238.1:5816-11598 GCA_018645085.1 Deltaproteobacteria bacterium
AAATAAACAAGACTTATAGCTCAAAACAGGCTCTGATGGCCTCAGGAATTACTTGTGCCTGCAGGCGTTTAGGATCGTCTGGATGAGCTCTGGCCCATACTCGAACTTCGCTGCCTTTTACAGCAAGCCGTCCGTTGTTATGGATTTCGTGAGTTGCAACCAGAGTTTTGTCACGCCATTCACTGATCCAACTGCTAACCTCAATGACGTCACCATATTTTGAAGGATAAAGGAATTCCGCATGAGCATCCACGATCGGCAGACCCACTACACCGTATTGATCCATTAAATCGCCCATATTTGCTCCGGCTTTGTCAAACAGATGGTGGGCACTTTGATCAAACCAGATAAAATAATTTGGATAAAAAACAATTTTTGCAGGGTCACAATGACCCCAGCCGATATGAACTGAGAGTGTGTTTTTAAGCATTGAATTCATCCTGATTCAGCAAATGAATGACGCAGAAAAAAGAGTAGAGTCGAAGACTCTACAGAAAGCAAATACGTCTTTTAACGGTTTTCAAGCCTGAATTTCAGGTTTGAACCTTAATCAGCATAAGTAGAATATTGGCAGAATGCAATAATCTATGTTGACAAACTCCAGTTGCGGCAACAGAATAATAGTTATAGATTTCTGGTTTAAGCTAAGTCAGAGGATTCGCAATAAATTTTAAATAGAATTTTTTGTATTTTGGATACAACGAGAAATCTAAAATTTATTAGTGTTTAATATATGAAAGATTTTTTACTACACACGAAATGAGACCGTTCCAGTATTTCATTTCAGTAGGATCAAGTACGTTTTTAAAATAATATTGTTAACAATTCCGGAGATAAAATAATGACTTACGTTTTTAGGCCACAGAAATCACCGTCAGTTGCGGTAGCTGGGACAGCAGATGTTTTTCCGGTACACAGAATATATTGCGTGGGACAGAATTACGCGAGTCACGCCAGGGAGATGGGAGCAAATCCTGAACGTGAAGCACCATTTTTCTTCAGCAAACCTGCAGACGCTGTTTGTCCGGAAGGTTCGCGGCTGCCCTTCCCTTTAGCAACTGAGAACCTGCATCATGAAATCGAACTTGTGGTTGCAATTGGAAAAACAGGAACAAATATTTTAGCAACAGAAGCATTGGATTATGTGTTTGGTTATGCAGTTGGTTTGGATTTGACCCGTCGTGATCTGCAGTCAGAGGCTAAAAAGAAAGGCCGTCCCTGGGCAACTGCAAAGGGCTTTGACAATTCCGCACCTTGTTCCGCCGTGCATACTGTCAGCGAAGTTGGACACCTTAAACGTGGATCAATCACCCTGTCCGTCAATGGAGAACTGCGGCAGCAGGGAGATATCTCTGACATGATATGGTCCGTAGCGGAGGTTGTCTCAAGCCTTTCGGACTTTTTTGAATTGTGTCCGGGTGACTTAATTTATACTGGAACTCCGGCTGGAGTAGGTCCCCTGAAGAAAGGTGATAAACTGGAAGGTGAAGTTGAAAATTTAGCTAAGTTGAACATTAAGTTGGCTGAAATGTGAATTAAGCAAATTTGTACTAAAGTTTCTTCATAAACTGTCGAAACTAGTAATAGTTTATTTATCCAGGAAATCATGTTTCACAATTTTGAAACACGATTTTTTAAAAAAAATTATTCAATCAAGTTCAAAAATTTAAAATGCTTATAATTTCACAAAAAACGTCTTGGTTGATTCTTGTTTCAGGAATCTTCTTTTTTGCTTCCGGTTGTTCACAAATACGTGATTTTACGAAGGAGACCGCAGGTCCGGTGTCTTGTGCGGATCTTGTCATCGAAAAAGCCTTTAATCTACATGAAGAAGCGAAGTCCGGTTTAGCCTTGTTTTTTGATGAACGCAGTGACAATCAGTTATATCAGGCTTTTTACGCAGCATCGGATTCAGTACATCAATCCCGGAAGGTAAAGAAGTGCTGGGACAGAAGGGCTTCTCACTATTATGCGATGCAGAACCTGGAGGAAATGAATTCGTCTTTGGCACGTGTTATCCGTCGTAACCTGCCTGATGATGGTAGTGGTGAAATAATTGCAGTTTACCATAATCAATACGATTGGCTGATGCCGAATCTGCGTTGAGTCTCACAACTTGATTTTTTACCTGTCTTAATCTATCCTATTACGTTTTGTTGTTTCAAATAGTTTTTGTTCTTGATTTCTTCAGCTAACTTATAATCTTCCATATATTTTTTACATGACTGAATCTTACCCCATGACTATTCCGGGCTACGAAAGTTTGAAAGCAGAACTCAAACAATTGACCAGTAAAGATCGGCCTGCAGTGATAAATGCTATTTCCACTGCAAGGGAGCACGGAGATTTAAAGGAAAATGCGGAATACCATGCTGCCAAAGAACAACAAGGTTTTATTGAAGGCAGGATTCAGGAATTGAACGCGAAGTTGGCTCTTGCAAATGTAATTGATATTACAAAACTTTCTGGAGAAAAAATTGTGTTTGGGGCATCAGTATCTTTCGTGGACGTTGATACCGACGAAGAAAGCAATTATCAGCTTGTTGGTGTAGATGAAGCTGATTTGAAGATAAATAAAATCTCTATTTCCTCACCTATTGCACGTGCCCTGGTCGGAAAGTCTGTCGGCGATACTCTCGTTATTCCTATTCCAAAAGGAAAAATTGAGATCGAAATTCTAGAAGTAAAATTTATTGTTTGATTTTATTTTCCTTGTTCGAGCAAAGTCAGTAATCCATTTTTTTGAAGCATCGCACTGCGGAAAACTTCTTTTAAATTATCAAGTGTGCGGATTCCTTCAAATGGTAGCTGAAGTGTCTTTGCGGTTTCCTGGTAAATCCACACAGGTGTATGATGTTTTTCACGTAGCATTTTCAGCGAAAGAGCACCCGCGGATTTTGAAAGCTTGTTTCCGGAATTGTCTGTAATTAACCGATGATGTACAAAACGAGTTGCAGGAAAAACCGGATCATTTAAGCATTGCGCGAGAAAAAGTTGTGCGGCCGTTGAAGCCCACAAATCCTCCCCTCTTACTACAAAATTTACCCCAAGTTCCAAATCATCCATCACAGACGCAAGTTGGTAAGCCGGAATTCCGTCCCTCCTTTTGACAACAAAATCACCCATTGCCTGAGACACATTTATTTTTTCAGTTTTGTGCGTAAATGTTTTGAAACTCACATAAGTTTGCTCAGGAACGTGAACTCTCCAGCTTAGTTTGTCGTTCTGAAAATCCAGCTCTTTTAAGCGGCAGGTTCCAGGATAATTTCCGCTTTTTGAAAGTTGTCTGATTTCTGAACGGGAACATTCGCAGGCATACAAGGTTCCGGATTTGCGGAGACTTTGAAGAGCATCCGAATAGCGTTCCATCTGCGTTTGTTGTGAGTATTGTTTAAACAATTCCTCAGGTCCTGAAGGTCCGGAATCGTAGTCTATCCCCAGCCATTCCAACTGCACAAATATATCTTCTACTGAAGCAGCATCAACTCTTGGTCCGTCCAGATCATCAATCCTAAGGTGCAATTGTCCATCCTGAAAATCTACCAGCAATGCGGTCAGCAAAAAGTTAAATGCATTACCCAGATGAAGTAAACCACTTGGCGTGGGCGCAATACGTGAGGTGACGCGTTGAGACATGATTTTCTGCGAATGTAATAAATATTTATTTGTCTTTATAACATTATTAAAGCATAATCAAAAAAGGACAAAAGAAACTATCTGAAGACAATCTATTCAACAGGTTATTTTACAATTTTTTTTTAAATTTATAATACTAAAAATTTTAGCAGGAGTAAGTTATGAAATCACGTGCAGCAATTGCCTGGGAATCCGGCAGGCCATTAGAAGTTGATCAGGTCGATCTCGAAGGTCCAAAAGCCGGAGAAGTGTTGATCCGCAACGTTGCTACAGGAGTTTGTCACACAGACGCCTTTACACTTTCAGGAGACGATCCGGAAGGCATTTTCCCTTCCATTCTCGGACACGAAGGTGGAGCAGTGGTAGAAGAAATTGGCGCGGGAGTCAAGAGCGTCAAAGTCGGTGACCATGTAATTCCGCTTTACGTTCCGGAATGTGGTGAGTGCCGATTCTGCAAATCCGGAAAAACGAATTTGTGCCAGTCTATCCGTTTAACACAGGGCAAAGGTTTAATGCCGGACGGCAGCTCGCGTTTTTCACATAAAGGCAAAACTTTGTTTCATTATATGGGAACTTCGACGTTTTCCGAATACAGCGTTTTACCGGAAATTTCGCTTGCAAAAATAAACTCTGCAGCACCTTTGGAAAAAGTATGTTTGCTGGGTTGTGGAATAACGACCGGAATTGGTGCGGTTTTAAATACTGCAAAAGTGGAAGCTGGGGCGACAGTGGCAGTATTCGGTATGGGCGGAGTAGGTCTGGGCGCAATTCAGGGTGCTGTTTTAGCCAAAGCGGAACGTATCATTGCTGTGGACATCAATGACAGTAAAGAAGAATTTGCACGTCAACTCGGCGCAACTGATTTTGTAAATCCCAAAAACTATGATAAACCGATTCAGGAAGTACTTGTTGATTTGACCGACGGCGGTGTGGATTATTCATTTGAGTGCGTAGGTAATGTCAATTTGATGCGTTCCGCACTGGAATGTTGCCACAAAGGCTGGGGTGAATCAATCATAATTGGTGTCGCTGGTGCCGGACAGGAAATTACCACAAGACCTTTTCAGTTAGTCACCGGACGAGTCTGGCGTGGTTCAGCTTTCGGCGGAGTGAAGGGACGTTCCCAACTGCCGGGATATGTGGAGATGTACATGAAAGGTGATGTTAAAGTGGATGAGTTTGTGACATATACTATGCCTCTGGAAGACATCAACCGTGCATTCGACTTGATGCACGAAGGAAAAAGCATCCGTTCCGTGATTTTATTTTAAACCTTTTCAAGATAAGCAATGTCAGATATTAAAATTGAACAGCTTGGCGTGAACAAAAGTTTTGGAGGCTGGACTAAAATGTTCAGCCATCCTTCAGCAATTTGCGGCGGTGAAATGAAATTTTCTGTCTTTTTACCACCACAGGCTGAGTCCGGAACTGTTCCAGTTTTGTACTGGCTTTCCGGATTGACTTGTAATCACGAGAATTTTATCTCAAAAGCAGGTGCTCAACAATATGCAGCGCAAGCCGGAATTATGCTCGTGGCTCCGGACACAAGTCCACGTGGTGCGGAAGTGGAAGGCGAGGATGAAGCTTATGATTTAGGAACCGGCGCAGGTTTTTACATCAACGCAACAGCGGAAAAATGGGAAAAATACTACCGTATGGAGGATTACATCATTCATGAGTTACCGGAAATTATCCGCTCAAATTTTCCGGTTGTGGAAGGACGTGAAAGTATTTTCGGACACTCAATGGGTGGTCACGGAGCACTAACTTTGGCGCTAAAACATCCCGGACGTTTCCGTTCTGTTTCCGCTTTTTCACCAATTTGCGCGCCAAGTCAATGTCCGTGGGGCGAAAAAGCATTTACAAATTATCTCGGAGAAAATCGGGAGGTCTGGAAAAAACATGATGCCAATGAGTTGATTCAAAACTCCACACTGGAAATCCCACTGCTCATTGATCAGGGTGCTGACGATCCGTTTCTGGAAAAAGAACTTAACTTTGAACTGTTCCGTAAAACCTGTGAAAAGCGGAATCAAAAATTGACTGCCCGTTTACAAACTGGATATGATCACAGTTATTATTTCATTGCAACTTTTATGGAAGATCATCTTCAGCATCACGCCAAAGCACTAATTGCCTGACAAAC
>JABGPG010000238.1:11698-56455 GCA_018645085.1 Deltaproteobacteria bacterium
ATCATTCTCAAGAAAGTTTCAGCAGCCATCTTTTTCATCTTGGCGAGAGAAGATTCGTGGGATTTTCCTGCACCTAAAAACATCGTCATGCCTTCTATAGAACAAGAAATATATAAGGCAAGCTCACGTTTCGAGTCCTCTTTCAGCTCAGGGTTGACCCCGTCAATCAAGTTATAAATCACTTGTCTTTCCGCAGTATACATCTGATTCATCAATTGGGCAGCATAAGGGTCGTGGTTAGACAAGGCCCATAGTTCAGGAAAAAATTTTGTGGTTTCCTGAGTATTTAGATCTTGAACAAGGTATTCAATCACTGAGGTGAAACGCTCCTCCGGAACAGCACTGGCATCTTCAATAATCTTGTCGAACTCTTTCAGGTAAGACTTCAAAATATTATCAAGCATATCGCGAAAAAGTGCTTCTTTCGTTTGATAATAATAATTAAGATTCCCTACAGTAATTCCTGCCATTAACGCAACCCGCCTCATGGTCAGTTTGTTGTAACCGTTCTCAACAAATACTTCTCTGGCCACCTCAAGGATGATCTCGATGCGCTCCTGCCCTTTGACAAAACGGGACTTTTTTGCCCGAGACAGAGGTCTGTTTTTTTCGTCAGCAGTCATTCAAATAATGATTGTTTGTAAATTTGTCAGCTAAACAGAACAGTAAAAAAAATTGCTATTGACATAAATTTAAAACGGCAGTTCTGAAGATGTTGTAGTGAAAATTCACCCTGTAAATGAACTATTGTGTACGAAGCTAAATTTCAAAGTTATTGAATCCGCAAAACTCAAACTCCTTATAATTATCTGAGATCTACGTAAATTTACTAATAGACAGGACTTTGTAATATCTATTTAATTTTAGGACGCTTGTCCTAATATATTCTTATTTTCTAAAAAACTTCAAGCATTAATAAAAAGATTGTTCCAGATAATTTAATATTTTATTAGTTTACTAAGCAAATTTTAGCAGAGCTGACCGATGGAATTACCTGAAATACAAGAAGTAATTAAGCAAGCAGACATTGATTCAATTCGGATCGATTTCCCTGACATACATGGAATTTGCCGAAGCAAGCTGATACCCGCCAGACGTTTGGAAGCTACACTTGAAGAAGGGTTGAATTTTGCGGAAGCGACCTACATTGTAGATTTTGCAAACGACATAGCTTTTGAAGGTGGATGTGGTGGTGATTCAGGTTGGTCAGATATGACAGCCCGTCCAGACCTTGAGACCTTCGCGATTTTACCTCATCAACCTCATACCGCCCGTATCATTGCCAATACTTTTTTAAAAGGGGTTCCGCATCCCGTAGACCCCAGAGGCACATTAAAGAAAATTTTGGATCGCTACGAAAAGCTGGGTTTGAAAGCCTTTGCTGCATCTGAGTTGGAATTTATGCTCTTCGATCCAGTCAGTGGAGAAAATTACAACAATTCACCTTCCTGTGTTTATCAGGTTAATTCTTCGGTGGATAAACTTGGTATATTGCGTACCATCCAAAACGCGTGTCTGGATTTGGGTATTGAGATTATTTATCTTAATCATGAATTTTTCCCAGGACAGTTTGAGGTCAATTGGAAATACTGTGATGCCATGAAAATGGCGGATCAGACTTTCACTTTCAAACATCTCTGCAAGGAAATCGCCACCCAAAACGACTTGCATCTCACTTTCATGGGGCGGCCAAAAAGTGGCGGCGGCGGAAATGGTTATCATATCCATCTATCTTTAAATAATCTGGATAATGGAAAAAATGCCTTTGACGAGCCGGACGGAAAAGACGGTATGTCTGAACTCCAACGCCATTTTATCGGTGGTCAATTAGCTCATGCGAAAGGTATGGCTGCCCTGTTGGCACCGACAATCAATTCCTATAAGCGCTATGTTCCGGACTCATTTGCTCCATATTTTATAGCCTGGGGCGGAGATAACCGTACTGTATATTGCAGGGTCCCGGATGAACGTGGAACAGCTGCCAGAGTTGAAAACCGCTCCGCTTGTGCGTCCGCTAATCCTTACCTTGCTATTGCCGCTACTTTAGCTGCCGGATTGGATGGTATCGAAAATAAAATCGATCCGGGAGAACCGGCAAATTGTGATATTTATCACGATGAATCCGGACAATATGAACCAATGCCGTTTTATCTCCGTGATGCGATTAATGCCTTAAAAAAAGATGAATTTCTGAATGAAATCTTCAGTCCGGAATTGTTGTCAGCATTTATTGCACTCAAAGAACGAGAGGAAGATCGTTTTAGAACAGCGGTAACAGATTGGGAATTTAACGAATATTCCTATCATCTTTAATTGAAAAAACAGGCTATATAAAAAAATAAACAAGTACAGGAGATAGAGATTTGTTGAAGGCGCTTGAAAGTAGAGCACTGATAAAATCCAGCTATCCTCTAACCTAGTTAAAATAATAAAAGGTTTGCTTATGTGTGGACTCACAGGAATCATTGCTAATAATCCGGAAGGACTAGGTGTTGGCTTAACAAAAATGCTCAAGGAGATTGAGCATCGTGGACGGGATGCCACCGGATTTGCAGTGTATGAAATCCGGGATGATATTCAAATTCGTGTTTCTATCCGGAACATCGACAGCAAACCGGAGTTGTTGAAAATTCTTGAAAAATACGATCAACCCTCTGCAACCAACGTAACTTCCAGTGGCCGCAGCTACAAAGGTGTGGGGATTTTCGATTTTTATGAAACTTCGCTAAACATGCCACCTTCAGAAATCGAAGCCCTGCATCACGAAATAGACAGCCATCCTGATTTGTGCGTTCATTCGCTTGGTAAAAAAATTAAAGTTTATAAAGATCAAGGTACGGCGCGCGATTTGGAGAACCATCATCAATTTAATATCGGCCCGGCTACACACGGCATCGGTCATGTACGCTTGGCAACGGAAAGCCTAGAGGATATTAATTTTGCCCACCCTTTCATATCTGAAATGTATCCGGGATTAAGTCTGGTACATAATGGACAATTCACTAATTATTTCAATTTGCGCCGTAGTTTGGAAACAAAAGGTGTACGCTTCAAAACTAATAATGATTCTGAAATAGCAGTCCAGTATCTGGCTTTTCTAATGAAACAAAATGGAGGTGATCTCGAAGGGGCAATACATCAGGCGATGGAAAAGTTCGATGGTGTGTTTACCATAATTGTCAGTACGGAAGATCAAATCGGCATTTTTCGCGATGAGTTGGGAATGAAGCCTGTTTTGTTTTTTGAAACAGAGGACGGTTCGGTCTTGTTTGGTTCAGAAGAAATATCACTGGCCAAAATAGCAACAGATGTGAATGCGACTGAAATGGAACCAGGAGGAGTGA
The DNA here is from genome assembly GCA_018645085.1 of Deltaproteobacteria bacterium. GTDB lineage: Bacteria > SAR324 > SAR324 > SAR324 > NAC60-12 > Arctic96AD-7. The sequence goes on from JABGPG010000238.1 coordinate 15,043, forward strand.
AAGTATGGAACATTTAGACATCACAGGTAAAAGTATTGGTGAGACAAATCGGGCATTAAGAAATCTCATTGCCGATCATGATCAAGTGATCATTGACAATCCACATTCCTCACACAATTTGGGAACAGCTCTCAAAGGCAATGGCAAGGTAACCATCAACGGCAGCACTGGCTATTTCACCGGCGGTTTTTTGGCCGGGCCTACTCTTGATATCCTGGGGAACACTGGATGGTACACCGGTGATAATATGAGTGCCGGTGAAATTATTATTAGCAAAAACACCGGAAGCAACTGTGGTCCTTCGATGATGGGAGGCACTATTCTGGTACGCGGTAATAGCGGAAGCCGTGTAGGTTTTGCGATGAAAGGTGGAAATCTGATTGTCTGCGGAGATGTTGGACGCTGGGCCGGTTACATGACTTTGGGCGGACGCATCATTGTGTTAGGTGAAATGGGGCCGGTAATCGGTGAATCAATGTACCGTGGCATTATTCATACCGCTGATCCTGCTGTGGAAAAGAAGTTGGGAAATAATGTCAGCGTTATTCCCATTTCGGATGCTGAAAAAAAAGAAGTCTCTGCCCTGTTTGAAAAATACCAAATTGATCATCCAGTTAACTCTTTGAAAAGCGTGATTCCGTTAAAAACAGGACGGACAAAATATACGATATTTAATCCAACTCACAAAGTGAGGTCTAAAAATGACTGAAGAAGCAACAAAAACAAGAAACCGTAAAAAAGATAAAATTCCAAAGGTGCCAAATCCCGATGGAATATGGACAAAAGAGGTTCGCGCTGAAATAAATCATAAAGCAGTAACCGGTCAGCATCGTATACGTGGAATGGGTGTAAACATGCGATACCCCAACTTTGATGATTTGCTGGTTTTGCCGGCGCAGCTTTCACGTTTGTCTGTCGACACTTACCGCGAACCATGTGTCACCAAAACAGTTTTGGGAACACGCTTCGCGAAAAAACCGCTGGAAATTGAAACTCCGATTATGATTTCCGGAATGTCATACGGTGCGTTAGGTAAAGAAGCAAAAACCGCATTGGCCAAAGCAACCCAAATTGTCGGGACTTCGATCAATAACGGAGAAGGCGGATTACTTCCGGAAGAAAGAGACAACTCCTATAAACAGGTTGTACAGATCCTTCCCAGCCGTTTCGGCTTTTCGCTGGAAACGATTGAAGCTGCGGATGCGCTGGAAATTATTTGCGGAATTGGGGCGAAACCCGGACTTACAGGACATCTCTTAGGAAGTAAAATTACAGAGGAAATTGCGGAAATGCGACAAATTCCTGCAGGACTGGATCTTTACAGCCATCCTCGTCACGGTGATATATTTGGTCCGGATGACATGGTTTTGAAAATTCAGGAACTGAGAGATATTACCAATTATGAAATTCCGATTTTCCTGAAAATTGCGGCAGGCCGTGTTACTGAAGATGTTAAAATTGCCGTTAAAACCGGTGCGGACGGAGTCGTGATTGATGGCTGTCAGGGCGGTACAGGAGCGGCGCCGGTAGTGGCTTTGAAACATTTGGGCATCCCTACCTTACCAGCATTGGTGCAAGCCACAAAGGCTCTTGAGGATATGGGGGTCAAAGATGAATTCAGTCTCATCGTTTCAGGCGGGATCAAGGACGGAGCGGATGTTGCCAAAGCAATGGCACTTGGTGCGGATGCAGTTGCTATCGGAACCGGAGCGAATATTGCCTTGGGATGCACGACCTGTCACCAGTGCCACGAAGGAATTTGCGGTTCCGGAATCTGTACGCAAGAACCGCAGTATCGTGAATTGCTTAAATGTGACGCAGCTGAAAGAGTGGCAAATTATATAACTGCCATGACAAACGAAGCTGTGATCCTCGCCAAAGCAGCGGGTAAAACTAGGCTGTCAAATCTGGAGCGGGAAGACATTCGTTCAATTACTTTGGAAGCTTGTGCAATGACCGGAATTCCATTGGTCGGAACAAATTATACTTTTACGGAAAGGTTTGGGTTTTGTTGACATTATAAATCAGAGCTAATCTGCTTGAAACAGTTGTTCAGGATTGACAAATGTTACTTTTGGGTTCCGTTTTTTGAATTACAAAAGATGTTGATGTTATCAAGTGACTCTATGCAGAAAAACGAAATATTTGTTGATTTAATAATTCCGGTGAAATGGAAGCAGGCAACGCTGGGGAGTGACCTGCCAAGGGATAACCGGAAGTTTTTTTCATACCTTGAAAACCTAAAGAAGGAGGCTACAGGGAAAAAAGGATTCCGATTTCGTAATCAATTTATGCTGTATTACGACTTGATGAATCCGGCTTAACTTGTAATCCGGCATGTGTCATTCCTCTTCATGGTGAATTGGAAAGCGCCTGCCATAGTAATAAACAAATAGAGGTAAAATGAAACACTTTGTAATTACGACAATGTTCGGAACATTGGTAGTACTTCTTTCACTGGGAACGGTTTCAGCCGGATCGTTCAATATTGATGCTGTACTTGCAACAAATCTTTCGTCCTGTAAAGCAGCTCCGAGTGGGACACCTTTGAAAATCGGTTATGCCGCCGATTTTTCGGATCTGGGAGGATTTGCTGATAAACCAGCCAGTCAAGCCGCATTATATTTTGTGGAACTGGTTAACTGTGCAGGCGGAGTTGACGGATCTCCAATCAAGTTAATTATAAAAAATATCGAAGGCAATCCGGAAGTAACTCAACGTGTCGGACATGAATTGATGGCTGCAGGAGTATCAGCCATGCTCGGACCTCCATTTCCGGATTTCGGTGAGCCTCTGTTACAAGTAACTGCAGGAAAAGTTGCGACTCTGTTTGTTGCTTCAACAGAACCCATGCTGGCTAATTCAAAAGCACTTTCGTACCTGGTCGCTTTTGATGACACAGCGCAAGCGACCGCCGCCGCCAAATTCGCACTTCAACAAGGATGGAGAACGGCGGTAACATTTTCCGCACCTGGTCCTTATTTTGGTTACAATCCGAAAATTTTCAGCAAAGTTTTCAAAGCCGGTGGAGGTAGCATAACCGCCGATTACAACTTTGTGCCGATTGATGACATGGATTTTTCCACGCAAGCCAATAAAATGGCTTCGGCGGGAAAAGCTCCGGATGTGGTTTATTCAGCCATGCTTTCCTTTCAAAGTGCTGTTTTGCGGGGGCAGTTAGATGCTGCTGGTGTAAAGACTAATTATCTGGTAACCGATGCTTTTGAAGCAACAGGAGGTTATTTCACAAAAGGCGTAGAAGGTTTTTATCACACTACACATTCCTATCCGGCGGAGGGTAGCCGCGTCAAAATATTAGCTGACGGTTATCAGGCAGCAAAAGGCGCTCCTTTGGAAAATGCCTCTTTCGGTGGATTGGCTGTTGATGCATTGGCAGTCATTATCAGTGCTTTCCAAAGTTCTGGTTCAATGGATCCAAAAATACTTGGTGCTGCAATTGCTAATGCCGACGGAGTAGAAGGTGCTACAAGTAACCTTTCTTATTCGGGTGCCAATGGAGCTCCTTCTAAACCGGTCTTTGTTCACCGTGTTGTAGATGGAGCACCAACGTTAGCGGCCACAATTCAGTAATGGATAGTGGTTTGCTTAACGTTGAAAACCTGAATACCCGCTATGGTTCTATACGAGCTATTCGCAGAGTCGGATTAACTGTTAAGGCTGGTGAGATTGTCTGTCTCATCGGCCCTAATGGTGCAGGAAAAACGACTTTGCTGGGGACTGTAGCAGGGCTATTGAATCCGGTTCAGGGACAGGTAGTTTTCAATAATGTAGATATAACAGGCTGGTCTCCGGATCGAGTACTCCGTGCAGGTCTTTCCCTAGTACCGGAACATCGCAGAATTTTCGGCAACTTTACTGTTCGTGAGAATCTGCTAGTTGGCGGTGTGACTCTATCTCAGGATCAACGGGAAAATTTGCTGGAGGAAATGCTGGACCTTTTTCCTGTACTGAAAGATAAACTTTCGGTTTCCGCCGGATTTCTCTCTGGTGGTGAAGCTCAACAACTTGCCATAGGCCGTGCCTTGATGAGCAACCCTAAAATGCTGCTCATGGATGAGCCGTCATTGGGTTTGGCACCTGTACTTGTGGATGTGGTGTTTGAACTGATCTCCAAATTGCGTGATAGTGGTCGGACCCTGCTGGTTGTGGAACAAAACGCACAACGTATACTTAACGTTGCCGACAGGGCTTATGTGATGCGTTCGGGGCAGGTTGTCGCAGAAGGTTCGGCTTCAGAATTGTCAGGAAGCGAGGACCTTTTTAAGACTTACCTTGGTGGTTCGGGAGTTGCGGCGTGATGGAACTGATTCAACAAATTGTCGATGGTTTGGGGCGAGGTAGTATTTACGCTTTGCTTGCTCTAGGGATTGCTGTGATTTTCGGAGTGATGCACATGGTCAATTTTGCACACGGCGAACTTATCACGGTCAGTGCATACACTAGTTACTGGCTGCTTACAAGCGGCTTTGATTGGTGGTATGTGGCATTGGCGATAATAGTTGTTGCGGCTATTAGCTCTGTTGTTATTGAATTTGTGGCGTTTCGCTGGGTACGCGGCGCGCCTGACTTTACCATGTTGATGACCTCTTTTGGAGTCCATTTTCTAGTGCAGGCACTTTTCGTAATGTACGTGTCGGCTAATTTTCGACAATTTCCGCGCCCTGACTGGATATTTAACACTTGGAAAATTGGTGCAATCAACCTTGAAATTTACGACTTAGCGGTAATTGCTACCACATTAATCACACTTCTCGGTACTTATTGTCTTTTACAACATACGATGTTTGGTATAAGCCTGCGCGCTGCAGCCGAAGATTTTGATGCTGCCCATCTTATGGGTATTCGCAGTAACCGCGTTATCCGGGGAGCATTTTTTCTTTCCGGTCTTTTAGCTGGAGTTGCCGCAGTATTTTGGTTGATGCGTAGCGGTCAAGCCGGACCTGTTGCAGGTCTCAATCCAATGTTAAAAGGTGTTTTGGCTGCTTTAATTGGTGGTCTGGGAAGCCTGAGTGGAGCCGTGCTTGGAGGATTTGCGTTGGGCTTGGTTGAAGTTCTACTTATCGCACGCCTGCCGACCGAAGTTGTTGGCTTGACAGATGGAATTGTTTTTGTGCTGATTGCTCTACTTTTTGTTTTTCGACCTCAGGGTTTAATAACTGTGCATCACGTGGAGCGTGTCTGATGCGACATGACTCTATCCGCCATCTCGTTTTTCCAACATTTGGCTCAATCTTACTGATTGTGGTTTTGATTTGCGGGGGCATACTTTATACAGCAAACGGCGATGCATCACGTGACAGTCTGATCACACAAATGCTGATAAATGCCATCATCGTGCTTGGTATTCAAATTTACATCGGAAACACAGGAGTTTTATCCTTTGGGCACATCGGTTTCGGAGCGATTGCCGGATATACATTTGCTATTTGTGCCATTTCTCCTGCACGTAAAATGATGCAAATTCCTGATGCTCCGTTTGGACTGGCGAATGTTGACTTGACCCCTTTAGCGTCAGGAATAATCGCAGTTGGTCTAACAGTAGCGTTGGCATTTTTTGTCGGCATGGCACTTTCACGTGCAGGTGTCCGTTCAGGTGCAGTATCAGCAGTTGTGATTACTTTGGCCCTACTGTTTGTCGTTCACGAAGTAGCTCGAAACTGGACAGATCTGACCCGTGGAGGGAAGATAGGCCTTTCTTTCAGCCCTTTTGGTAATGCAACTCTTGAAGGGAAAAACTGGATTTACGTATTTTTGTTTTGTGCGGTTTTGCTGGCTAGACTATTCAAGGAAACGCGAATTGGCCGTTTTGCGCAGTGCGTGCGTGAAGACGATCTTGCTGCGCGGACGATGGGAATTGATCCAGCAATTCAGCAAATGTGGGCTTTAATTATTTCAGTAGCCCTAGTGTCGGTTGGATCGACCTTAAGAGTTTTTGAGTTAGGTAGCATCAATCCAAGGTTGTTCTTTTTTGATTATACATTATTGACGCTCACCATGCTAATAGTCGGAGGGCGTAACGGTATTACTGGTGCTTTGACCGGAGTAGTGATTATCACCATCGGTAGTGAACTGACTCGCAAATTGTCTGAATTGGATATTGTAGCATTGAGTTGGATTTTGCGTGAAGGTCTGACCGATTTATTTCTGGGCGGCGCTATGCTCGGATTTATGATTCTGCGGCCTGCCGGTATTTTAGGAGATTTTGAGTTTGATCATTGGCTGCACGAACGATTCCTCCATAGGCAAAAGAAAAAGACTTGGACATCGAAGGAAGAACAGATACGAAGCAAAGTTGTTAAAAAAAACCAAACCGTGTTGAATGTTGAAGGTGTCAGCGTTAATTTTGGCGGTTTTCGGGCACTGGGAAATGTAGAGTTGAAGGCTACCGGGGACGAAATCGTGGGACTGATTGGTCCCAACGGCGCGGGAAAAACGACATTGCTGAATGTTATTACAGGACTTGTAGAACCAGATTCCGGGCGAGTCCAACTCGGTGAAAAGAATTTGACGGGAATGCAACCGCACGAAATTGCAAGATCTGGATTGGTACGCACCTTTCAAAATTTTCGGTTATTTTCAGACCTGAGTGTCCGTGAAAATATCGAGGTAGTCCACTTGATGGCCGGAAAGTACCGTTCTGCACAAACTCCGGATGTTGACACTTTGCTGTTTCAAGCGGGGCTTTGGGAGTTTCAAAGTTTAAGAGCTGCAGGTTTGGATTATGGAAATGCACGGCGGTTGGAATTGGCACGTGCTGTTGCCGCCGCACCGGATTTTCTTCTACTTGATGAGCCAACAAGCGGAATGGATGATAACGAATCAATGGCCATGATTGACCAAGTACGGACAATGTCTTCAATGGTTGGTTCCGGAGTTGTTGTTATCGACCACGATTTGAATTTCATCACCGGAATTTGTGACCGGGTTTATGTGCTTGACCAGGGGTGTGTGATTGCCTCCGGAACACCTGCGGAAATTTCAGCCGATCCTGCAGTAAAAGTGGCGTATTTGGGTACAACTGCCGAAGCTGCCTGAAAAATAAAATTGTTTTGTGGGAGAAGTATGTTAAGTAAATAGAATTATTAGAAACTAATGAATTCCTTCAAATACTCAAATTATTTATCTGTGGCAGTCAGTAATCTCCTTGTTTTTTAAAGTTATTACATTGCTGATGAACCGCTAAAAAGACCAAGACGAACCATTGCTTACAAAGCAAGAAATATATTTAAATTTACTGCATTAATATCAATATTTCTCCCTATTGTCGAAATGACAATATAAGGATTTCAAAGTTTATAAGAAGGCATCATTTCTATACAAAAAATCAAAATGACAGCGACACGATACAAAAAAATCGAACGGGGCAAGCCCATCAGCATTATGGTCAACGGTGAAGCGATCGAAGCTTTTCACGGCGAAAGCATTGCTGCCGCAATGCTGGCTTCAGGAAGAAGAGCTTTTCGTCATACGGTCAAAGGAAAACAAGCCCGTGGTTTCTTTTGTGGAATGGGTATGTGTTTTGACTGCATTGCCACGGTTGACGGAGTTCCACATGTGCGGACATGTATGACTGAGGTTTCTCCTGATTGTGTTGTGGAACTGGAATAAAATTCTTTAGTGTTATGGGATTCGACGGCACACGATTCTGTTAACCAAAGAGTTGATTAGATTCCAAAGTATAATTAGCTAAACTTATGAATTTCTTGAAAATTTAATTTTATTAAACATATAAATATTAAAGATGTTTGAAAAACCTGAACAAACGGATATAGCCATTATCGGGGCGGGGCCTGCCGGAGTTGCTGCTGCTGTTACAGCGGCACATGCAGGTGCGCAGGTTACGCTTCTGGATGAATCTCCTCGTGCAGGTGGTCAGTATTATAAACAACCGGCCTTGGACGCAAAAGACAAACAGTTCCCCCCGACGGTTGCTGAAAATATTCGCAAGGGTCGGGAATTGTTGAGCGATTTGCAACATTCAAATATCAATTTTCAGCACAGTACTTTGGTTTGGAATGTACTGCCGGAAGAGCGAATTCTCAATTTGTATGGTCCACAAGGCGCACAAAACTTACAGGCAAAGCGCATCATAATTGCCGCAGGTGCCTACGAACGTGTAACTCCTTTTACAGGCTGGACAAAACCCGGAGTGACTACAGTTGGCGGTGCGCAGCTTTTATTGAAGTCGCAGGGATTGAAAATCGGACAACGTTTGCTTTTAGCCGGAACCGGACCTTTGCTTCAACTTGCGGCGGTGCAGTTTATGGAAGCAGGAATGGAAGTTGCGGCAATTCTGGAATTGCAGTCACGCAAGGAATTTTTGTTAAAAGCTCCTAAATTATGGGGACATTGGGACAAACTCGGGCAAGGAATGGCGAATCAGAAACGTTTGCTCGAAGCAGGGATTCCGTTTAAATTCGGCTACACCGTCGCAGAAGCTACAGGTGATGAAGAGGTAAACGGAGCGGTGATTATGAAAGTAAATGGGAAGGGAATTCCGGTTTTGGGAAGTGAAGAAACAATTGAAGTTGATACTATTTGTTTGAATTACGGTTTTGCACCGGCGGTTGAATTAGCTCGTGTAGCAGGGTGCACAATGGTTTTTGATAAATATTTTGGTAGTTTTGCAATTGAAACAAATGAGAACCTGGAAACCAGTGTCAATGCTTTTTTCGTAGCTGGAGAAACTCGGGGTATCGGCGGAGTGGAAGTTGCGTTGCTCGAAGGAAAATTGGCGGGAGCTATCGCCGGTAGTCAATTGGGATTCACTCCGAAAGTTGATGAAAGCAATTTACGAAAAGAACAACAACAGGCAAGGAAAGCGGTCGCTGCACTTGGTACTATGTTTCCGCTCAAATCCGGATTATGTAAATTGGTAAAGGACGAAGTTCCTGTTTGCCGATGTGAAGAAGTGACTGCTGGAGAAGTACGCAGAGCAATTGAAATGGGAGTAACTCAACTAAATCAATTAAAACCCTGGACCCGTGTCGGAATGGGACGTTGTCAAGGCAGGATTTGCGGAGGAATTCTGAATCAAATGTTGGCAGATGAAACTGGTGTGTCAATAAGTGAAATCCAGCCTTTCACGTCGAGAGCACCTATCAAGCCTGTGCCTATGGAATCAGTCGGTGGAGGGGATGATTCCGGCGAATTCACCTGGGAAGATCATGTAGGTTACGGAGCAGCGAGGACATGATAATGAAGAAACTTAAAGCAGATGTTATCATTATCGGTGGAGGAATTGTCGGCTGCACTACTGCATACAATTTGTCGCAACGCGGTGCTGATGTTTTACTGATAGAAAAAAATGGTATCGGTAGTGGTGCTACGGGGCGGTCCGGTGGAGGAATTCGTCAATCGGCCAGGGTTTCCAACGAAATTCCTTTGGCCATGGAAAGCGTGGCGTTATTTCCGGGATTGTCAGCTGAACTTGGGATTGACATTGAATACACTCAGTCCGGTAATTTCAGGCTGGTCGAAATGCCCGACCATCTGCGTCCAATGCAAGTTGATGTCGCCCGGCAGCAATCGCACGGCTTGGATGTGCGTTGGCTTGGTGTAACGGATGTCCTGGAACTTGCTCCGGGACTGCGCTGGCAAAATATCATGGGGGCAAGCTATTGTCCTGATGATGGACATTGTGATCCATTCCGCATGGTTTCAGGCTTTTTTCGTAAAGCAAAAGAATTCGGCACAAAGGTTTTACTAAACAGCGAGGTACAAAGCATTGAGCAAACGGATGACGGAAAAGCCGTTGTCAAAACCAGCACACATTCCGTTCAAGCAGAAAAAGTGATTATTGCGGCAGGCTTTGGTTCGCAGGAATTATGTCAAAAAATAGGTTTGGATTTGCCTCTGCAAAATGTGCGTTACGAATCCATGGTTACAGAACCGCTGCCTCCGATTTTATCACAAATGTTCGGGGTGGCCAGCAGTGATTTGTTTTTCCGGCAGACGCAGAACGGTGGAATTCATTTTGGGGGGGGGCTGCTCGAGGAAGAAGATGAGGAAGACACCAAGACTACCCGAGATAATTTAAACATGGCTGTGGCGCATATTTCCCGACTAGTCAAGGACTTGGGAAAAACCAACTTGCTGCGGACATGGGGAGGACTTGATCCGAGTACTCCTGATGGTATGCCGATCCTCGATTATCTCAATGAAAACGTCTTGCTGGCCACAGGTTTTTGCGGACACGGCTTGGCGCTGGGACCCATTGTCGGAAGATATTTAGCGGAATGGATATCCAGCGGCCAACTTCCGGAAGCACTGGAACCATTCAAGCGGAACCGTTTTGACGGTTGGCTCCAAACTAAATGGACCCCCTCTGGTGCATTTGCGGCAGTTTTAGCAACCGAAGACACTCAGACTTCCGGAAGAGGAACTGTTGGATCCGGGATCCCGTTTATGACACCGCCGGAATATGATGATTCGGAAGATGAAGGTTTGCATAAATTATTGTCGGTGAATCCGGAAATGTGTACCGGCTGCCGGATGTGCGAAAGTGCGTGTTCCATTGAACACGAAAAAATGGTTCGCCAAACTGGTTTACGGATTCAGGTGGCTTATCCGAGTGATGACTTTTTTCTGCCGATTATGTGCATTCATTGCGAAGAAATGCACTGCATGGAGGCTTGCGTATACGATGCTTTGGAAATCAACGATTATGGAATTGTTTCAGTTGTTGATGAAAATTGTATAGGCTGCATGCTCTGTATTCCGGCCTGTCCCACTGGAGGAATAACGTATGTAGACAGCAAAGAAACAGTTGTCAAATGCAATCTATGTGGTGGGAATCCGGCTTGTGCCAAATATTGTCCCACACAAGCAATTACCTTCCGTCCGATTGATGATGAAATCCGTGAAAAAATGGAGACTGTGATGAGCAAACATCTTGATTCACGAATAGAAAAGTAACAGGGAAAATTATGTACTACGGATACACCGGAACCATCTTGCGGGTTAATTTGACGCATGGCGAAGTTACAAAAGAAGCACTCGATCTCAAAATGGCAGAAGAATTTGTCGGTGGACGCGGCTTAGCTTCCAGATTGCTCTGCGCAGAGATTGATCCTGAGATTGAAGCTATGAGTCCGGAAAATCCGCTGATCTTCGGAACAGGACCTTTGACTGGAACGGGAGCACCGGCGACTGCGCGTTATGTCGTAGTTTGTAAAGCACCGTTGACTGGAACCATCGCTTGCTCCAATTCCGGAGGCTTTTTTGGACCAGAAATAAAATTTGCCGGTTATGACGCACTGATTATTGAAGGCGAGTCTCCTGAACCAGTTTATCTGTGGATCCAGGATGATCGAGTTGAAATACGTTCTGCTTCATTATTATGGGGAAAAACTCCCGTTGAGACAGAAAGCACTCTACAGAAGCTGACTCATCCGGCTTCGAAAATCGCCTGCATCGGTCCCGGTGGAGAAAAGCTGTCTTTGATGGCCGGAATCGTCAATGACAATTATCGTCTCGCAGCGCGAAGTGGAGTTGGTGCTTTGATGGGTAAAAAGAAGCTGAAAGCAATTGCTATACGCGGAACCGGAGGAGTGAATCTCGCTGACCCCGAACAGTTTTGGAAAGCATCAATGGACATGCATGCTAAAATTACTGGAGATCCTGTTTCATTTGGAAGTTTCCGGGCTTACGGTACTGCCAGCCTTGTTAATTTGATCAACGAAATGGGGGCTTATCCCACCCGTAATTTTCAATCAGACACATTTGAAGATGCGGTAAAAACGGGAGGAGAAGCGATTACAGAAGATATTTTAGAACGTAACCGTGCCTGTTTCGCCTGCCCGATTTCCTGCACCCGGGTGACAGAAGTTAAAGAGGGACCGTACAAAGGCCGCGGTGAAGGGCCTGAATACGAATCTACCTGGTCTTTAGGCGCTCTCTGCGGGGTTTCGAATCTAGAGGCCGTGGCAAAAGCAAATTATCTTTGCGGAGATTACGGCATCGACACTATTTCCACCGGAGCGACTATTGCTTGTGCGATGGAGCTTTTTGAAACCGGTGCTTTGTCAGAAAAAGAAATTGGTTTCCCTCTGCGTTTTGGCGATGAGGCAGCAATGGTGCGAGCAGTTGAAATGACAGGCAAGCGCGAAGGGTTTGGTGATATTTTAGCGGACGGAAGTTATCGATTGGCTGAACGTTACGGACATCCTGAATTTTTCATGGGCGTAAAAAAACTGGAAATGTCCGCTTACAGCCCCAGAGTTTTTCAGGGTATGGCGCTTCAATACGCCACCTCCAACCGTGGAGCGTGTCATGTGCGTGGCAATACTGTAGCTGCTGAACTGTATGGAATTCCACGTTATATGCCTCCGGAAGTTTTGGAGCAAAAAGAAGAAATGGTGCGGCGTCCATTCCAAAACTCCACTGCTTTTGTGGATTCCACCGGAATTTGTCTTTTTACAAAATTTGCAATAACGCACCGTGAAATTTGTGCCTTGCTGGCTCCGGCTACCGGTATTGATTTTAACTTCGACCGCTCGATTGTTCAGGGCGACCGCATCTGGAATTTAGAACGCATGTTTAACCTTCGCGCCGGATTCACCGCTGCGGATGACAAACTACCCGCCCGCGTGAGTGAACCTTCTCCTGACGGACCGCGTGCCGGCAGCCGCGCAATTCTGCAAAACCACATTCAAACCTACTATCAATTACGTGGTTGGGATGAAGAAGGCCGCCCCACTCGTTCAAAGTTGAAAGAGCTAAATTTAGAAGACTTCTGGAACGTCTGCAGCGAACATGATTAATGTTACTGTAAAACTCAGCGCCGATTTGCGTCGTTATCGTCCAGCTCTAAGAATTGATGAATCCCTGCCACTTTCAGTCCCGGAAGAGACGACTTTGCTGGAACTCCTCTCAGAAATACTACAAATTCCAGCCCATGCGATCGCCATTCCAATTGTCAACGGAGTTAAGTGTAAACTCAATCAAAAACTGGTAGAAGGTGACCGGGTAGCCTTCTGGCCGCCGATGGCGGGGGGCTAGTTTTATGTCTAATTTCTTTTCTTTGCAAGATTGATCAGAAGTAGAAACATAAAATTGTTTGTCTACAGCTATTATACAGCTGGCAAACTAAGACATTATAAACTCGATTTGTTAAGCTGAGTGTTTTAAACTTACGAGCAGAATTTAATAGTGATTCATCTGCAAATGAAGGCAGGCTGGAGTCAGCAAAAAAATTAGTAGTGTTTTTTCAGTAATTCATTTTATTCTTTACTGAAAAAAAACTCTAAAATTAGTTAATTTTCACTGAAAGAATATAAGTGTACGAGACATCAGATATTAGAAAAGGGCTGCGCTTTGAGATGGATGGAGATCCATTTGTTGTAGTGGATTTTCAGTTTGTTAAACCGGGAAAAGGAACAGCGTTTACACGGACTAAAATCCGTAACATGATAAGCGGCGCAGTACTTGACCGTACATACAAGTCAGGTGAAAAACTCAAACCTGCTGATACAGAAGACCGGCAAATGCAGTTTTTGTATAATGACGGTGAATTCCATTTTATGGATAATAACAACTATGAACAGGTGAGTCTGGAAAGCAGTGCTGTCGGTGACGCGGTGAATTATCTGACTGAAAATATGCTGATTGAAGTTGGTTTTTTCAAGGGCCGTTCAATCGGATTAAGCCTGCCGAATTTTGTTGTTCTGGAAGTTACAGAAACTGCTCCCGGAGAAAAAGGGAACACAGTCACTGGAGCTTCTAAACCGGCCGTAGTGTCAACTGGTTACAGTGTCAATGTGCCTTTATTCGTCAATGAAGGAGATCAACTTCGGATTGATACACGAACCGGTGAATATGTGGAGCGAGTCAAGGGCTAGTAGATCGTCCAGTTTGTCCTGTGAGGATGTGGCGTTCCCGGAGCGTAGTTATTCCGCCTATTCGAAAGAAAGTTGAAGTGAAATTTCCGGTCTGTTATCTGTTTCTGCTCAGTTCACTTCCATAAAAAGTTCATTATAATCCTCCTTTTTACCAGCCTTAATCAAAGTTGGAAATTTCATTAAACCTCATGTCCAACTCTTCACAGACTTTCAGCAACTCACTTTTATCAGGACGCTGCCACGGACGCGTCCTCGAAGTTGTTTGCGGGAATGAGAAGTCGGAAGAGCCAACTTCCGAAAATCATAAAAACATTATTGTTTTAGTTAAAGACCAGTTGTATGCACTGAATTATCAAGGTGATACAGAACTCTCTGCAGGCTCTTTAATTTCATTTGAGCTTGGCGAAAATAGTGAAGTTGTAAAGCTGAAAACGGAAGGCCCCGCCGTCAATTTTGAGGCAGAAGGCGATTTACTGCGCTGGAGACGTCCGGCAATTAATCCTTCTAGAATGAAACTTCTTCGGATTCGTCAGCAAATAATACATGGGATCAGGGAGTGGTTTGAACTGCAGGAATTTATTGAAACTGAAACTCCTTTACTGGTTTCCGCACCCAGTCCTGAGTCACAATTCTCACCCGTAAAAACTGATTCCGGATTTCTGATTACCTCTCCTGAGTTTCAGATGAAACGTTTGCTGGCAGGTGGTTTTGAAAAAATATACCAGCTCGCGCGTTGTTTCCGTAAAGCCGAAAGTGGTCCCCTGCACAATCCAGAATTTACCATGCTCGAATGGTATCGTAGCAATGAAGCACTGGAAGTTTTGATGTCGGATATTGAACAGCTGGTGCTGCATCTCAGCAAAACTATTACTGCGGAAAACTTTCCGGTGAAAATTCCACTTCCGCCATGGCCACGTGTGACAGTCTGTTCTTTATTTAAAAAACATTTGAACATCATTTTGGACGGTTGCGAATCTGCCTCACAATTAAGGGAAAAAGCACAACTATCCGGACATGCGGAATTACTGGTTGATCTTGCAACAGAGCCAAACCTTACAGAATCACTGGCTTATGAACAAATATTTTTCCGGCTCTGGAATCATATCGAAGCGGAGTTTGCCGATTCTACTCCATTGTTTGTGTATGAATGGCCGTTACCGCTGGCAAGTCTAGCCCGGCCTTGTCCGCAACGTTCCGGGTTTGCTGAACGAGTTGAACTATATGTGGACGGTATGGAGTTGGCAAATGGATTTAGAGAATTGACAGATGCTGCCGAACAAAGACGACGCTTTGAACAGGATTTGAAAAACAGGCTTTCTGAGGGACGCAGTTCTGTGCCCTTAGATGAAAAGTTTCTAAGATGTCTTGAGCAGGGTCTGCCTGAAAGTTCCGGAATGGCAATGGGAGTTGACCGCTTGGTCATGTGGCTTTGCGGTGCAAAGCAGATTCGTGAAGTGCTGTGCTTTACTGAAGATGAAATATAAGTATAAGAGCTAATATGCTATTCCGCTTTTGCTTAAAGAAAAAAAGAATCCGTAAACAGGTCAATCAATGGAACGCAGCATCATTCACATGATCCTCCACTTTTTGGTACCTTTCATGGTTGCCAAAACTGCTTGGAAAGAAAACTGGTTACGCCCCTTTTTGATCATGGTGTTAACAATGGCAGTAGATTTGGATCACCTGCTGGCAGACCCAATCTTCGATCCTAACCGTTGCGGTCTTGGTTTTCATCCTCTTCACAGTTGGCTGGCTATTGCAGTTTACTTCGCTCTTTTGTTTAGTCCACGTTTCCGGATTCCAGCTTTAGGTCTGCTGATTCACATGTTTTTGGACGGCACAGATTGTTTGTGGATGCTCTGGATGTGAGCTTATTCTTCCTTTATAAAAGCTCCTGTACAAAATAATTTGAAAAAATCAACCTTTTTTTAAAAAAAAGCTTGACAAGCTACTAGCACTCTTGTAAAGTGAGTGCTAACAAATCATGAATTCATGCTTCGGGTAGTCCAGCAGAGGGCGGAACGGTTTTTAGATTCGTCTGACAACTCAACGATTCAGGGCATTCGAAATTTAATTATCAACAACTTTTAATTATTAAGAGGAAAATATGGCTAGAATGGCTAAAAAAGTAAAAGAAATTTCACACGAAGAAATCAGTGATGCAATGTCCCGCTTTCTTAACAAAGGTGGCGTGATCAACAAGATCGAATACAATGACAACGGTTTTTTGTTGGGCAATGATCTTGCGTTAGATGATTCCTATACAGAAGCATCTGATACAGTCATGAGTCAGTTGCACATGGACTTTGAGCCGGAAACCCGGATCTGAAGCACTGCTTCTCAGCAAGTCTTAAAATTTCGGGCGGATACTTCAAAATATCTGCCCCGAAACCTCCCTTTATTTTCTACCTCTCATTTATCTTTCCAGCAATTCTTTACAAAAGATCTTCTCTTGCGTATAGTCTTGTGGAGGATGCTCAAGAATTACAGTGCTTTTATTTAACAAGTGGATTTGCAGGCATTCAGGCTAAGCAGCTAAATCTTTGAAGGAATTCAAAATTTTACCTACATTGGCACGAACGGAAGGAACATCAAGGTTGTCATCATCGAAATACGGATGATCGTCTGCGACACCAATACGCTTCATAATTTTTTTAATAATAACACGTTCCTCGTCTTCAAACACACCGTCTGATGCTGCGACTAAAGCCATTAGTTCAACAAGTGCGTGCTTTGCTTCTGTGGATTCAATGTGTTTTAACATCTCTTCCAGAGAAGTATTTGCCTTCATTTGCTCTTGTTCTTCCGGAGTAATTGCAGCAGCCTTGAAGGTAGCAATCAGAACTTTCTTTTCGGCAACGTGCATTTCTCTTTCAGCATGTGCTAAAAAGTTCACTACAGTTAAGATATTAACAAGTTCGTCGCGACTGATAGCCATTATAATCCTGTCGAATTATTCAAAATATTTGGAAAAAACTGTTACGATTAAAATTTAGCTAATTATGTATAACCAAATTCGCAGAGAACGTAAAGAGATATTTTTCAGCTCTCCGAGTCAGGAAGCTTAAATGGCTCATGATTCTCGCTATCACCCTGAATGGGAAACGGTTTCACGTTATGTAAGAGAGTTGTTTAACTACCACTGCGCGAGGTGCGATAAAGATTGTAGAAAAACTAAAAATGCTCAAATGGTTTTGCAAGTTCACCATATTGATGAAAATCCGGCAAATAACGCACTCGAAAATCTTATTCCGCTTTGTGCCAGTTGTCATCTTAAAATAGAAGGTGAGGCACGTTTACATGCACCTTACCGTGAACAACAGTTAGAATTGTTTGAAGATCATACCTACATGAGCAGGATGAAGGAAATGCGTGAGAATGCGTTAGCAAAATTCGGATCAGCAGTTAAGCCGGGAGTTTCCGTACTAGACGCAGAAACATATGAAACAAATGCTATTGAGTGGGAAATTAACGAGCCTTCTTAGTTTTGCTAAGCAAGATCCACCCAACTTTCATTTCATAGGCTGTAAATATTAACGTCTTCTCCGTCCAAAACCTCCAAAGCCAAATCCCCTGCTGCGGCGTCTTCCGCCAAAACTGAATTTTTTCCTTGGTACAACTCTACGTTTTGAAACAGCGGGTTTTCTCTGTGATGTGCTACTGCCAAAACCTCCTCCGGCAGTTTTACGGTTGGTGGAGCGGAATTTTGTGCTCTTGATATTATTCAGGGATTTCTTTGAAGTTGAACGGAACTTGTTTGACGAGACACTTCTACCGCCGGCTGTCTTTGCGGAAGAAGATGAGGGCGTGGCCTTTTTCATTTTTGAAGTGGACGCTCCTCTGCGGTTTTGAATAGAACTAACTGACCTTGCTCCACCGTAACCGTAACCATAACCTAATCCACCTCCCCAGATATATGGTGGTCTAAAGAGCATTGACATCATCATTGATGTCATTAAAAGATTCGTCATGCTGTAACCGGTACCATAATATGGAGCGTATGGAGCTCCGGCTGACTGGTACATCTGCGGATTAGGAGTAGACTGCAACTTCATCTCATCACCCGTACCACGTACAACGGAGGCAGTCATGATTTCGATAGATTTATTTTCAGCAATATCTTTCCAGGCAGCTTGATCTGAGCCTGACGGCAATGTGCTAACTTGATCGGGATCCGGAACCAAAATTGAAAATAACAGAAAATCCGCATCGCCTTTTTCGGTTTGAGGTACTATCAAAACATGATCCGCCATTCCATCCTGATTCAAATCGATTGTACTTATATCACGCACTTTGTTTGATATTTTGTTGACCAGAGTCGGTAGAAAATCTTTGTCAGAAACCTGAGCCTGTGACGTTTCTCTTAACGCTTCAGAGGTGATTGCAGGGATTAATTTTGGATCCAGATGTTCCGTTAGATCAATGCCAAGTTTTTCGATAGCTTCCGCGTTAAGTTGATTGCTGACTCCAATTGGAATATTTTGGGAAGAATAATTGTAGCGTGCGGATTCCTGACTTTTATCTTCTCCAAAAAATACCCAGTAAAATCCTAAGAACAGAATTGCGATGAGGATACCCTGCGTAGAAAACAATTTTTCTAAACCGTTAGGAGGTTCATTATCTTTGTTGGCCATAATTCGTGATTTAAGTTTATTTTAATTCAGTAATATTTTAATTATTTTAAGCTATTGAAACTTTACTGCAGTACGCTGAAGGCGCAAGTTAAAACGAAGGTTCGAACAGCTCAGTCTGTGGGTGAGTCCATAAAATCTTTTTTCACAGACATGTCATGAGTACTTATTTTGAGATAACAATAACTGACCCATTGCGTGAAAAAAGTGTTCCGATGTGAACGCCAGCGGTTGAGTGGCTCCATAAAATCAAAATTTACGGGCGGTGGTACGTCCGGATTACCGTGGTCTCGCTTTGCTTCATCCGCCAGTCTGGTAGCGTTGTATTCTGGATGCCCCGTATGCGCAATGAAACGGTCATCTGAGGTTGAAAAAATAGAATAGCCGGCTTCCTTCCCGTATGCCAGTAATTTCAGTCGACCGTCGTTTGCCGCCTCTTCCATGGCCTCATCCGGAATCCCAGCATGACGACTTTGCGGACAGAAAAAGACATCGTCCAGTTCTCCAACAATTGGATGAGCAGGGGCAAGATTTTTCAATTCAAAAACCCCAAACAGTTTTTGATCATAGTTAAATTTGTTTACACCTTCTAAATAAGCCATCACAAATCCCGCCCAGCAGAGTCCAAGTGTGCTGGGAATTGTTTGACGTGCATCCTTCAGGATTGCGCTGATTTCGTTCCAGTAATGTACATCTTCAAAACGGACAGTCTCAACCGGCGCACCTGTGAGAATTAAGCCATCAAGCGGTTGATCCCGATTTGCTTCCTCGTAAGTAACATAAATGTCATCCACATGCCGTGGTTCCCATGTTTTGTAGTTATGGGATTCAAGACGAATCCAAACTGGTTCCAACTGCAAAACCGAAAGTCCGAGAGGATGGAGAATATTAAATTCGTATTTTTCTCCAAGCGGCATAATATTGAGAATACCTATGCGCAAAGGACGAATATCCTGACGTTCCGCCTGTGAAGGAGGAATCCAGCGGATACCATTTTTTTCCAGGATTGGAACTGCGTGATAATCAGGACTAACAATGAGTGTCATAACTTTCTTTCTAAAAAATAAAAGCGAACGGCATGAATTTGCTGTGTCTCAAAGCATGGCTAATTACGCATGCTCAAACTTGAATATCTTTTTCTTGAAAAAGTCATTTGCGGAAAAAACAAATACGCAACTAACAGTATTATTCAAATCAAAAAGACATGCCGAGACTCTCCACAGACGGAAAACAATATCCCTGCGGATTATACTTCAGACAGCTAAACAGGATAGACGAGAATCAATCAGGTGGGCCACTAAAAGAGGCGGACCAGCACTTTACTCGAATCGAGTCGTATCGACTCCCTTCCGGAAATTCCGGAGGGGCTGGCATTAGCACCTTGATGCGGAAAAAGGATGCTCGACACTTCAAAGGGCCAGATCCCTCAGTGTCATCTGGATACAAAGTTTTATCTAAATTATCACAATCAATGTCATAGTCAATCTTTTTTAATCACTTAATATGAATGTAGTGATATCAAATTTCAGAGGGACTCATCAGTGCCTGTTTGAGGGATTCCTCAAAGTCTGATTTAAGCAGTTTTTCATGATCGTCAGCAGTAATGTAAAAGGTGTCGATAACTTGATGGCCGATGGTTGTAATGACGGCCTGCTGAATCGGCACTCCCGCACGATCAAACGCACTGACTATTTTGTAATAAACCAAGGGCGCGTCTTCGGCAGTTATTTTAATACGCAGATAATTTTTATCACGTCTCGGAAATTCAGTTTTATCACGTGAATCGCCTTTCCAAACCGGAAAATCTGCTGAAGAAACATTATTGGTTTCTTTGACCATGTAGCCTTTTTTGTCATCTTTGAGGTACTCCAGCTGAAATTTTGTGTAGTAGAGAAAAGTCTGAGGCTTTATTTTCAGTGCAGGCGGAGTATTTCTTCTGATGGAAGTTTCCACCTCCAGGGGAAAAATAACATTGTCCTCTTCCCTTTTTGAGACTTTCAAATAATAGCAAAAAGCAACGTGACCGCTCGCAAAATTTATTTGGTTGATCTTTGCCGATTCAATGTTAAGGTGCTTCAGGTTCAAAGTGTAAGCAATTCTACTGTGAATTTGAGGCAGGTCATGCACATAAATCAGCAGAGCATTAAGTCGACCTCTTGCATTGGTGATGACATTTACAATTGCGGGACGTTCCAGTTTGTTGAAAATAGTAAGATTCTCCGCAATCATTCCCGGAGAAGAACTGAGCAGAAAACGATTTGGAAATGAAGCAAAAAACCAGTTGATTAAAGGACTGTAAAGCTCAGTCAGTTCGACCAAAGTTTTATTGCTGAGAGCTTGCCGAATTTTACGGATAAATTTCTCTGTAGTCTGGTCAGTACCATGTTTGTCAAGTGAACCAAGTTTAAGGTCACGCCAGAGGACTTGTAATTCATCTTCTGAATTTTCAAGCAGTTTTCTTTCTTTTTTATTAATCTGTTCCAATGGTTTGAGCAAAACAGAATCCAGGTTTTCGCGGAGACTTCTGTTAATCAGCAAATCAATACGTGTGTCGGATTCCAGATCATTCTTTTTATTTTCCAGATATGAGAGGATAAAATCCATGGAATCCTCCTGCTTCTGAGAGGATCGCATTTCGGCAAAAACGCGGTATGTCTCCTCAAAAAATGTTCGTAATCCTCGTGTTGAATGAGCGTTGCTTTCACTCACAGAAATGTAATCGGAGATATTGCAGAGAAAAAGCAAAATTACATTGATCAGGTTGCGGTCTGCAATTTCGAAAAAACTTTGCAGTGCCTGATCAAAATAGGCTGAAGTTCTGCTGAGCTGCACGACTGTCGTGTGATGTACAATAAGCAAAGATACCAGCGTGAATAATTCCGGATCATCATAACCGATACGCTCCAGAGCCTTGACTGCAATCGAAGTTCCTGAAACTTCATGATCCGTCTGCGGATCGATTTTTCCGACATCGTGGAACAGGATGCCCCACTTGAGCGCTAAGATATGTTTTGGTTCAAGGTATTGATATAATTCCTGGTAATCTTTTTTTAACCGATCCAGTTCTTTTTGTGTACGATCCAGGGCATTCAGTGTATGAGTGCAAACCGGATGTTGATGGTAAGCCAGGTTACGTAGTAAAAAACGCATCTTATTAGTTTCCGGAATAAAACAACCCATCAGAGTCCGCGGTTCATTTTCCGCATTAATCGGTTCACAAATATCGAACATGATTCGCCAGGCACTTGCCGCAAATGGAGTCAGCATGAGTTTTGTAAAACGTTCTGCAATCTGCGTACGGTGAGTATCAATCACATCCGGAGTGATGATTCTGATCAGATCCGCCATTTCGTCCTTGAGGTCAAAAGACAAATCATATTCGGACTGTCCCACATATTCAAAGAGCTCAAGCAAAGCAGTGGGGTCGTTGAAGATCAGCGAAATTGGCACCTGCGGTAAACCTTCAAGCGCATTTACCTCAACAATTTGACGCTTACCCAGATGGACTACAACCTGGAAATTAGAGAAAGTCCTCACTATGGTGCGGTCCAGCAGGCGTTGTAAAATTGCCTGTGAAAGATATTGGATATAATTCACCATCTGCAGACGATAGCGGTCAAAAACGTCTATACTCTGGAAACGTTTTTTCTTGAGCAGGTAAAGCCGTTCTGTTGCGTCATTGATGATATTAATCTGGATGTCTTTTTCTGAAAGACCTCTTTCACGCGCTTCATCATCAAAATGAAACTTCACTGCAGTTGCGGAAAAGTTACGTAAGTCATACAAAAATTCCAGTGCCTGACAAAGTTTAAAACCTTGTCTCGGTGAAATTATACGTTTTTGAATCAGCAGGGCGAGCATATCTGCAGTTTGATTTGGAAACACACCAAAAGTCGCCGCCGCCAGCCAAAGCGGAATTTGCAGAGAGCGTAAACCACCTTGATCTTCCTTGAGATTCATCTGGCTCAGTCCGGGGACTGCACGATCATGATAATCTCGTATCTGGCTCAGCACGAAGGTTTCATAAGGCAGGATTTGAAAGAATCTGCGTTTCAGGGCATTCGCTAAATTATTACTGCCCAGCAGAACTCTGCTTTCCAGAATGGCAGGAATGGTATGGATAGCGGCGGGATCCTTAAAACGTGATAAATCCTCGTCTAATTCAAAGTATTGGTGAGCAGTTTCAATACCTGCGATCCGGAGTAAATGCTCAATATGTATGATGAACTGTCGGCAAATCTCTGCTTCTCCGGAACTTAGCTGCTGTGTATCAAGACAATAGCCAAGATCTCTGTCTGAGGCGAAACTGAGTTCCGCACGTCCGTATCCTCCTCTGGCAAAGATCACTAGATGATTGAGCAAAAAATCACGTTTGAATTCAGCTTGCTCAGCAAGCGGCATGTGTTCTTTTAGGTACTTCAGCCGCTCATTGAGTTCTGCTGTCTCTTGAGTCAAATCTGCTTCAATACTGTTGTAATATTTCAGTAACTGTCTTTGTTCAGGATCTTCCGGATTTGATTCAATCTTCTCGATTTGTTTTTGAGTCAGTTGGAGTTTTTGCTGATTTTTAGGTAGTGTTCTTTTTTTGAACCGGTACTCTTTTTTTAGTTCTTCAATTATTCTTACTTTGAGGATTGGCAGATCTTTAAAGGCATATTCGAAAGCAGTATGGATGATACTGTCCAGGAGGCGTGTGTTTTGAGCGAGCGTGGTAAAGGAGCTGTCGGTGTTTAGACTCTTTTCTACAATTATTTTATATTGCTCTTCATAATATTCTGCAGTAACAGCTGCAAAAACTTCTTCACGTGCAGCAAGATATTCCTGAGTCTGGCTGTCCTCAAGATGCAGAGGTTTCCAGGCTTTAATCAGTTTTTTTAATAAAGCTTTTTTGTGTTTTTCTAGTTTTTGCGGATCCTCTGTAAAGATGAACGGAGAGAGGAAGGGATAATTTTCAATTGGAGAAAAATTAGTATCCATAATTAAAACAGTTTGCTGTAGAGGGGAATGTTTGTTTTTTCAGCAGAATCCGGCAAAAATCCGGCATGAGTACTTGATAAAAGTTGTGCGGAAAATACTTGCTGATAATATGTCAGAAAAGAGTTTCTTGTTTTCTAGGAGGTGCTGAAATCCCCAAATGCTGATATGCTCTTTCGGTCGCCATCCGTCCGCGCGGAGTACGTTGCAAAAAACCTTTGAGCAGTAGAAAAGGCTCATAGACATCCTCAATCGTATCTTTTTCCTCTGAGACAGAAGCAGCAAGGGTACTCAAACCGACTGGGCCTCCGCCAAATTTTTCTACGATTGCTTCGAGAATGAGACGATCCATTTTGTCCAGTCCCTCCAGATCGATTCTCATTTTATCAAGACTCTTCTCGACCAGCGGCAAAGTGATCACTCCTGAAGTTTCCATGTCCGCAAAATCACGACAGCGCTTCAGTAAACGGTTTGCGATTCTGGGTGTCCCTCTTGCTCTGCGCGCAAGTTCCAAAGATGCCTCTTCCACAATTTCAATACCCAATAAAGCAGCCGCACGCAGGATGATGGTTTTCAGTTCTTCAGGTTCATAAAAATTAAGGCGGAACTGAATCCCAAAACGTTCCCTCAACGGAGAAGTAAGCAATCCGGCCCTTGTTGTTGCACCTACCAGAGTAAAATGTGGTAAATCGATTTTTACGGTACGGGCACCCGGACCTTCTCCGATAATAATATCGAGCGTGAAATCCTCCATTGCGCTGTAGAGTACTTCCTCCACAACTCGGTTCAGCCGGTGAATTTCATCAATGAACAAAATTGTTCCAGGCTCAAGATTGGTGAGAATTGCTGCTAAATCACCTTGCCGTTCAATAACAGGTCCGGAAGTCGCACGCAACTGCACTTCCATTTCACGTGAGAAAATATTTGCGAGTGTAGTTTTTCCTAATCCCGGAGGTCCGCTCAAAAGTACATGATCCAGCGCATGACCACGTTTTTTGGCGGCGCCGATAAAAACAAGCAGATTGTCCTTAATTTCCTGTTGACCTATATAGTCACGTAAACGTTCCGGACGTAAAGATTGATCAAATTGCTCGCCAAGTTGTTGTTCAGGAGCAACCATTCGTGCTTCAGTATTTTCCGGAAGATCAGAGGACTCAGAGTCCACAGTTAGTTCCTGCATTGGTGTTCAAGAAGAGGAAGAGAGATTTTCCGGATTCTCCTTTGAGGCGACTTCCGGACTGATACGCCAAGTGTAAAGCGGTGAAAAAACATATAAGATCAGGTAAGCAAGTGCGGCATGCCCGAAATATGGTGTGAAAGCGAAACCGACGATCAGCAGGATAGTGAAAATTAAAAATTTTCTACTACGGCTCATTAAGCGGCCGATGTGCATATAACGAATCGGAAAACTTATCATTAAGATTGCTGCGATTATCATTAAGACAAAACAAAATTGTGCCCAAAAAACCAAATCTGCAGAATTTGTTTCAAGCGCATTTCCAAGCATTATGAAAGGAGCAGCTGCTAACAGGGCAGCTCCTGGAACAGGGATACCTTTGAAAAATCCCGGAATACTGTTTTGATCCAGAATAAATAAAACTAAACGTGTCACACCTAAGACAACATACATAATTGCAATCCATCCGTAAGGCAGAGCCTGAATGGATTCATCAGCAACTTTTGACATCAGGATGTAAAATATAACTGCCGGCGCAATGCAGAAACTGACTGTGTCGGAAACGTCATCTAGCACACCACCAAGGGTAATGTTATATTTTCTGGGTTTTGCAGATGGAAGAGGTGTTGTGAGTCCAAGTTTCCTGGCGACAGCACCATCAAGTTTATCAAAAAAACCTGCTCCCAGCAGAATCAAGTATGCTTCCTGAACTCGTCCCCGATAAGCAAAGAGTATGGCTAAAACACCCATCAGCGCATTCATCACTGTCAGTGCATTCGGGAAAACTGCTAAAATTCTGCGACGTAAAACCTCATCATTCAAACAAAGATCATCTAGGCATGCAGTACCGTATTTTCGACAATAACCTGCAATTGAGCCAAAATTAATGATCAACAGCAGGATTTCCAGAAAGAATAGCTGTTGAATCGGAATTGCTCCCAACCAGCTGATCCAGGAATAAAGTGATGAATCCGGACCTCCGGGCACATAAAAGGCGTGAATATAAAGTACAACTCCAATTGGAGCAGCGACCATCGTACGGAGCCTGGTGACTTCCTTCATTTCTTCTTCCTCGCCTTTCCGGAGCGAAAAATTTCTCATGAAGTGCGCGAAATTGTCACGCATTAAAACTGTTACGCACAAGACAAATACAAAAACGACGTGCAGCATTTCCAGCCGGAAATTAGCATTTTCTGCTAAAGTCTGGTAGCGCCACATCATGCCCACTGCAACCATCGGAAAAATCATTGCATAAACGACTTTGTCCATGATCCGGTCCGCTAAATGAGCGAGTTTTGCCTGTGGTCGAAAACGTGCCGCAAACCAGCCGTCAATTAAATCAAGGATCATTGCGGCAAGTAGAAAAATTACTCCGCTGTAGTAAACAAATGGATTGCGGTCCAGCATCACGCTGATGGCGCAGACCATGCCGGCAAACACCATTGGCGGTCGTCCATAAACGAGTAAAGCCGCAACATTAGTTGAAAGAAATTTAGGGTTAGACATGTTTGTTTATTAGGTTAAAAAACTTTTTCTACAATAACTGGCTTTTCCTGCAGCAACGCTAGCAGTAGTTATTTTAATACTCCTTTAAGCGATGTGCAACATTGAAGACATAAAGTAGCAACGCAGCTCTGATATAAACCCCGTTACGCAGTTGTCTCCAGTACATGGCACGTGGATCAGCATCGACTTCCGGAGAAATTTCATGCCTTCTTGGCAAAGGGTGTAAAATGATGGAATCTGTTTTCATTCGACTGACATTATCAGTAGTCAGACTATATTGTGAATAGTCAATCAGGTCGGACTCTCCAGAAAGATCATACTCGTCCTGAATCCTTGTCATATAAATACAGTCGACACTTGAGATAACACTTTCCAAGTTATCTGTTTTATGAATTTTCACACCTTGTGAGAGTAAATATTCTTCCAGATCGGCTGCAATCTGAAAAGAAGGCGGTGCAATAAACTCCATTTCGACATCTTTATACTGACTCAATAACATGACTGAAGAACGTACAGCCCTGCCACGCAGCAAATCACCCACAAAAGCATATCTTTTTTTACGTATACCACCAGTTTTCTGAAAGGAGCGGTGCATGGTGTAAAGGTCAAGCAGAGCCTGAGTAGGATGCTGATCTTTACCGCTACCGCCATTCATGATGGGCACGCTACGTCCACTATTGTCCAGCAAATAGGCCATATACTCGCAAAATCCAGGCTTTGGATCACGCATGATAATCATGTCAAAATAACTGCTGAAAACCCTTACACCGTCTTCCTGACTTTCACCTTTGTATTCTGATGATAAAGATGGATCCCGAACTTCTCCGGTGTCCATACCGACCATTTGGCAAGCAGTTAAAAATGAGAGGAAGGTTCTTGTAGAAGGCTGGGTGAAATAGAGCATTGCCTTTTTGTGACACAACAAGGATTTCAAAAATTCAATCCCGTTTGGTTTACGAGTCATTTCCTTGATGTGATCCGCAATATCAAATAATTCTTCCATCAGGTTAATGGAAAATTGGTGTGAGAGCATCACATGCTGGAGGCGTCCTTCTTTTTCATAATGACGCATGCGTACTTCCACTGCTTGTGAAAAGTACTCTTCGTAGGTTTTTAAAGATTCTTCCATTTGTGAAGCAAGGCGAAATATATTAAAAATAAACTATACTAGCCTAAAATTCTATTCTGTAACAGTCCAGTGTGAAATTGTGTTCAACACGAAATGCACTAATAAAAGTTCTAACTTGAAGAGTACTTTTAATGGACTATCAAATAGCTGTGGGAGGTAAAAAGACAGGACTGATTAGCAGCAAGAGCTTGTCCCCTCAGGGACACGCTCTTGACAAAAGTATTTACTTGATTTCCGCGCTTGCGCCGGCTTCTTCAAGTTTCTTTTTGACTTCTTCTGCTTCTTCTTTGGAGACACCTTCTCTAATAGCTTTGGGAGCAGCTTCAACTGCTTCTTTAGCTTCTTTGAGGCCCAGTCCAGTGATACCCCGAACTTCTTTAATGACGTTAATTTTCTTCTCACCAAAGCTGGTAAGAATAACGTCAAATTCGGTTTTTTCTTCGGCAGGTGCTTCAGCGGCTGCACCGGCAGCGGCAGGAGCTGCTACTGCAGCAGCTGCACTAACACCGAATTTTTCTTCCATTTCTTTTACCAGTTCAGACATTTCCAAAACGGACATGTTAGCGATAAAATCAATTACTTGGTCTTTTGTGATACTTGCCATTTTATTTCTCAGACAAAGGTTAAGTTCATCTTCCACACTAGCATGGGAAGAATGTTAATAAACCGGATTGTTATTTGCTATCCCGGACTGCAGCCAGAGTGCGAACAAATTTCGCGGGAACTGCGTTTAGAGTACGAACAAATTGAGTTGCAGGTGCTTGCATCAAGAACAACAACTTCATGAGGAGCTCTTCTCTAGAAGGTAATTTGGAAAGTGCTTCCACTTCACCTGAATTGAGGATGCTCGTTTTGCTGTCACCAACAAGGATTCCAGCAAGGATTTTCAAGTTTTTTAAACTTTTAGCGGCCTCAGACAATACTTTAGCCTGTTGCACAGCATCACCGTCACTGTAGATAAGTGCACGAGTCTGTGTGAACTGATCTGCAAGTTCTGCAAACGGAGTGTCTTCCGCAGCAATACGTGCCAGCGAGTTTTTGATTACTTTCATGGTGGATGAGGCATCATTCAACTTCTTTCGAAGTTCTACAACCTGATTTGCTTCAATACCACGATAATCAACCAGTACTCCTGCGGACATGCTATTAAAGATTGACCGTAGTTCACTGACTTGAACTTCTTTTTGGCTTCGTTCCATGGAACCTTTCCGATATGATTATGTTAAATAATTCACTCCTGCGGTTTATCAAAGAAGTGCTTTAAGACACACACTTCCATAGAAAAAGCCCGAAAGCAGTTTCTGTTATAACCGAAGATTGAGATAAAAATTGAATAAGACAGAGGAAGGAACACAGTAAAATGTGCTGTGTCACTTACGGAAGCTGTGTCTCGGCAGGGCATAAATTAAGCCGCTAGGCCCCTACTGTCTTAGACAAGAAAAATAAAAATTTTTCAGATGTTAAACTGTTTGTGGATCTACTTTAAGCCCAGGACCCATTGTAGAACTCACACTAAAATTACGCAGATAAATACCTTTTGAAGCTGATGGTTTCATCCTTTTGACAGTGTCAACCAAGGCAGTTACATTTTCACAAAGCTTGTCTGCATCAAATGAAACTTTGCCAATAGCAGCATGGAGGTTACCTTGCTTATCGGCACGGAATTCTACCTGCCCTGCTTTAATATTTTTGATAGCGGTTTCAACTTCGAAAGTTACTGTACCGACTTTTGGATTTGGCATAAGTCCTCTTGGACCCAGTATTTTACCTATCCGTCCTACAACTGCCATCATATCCGGAGTTGCTACAACACGGTCAAACTCGAGCCAGCCTTCCTGAATCTTTTTGGCGTAATCTTCACCGCCCACATAATCGGCCCCGGCTTGCTCTGCCGCAATGGCTTTGTCTGCTTTTGCAAAAACCAGCACACGAATTTCCTTACCCAGGCCGTTTGGCATAGAACATGTTCCACGCACCATTTGTTCAGCTTTACGTGTGTCAACTCCAAGTCTCAAAGCAACATCAACTGTCTCATCAAATTTGGTAGCTTTGACTTCTTTAAGCAAATTAATTGCTTCAGTCAAAGGATACAGTTTTTCTGCGTCCACTTTATCTTGGAAAACTTTTGTTCTTTTACTCAGTTTTTTCATAATCCCTCAGTCAGTACGCCCATACTCCGGGCAGTTCCTGCCACGGATTTCATGGCAGATTCCAGGTTATAACAATTCAAATCAGGCATCTTCTGCTTGGCAATTTCCTCAAGTTGATTTTTATTCAAAGTACCAACTTTATCCTTATTTGGGGTCGAGGAACCTTTATTCAGTTTCAGAGCTTTTTTGATCAGCACAGGTACCGGAGGTGTTTTGGTAATAAAGGTGAACGAGCGATCCTTGTAAACAGTGATCACCACCGGAATGATTGTATCTTGTCCCTGAGTTTGTGCGTTAAAAGCTTTGCAGAACTCCATGATGTTCACACCGTGCTGACCTAATGCTGGGCCAATCGGCGGAGATGGATTTGCTTTGCCTGCCGGAACTTGCAGTTTGATGAATGAGGTGATTTCCTTTGCCATGGTTTTTTTGTCTTATTCTACTACGTGTTTTACTTTTTCGAACTCTACCTCCACAGGTGTGGGACGGCCAAAAATACTTACTAGTACTTTTAATTTTCTGCGTTCGAGATTTATTTCATCGATTGTACCACTGAAATTTCCAAAAGAACCTTCGGTGATAGTTACCTTTTGTCCAAGTGAAAACTCTTCTTCTGTTGCTTTCTGCTGGAATCTTTCGTTGACTTGTGAACGGATTGTTTCAAGTTCACGCTCATCCAGAGGCAACGGATTTTTTTGCGTACCGCCAATAAACCCTGAAACCCTGTTGACATCCATCAAAAGGTGCCACAATGCCGGGGTGAGCTCCATGTTGATTAGTACATATCCAGGAAAATATTTCTGGTTTACTTTACGTTTTTTCCCTTCCTTCGTGCGGATCACATCTTCTGAAGGAATGAAAATTTCGTCTACCAGATGTTCAAGTCCTTCAATCCTTAACTTTTCCTGAATCGTCTGTTCTACACGTCCTTCATAACCGGAATATGCCTGCAGAATATACCATTTTGCATTTGGGTTTTTCGGCTTTTCAGGAATTTGTGCTTCAATATCTTCTGCTTCTTCAGCCGTTTCAGCTGTATTATCTGCAGTTGGCTCAGTTTCGATTGCAGGAGCATCAGGCTGTGCTTCTGTCCCATCAGCACTTACTTCCGGAACATCAGTCTGTGTTTCTGTATCATCAGTGCTTACTTCCGGAGCATCGTTTTGTTGCTCTCCCAAAGTACTGTCCTGAGTTTCTGCAGTTTCGTTTTGTTCTTCCAATACCATTTCGGTTCCAGTTTGATCTTCCACTATTTTATCCGGCAATGACCATTTGCATGATGTCAGAAAGTCCTAAATCGGCGATACCCAAGTAGAGCGCTACAGCTAAAGATACACCTACAACTACTGAGGTTGATTTTATTGTTGCCTCACGTGTCGGCCACTGCACGCGTTTAAATTCCGCAATGACATCTTTAAAAAACTGTTGAATTCGTTTAAACATAAGCAGATTTATGTATGAAGATAAAACATCCTGATAAAATATTTTTACTATTGTTATAAAGCATTACTGTTCAGTCACAAAACTCAGCGCCAATTATTTCTGGCAGGGCAGACAGGGGTCGAACCTGCGACCTTCGGTTTTGGAGACCGATGCTCTACCAACTGAGCTACTGCCCTATCAGGACGCAAAATATAAGGAAACGGGCTACTTCGTTTCTTTATGCAAAGTGTGTTTTCGATCCCACCTACAGTATTTACGTACTTCCATACGCTCTGTTTTTAATTTCTTGTTGCGGGAAGCTGTATAATTTCGGCGCTTGCACTCAGTGCATTCTAGGTGAATCGTGTCTCTCATGATTTCTATATTTAAAAAATAAATAATTTATTTGGAGCCTGAGAGCAGGATTGAACTGCCGACCTCTTCCTTACCAAGGAAACGCTCTACCACTGAGCTACCCAGGCTTAAAACTCACACCGTAAAAAGCTCTTCAAGCTGTGGTGGGGAGAGAAGGATTCGAACCTTCGAAGGCGAAGCCGTCAGATTTACAGTCTGATCCCGTTGACCGCTTGGGTATCTCCCCATGCTGGAGCTGGCAATAGGACTTGAACCTACAACCTGCTGATTACAAATCAGCTGCTCTACCAGTTGAGCTATGCCAGCATGAGTTAAACGAATAATTATGAAATGTTATGGAGGTTTTGTCAATCTAAAACATCAAGAGATGAGTATTTTTCTCTTTCCGTAATGCTATTAAAGTAAAAATGGCTCCCGATTCTTTAAGTTAATAAACTATGCGGCAGCCAAAGTTACGTCTGGGGAGGCAGGTTCTTTCTGCTCGGGAAGTTTAATCGTATGATCTTTACTGAACTGATAATCCTGAAAAACTTCTTCTGCACTTAAAAGCTGATATTTACCTTTTTCAAGTTTATGAGTCGTATCTTTGAGACGGTAAACATAATGACCACAGGTCCAGATATTAAATTTTCGGAAATGGGTGCAGAGGCAGGTTTTGTCCGGAATAGAAATTTTATCCGGTTTGTTTTCCAGTTCCTTGTTATAGGCTTCTACGTAGGCACAATGTCCTTTATTGTCCAGGATATAACCGAAGGCTTCACAATTAGGTCGAATTCCGGAACCTATCCCTGGAGACTGTCGTAACATCCGCATTGGATATCCGGTTGGTGAGATAGTATTGACAACAAGATCCTCTTCTTCTGCAGCAAAGTAGTGATGCTTTGTACGGTCAGGCAGACCGCATTCTTTAGTCACGGTAAAGCGTGTTGCTACCTGTACTGCGGAAGCACCGGATTCAAAAAAGTCCACTGCATCAGTTCCGGTAAAAACTCCGCCTGCCGGAATCACAGGAATGTCCAGATCGTTTTCTTTTAAAAAAACCAACACATCCTGCACAATTGTTTTAAGATCATATTCCTGCCAGTCGTCAATGCCGAAACCTAAATGTCCTCCGGCCAGAGGGCCTTCTACAATGATATAATCCGGAAGTCTTTTATACTTGGCAGCACGTTTAAGAAAAGGCCGTAATGCGCGTGCCGAAGAAACGATGATCCCAAGCAAAACATCATTGAATCTGGAATGATCCTTCATCAATTCCATCGAACCTAAATGCAGCCCGGCGCTTAAAGTTATACCTTCAACTCCGGCATCCATCGCAGCATGTAGACGTGTTTGCAGAGTGTCACGCGGATTGTTCATGGTTAGTTTTTCCATGCAGTTTACAAATACCGCACCGTCACCTTTTTTAGCATCCATGGTACGTCCAACATGGAGTCGCTGAGCTTCAGCCAGTCTTTCCAGGTCAAACTGCACCACGGTTTTATCTGCGCTGTTGACGTTATATTTGTATTTGCGTTGTTTCTCCTGCACATAATGTGTCTTAAATCGCCGGTCGGAAACTGTGGGCACCATTGCGTCAGAAATGTGTCCGATACCACCTAAACGCGCTACTTCCAGAGCAAGTTCTGCTGTAGAAATATCTACTCCCATTCCGCCTACGAGAATAGGAACAAACTCCTTCCCACCGAGTTTAAAGCGAAAATCGTTTAACGCTTTGCTCATATCTTGTTCCCTCTAATTAGGATTTAACTATCAAATAAATTATTCATTAAGGATATATTTAGTTTGCCATAATTGAATATCCGCAGTCGACATAGATCACTTGCCCGGTAATTCCTGAGGAAGCTTCGCTGGCTAAAAATACAGCAGTTTGGGCTACCTCAGCCTGAGTAGCGGTACGTTTCATTGCTGAGTGATCACCGGCAACTCTCATCAACTCAGCAAAATCCTTAATGCCTGCTGAAGATAAAGTTCTAATTGCACCCGGAGAAATTACATTAACCCGGATATTGTCCGGACCAACTTCTTTCGCCAGATAGCGAGAAGAAGCTTCCAGAGAGGCTTTTGCCGGACCCATCACATGATAATGCGGAACTGCCAGCAAGGAGCCAATGAAACTCATGCTGAGGATACTACCGCCTCCGCGTTTTTTCATCATGGGGATAACACCTTCTGCCAGTGGTAACAGGGAAAATGCGCTGATTTCATGCGCTTTTGCATAACCGCCGCGGCTGGTGCTGGAGAAATCTACTTGTAAGTCTTTCTGGTCTGCAAAAGCTAAACTGTGAATTAAAAAATCCAGCTCTCCCCAATGATCATTTAATGCTCCGATTAAAGACTGAATCGAATCATCACTTGAAACATCACATTCCTGTATCAGCGTAGCATTTACTTTGTCACCAAGCTTTCGGACATTTGCCTCAAAACGTCCCTTAGGATCAGTAAGATAAGTCAGCGCGAGTTCTGCACCTTGTTCATGAAAATGTTCTGCAACTGCCCAGGCAATGCTACGTTGATTGCCGACTCCAAGAATAACACCTTTTTTTCCAGATAAACTACCCATTTTTCTTTTCCTTGTTTTAATAATTATTTGCTATAGATTTAAAAACCCAAAATGTTTTTGACCAAAGCTTAGTTCTCACTCTTTTGAGTTCGGTCTAAATCGCCCAATAGCGTTGCCGAGCCGAATTGTTTGTCCTAATTCCAACTCATTCAGTTCAACTTGTCCTGGCGGGAACAGGCAAATTACAGTGGATCCCAGTTCAAACATCGCAACTTCTTCACCGCGTTCCAACTCATAAGGAGTTTTCAAGACAAGTTGTTTAGCCAGCGCACCCTGACGGTTTGAAATTTGATCATCGTAGCTGACTCGAATGCGTCCTACAACAGTTGCGCCAACTTTTATGAGCGCACATTCACCTTTTTCCGTTTGTATATAAGTGGTCAAACGTTCATTCCGGGCAAATAGATTCGGCACATGATGCACACCCAATGGACTGACAGTCCATAAATCTCCCGGAATATATGAGAACTCACGAACCTCCCCTGCTACCATGCTGTGAATACGGTGGTAGTTCTGTGGAGCCAAATAAATGGTAATGAATTCTCCGCCTTCATATAAACTGTCACGTTTCGAATCAAGCAGTAAATCAGCTAATCGATAATCCAGCCCTTTTGCCTGAATCAGACGTCCATCATTGATGCGGCCGTATTCACCGATAAATCCATCTACGGGGCTTAATATAACATCCGGATCTGGATCCAGCGGACGCGCATCTGGAAGTAACTTCCTGGTGAAAAATTCGTTGAATGTCCTGAACTCTGAAACCTGCTGAGTTGCTTCTGTCAACTCAACATTATAGATCCGTGAAAATATTCTTATCAACGGAGTAAGCAAAAAACGCGGCATTCGAATGTCAGCCACAAACCCGCAAAGTCTGCTGAAAAGATTGCGGGGCAAAATCCACATAAAATAATATGCCGGTGGACGTCCAAATCCCGGAATTGACATCAACCCCCGACTGGCTCAACTTTTGATTTGCTCTGTCCCAGTAAGTCCATAATATATGAACCATCGACGGTTTCTTCTTTCATCAAAACATCAACGATTTTGTGTAAAACATCGATATTATCACGAAGTAGTTTTTTAGCTTTCGAATCATGATATTTAATTGTTTTACGCATTTCCTTATCAATTTCTGCAGCAGTATTTTCACTAAATTCACGGCCTTTACCGATGTTACGACCCAAAACGTTCTGCTGACTATCACTGCCTAAAACGATTGGTCCAAACGATTTGCTCATACCCCAGTTGCAAATCATGTTTCTGATCGTGTCGGTGGCCTGCTGAATGTCGTTGCTTGCTCCGGTTGTGACCTCATCAAAAATTATTTCCTCCGCCGCACGTCCCCCCATGGCGATAGTGATACGGTTACTCAGGAAATCAATATCGTAAGAATGATTATCATGTTTTGGCAAAAATGCTGTTAGACCAAGAGCTCGCCCGCGCGGAACGATTGTAACTTTGTGAATTGGATCGGTTTTAGGCAGAAGCGCGGAAACCAGTGCATGACCTGCTTCGTGGTATGCAGTATTACGTTTTTCTTTTTCCGACATGACCATCGAGCGGCGTTCTGTGCCCATCATCACTTTATCACGCGCCCATTCAAAATCTGCTAATTTAAGTTCGGTTTTGTTGTTGCGTGCACCACCTAGAGCAGCTTCATTGATCAGGTTTTTCAAATCTGCACCAGAAAATCCTGGAGTTCCGCGTGCAATAATGTTCATGTCAACGCCATCAGCCATCTGAACTTTTTTGGCATGGATTTGTAAAATTTCCTCTCGCCCTTTTACATCAGGCAGAGGGATACTCACCTGCCGGTCAAAACGACCGGGACGCAGAAGTGCAGGATCAAGAACATCTGGACGGTTAGTCGCCGCGATCACGATGATTCCTTCCATTCCATCAAAGCCGTCCATTTCCACCAAAAGCTGGTTGAGAGTCTGTTCGCGTTCGTCATTTCCACCGCCCATTCCTGTACCACGGCTTCCTCCGACGGCATCTATTTCATCAATGAAGATGATGCACGGTGCGTTTTGCCGACCTTGTTCAAACATATCTCTAACTCTGCTGGCACCAACACCGACAAACATTTCGACAAAATCAGAACCGCTCATACTGAAAAAGGGAACCTCCGCTTCTCCGGCAACGGCCTTTGCGAGCAAAGTTTTTCCAGTACCGGGTGATCCGGACATTAGCATGCCTTTTGGAATTCGGCCACCAAGTTTACGGAATTTTGCCGGATCCTTCAAAAAATCAACTGTTTCTTTCAAATCGTCTTTTGCTTCTTCAACACCAGCGACATCAGCAAAGGTCACTTTCATTTCACTCGGATCCATCTTTTTGGCACGGCTACGTCCGATGGAAAATAAACCTCCTCCTCCGGCACCTCCTCCCTGCATTCTACGCATCAGCACCATCCATATTCCAAAAATCAAGATGAACGGTCCCCAATTTATCAAAATGCTTAAATACCACGGAAGACTTTTTTCAGGTACATAATTGATCGGAATTTGATACAGTCGAAGGTAGTCAATTACACTGGGGTCTTCTGCGGGGATATAGGTGCGGTAGCCCAGTCCGTCCTGAGTGAAACCCTCGATTAAGGAATCTCCGACTATCTGAGCATTGACAACTTCACCTGATGCAACGAGTGCCTTGAAGTCACTGTAAATCAGTTCCTGTGTGCGTTGAGTGCCGGTTGACATATTTCCACCGTCGAACATTTTTGCTAAAAAAAATGCCAGCACCAGCATACTGAGGATAATAAGAATGTTTTCTCTTTTCATATAAAAATAGTCCTAAAAGCAGAGCTTGAAGTCAGCCGTATTCTGTGACAGAGAATTCGGCATGAGCTTAAAAAAATAAAAAAATTATCTATTAAAAACCATGTTAACTGGTACATGATAGCATACAACTGCTTGCACAGTTAAGTAATTTTTTAACACTTATTTTCAATAGTAACTACATTTGATGAAGCAATACAATCTATCTTCGCGTTTTAAAAGATTTTCACATGAATCTTCATTAACCCTAAAACTCGGTCTGCCGGTAATTATTGCGCATTTGTTACAAACTCTGATGCAGTTTGTGGACACAATAATGGCTGGACATGTTAGTTCTCATGATTTAGCAGGACTGGCAATTGCGACTGCGCTTTACCATCCGGTGTATTTGTTGATGCTGGGAATATTGATTTCTCTCGGTTCGATTATCGCACAACTTTTTGGCGCTGGAAAGCAGCAGGAGATCGTCACGAATGTGATACAGGGTCTGTGGCTCAGTCAGGTTTTAGCAGTTATCAGCATCTTGATTTTAGCAAATCTAGAGCCGGTTTTGTACTTGATGGGTTATGAACCGGAAGTGATCAGAGTTGCCTCAGATTATTTGCAGGCGTTGTGTTGGGGTATGCCACCTGTTTTCGCATTTCTTGTCTTGAGGATGTTTAGTGAGAGTTTGTCTATCACTCGTCCTACCATGTATATTTCACTGATCGGTCTCGGAGTCAATATTGTTTCAAACTATGCGTTGATGTTTGGGCACTTTGGTTTTCCCGCTCTGGGTGCTGTTGGCGCAGGTTGGACTACGAGTATGGTTCACTGGGTCATGTTTTGCGCGATGTTGATTTTTTGTCTGAAAGCATCGATGTTTGCCAGCTACCAGAAATTTATTGCTTTCAGCAGGCCTTCCTGGTTATATCTGCGTGAAATTTTGAGAATAGGCATCCCCAATGGTTTTGGAATAGCTGCTGAAGTAGGTCTTTTCGCGACGGTATCATTGTTGATGGGAACATTTGGGGTGACGGCAATCGCCGGACATCAGGTTGCAATCAGTGTGGCTTCCTTAACTTTCATGTTGCCGATGGGGCTTTCTATTGCCATTTCAATTCGAGTTGGCCAGGCAAAAGGCAGGGGTGATTATGTAGGTACACGTTATATAGGATATGCCGGCATCATACTTAGTGTTTTAATTATGGCAGTAACCGCAACTGTGTTTGTAAACTTTCCGGAAATGATTGTAGCCTTGTATTCAGATGATCCGGATGTCCGTTCACTGGCTGTTCAATTACTCTATATGGCCGCGGTTTTTCAGTTGTCTGACGGAATGCAGGTAGGTGCTCTAGGAGCATTACGCGGACTTAAAGACACTCGTGTCCCTTTTGTCACAAACGTAGTGGCATACTGGGGAGTCGGCTTGCCCACAGCATATTTGGTTGGAGTGTATTTTAACTTTGGTCCTGTGGGAATGTGGGTTGGTCTAATTGTTGGCTTGAGCATTGCTGCGGTGCTGCATAGTTGGCGTTTCCGGGTTCTGACCAGACGTCTTTTAAGCCAACCGGAAGCTAAAAAATCGCTTGATGATCAGCTTTTACAAATGAACCCTGATTAATAAATCCTTTTTTTAAATATCAAAGAACAAAATAGTTCTTCCATATTGTTTGGAATCGTAATTGCAGGTGAGATTGGTGCTAAATTCCAGCTGATATTTTCGAGGCCTGGTTCGGGCACTTGAAAATCAGGCGATATTTTCTCCATTTTATAAACTCACTTTAATAGGAAAACTATGGCAGACCAAGCCAGCGTTCTTTCAGATGTACGATTTCAGTTTCAGGATTTTTTTGGTGCCTTAAGTCTCACGAAGAGGATCACAATTTTGGTGGCCCTTGGAATAATTCTCATCGGTATGGTGAGTATGATTTTTGTGGCAAACAGGGCTTCCTGGGCTCCATTGTATTCTAATCTAGAACCTGCGGATGCCGCCGCCATAGTTGAAAAATTACAGGAAAATCAAATTCCTTATATGCTTGCTCCGGGAGGCAGGTCCATCATGGTTGAACCGCACTTAGTAGACCGGGCCCGTTTAACATTAGCAAAAGAAAAAGTATTACCGGGCAGCGGAGTTGGTTTTCTTGATCTGTTTTCTACTCCAAGTCTGGGTGAAACAGAATTTCAGCAGGGAGTTAAATTCCGTGTTGCGCAGGAAGGTGAACTGGCAAGGCTGATTTCCACTATTAATGTTGTTAAGTCAGCAAAAGTTTCATTAGCAATTCCACAAAAAACACTATTTTCAGACAATCAGGAGGAACCAAAGGCGGCAATTGCGCTCAATCTTACCAGCAGCGGAGCCGGCCGTAAACAGATTGAAACTATAGTTCATCTGGTTGCGAGTGCGGTTGAAGGTCTCTCTCCGCGAAATGTTAAAATCACGGATCAAAGCGGAAACTTGCTGAGTCGAGGATTTTCTGACGATTCTGCAGGCGGTAAAATGAATGATAATTATTCATATAAAAGCCGTTTTGAAAAGGAGCTGGAAACAAAAGTTGTCAGACAGATTGAGGAGGTTGTTGGTAAAGACCGCGTGAGGGTCAATGCCTCTGCTAACCTGCGTTTTGATCGGAGGACAATCAAGGAAGAACTAGTTGATCCTGATCAAACCAGTGTTGTAAGTGAGCAGGTGGTCGATGAATCTTCAACTGGAACTCGCTCGATTCCTGTAGGACCAGCCGGAGTTACAACCAATTTACCCGAAGCAACGGGTAGAGAAGCCGCCACAGTTTCAGAGTTCAGCAAGAAAAACTCTACTCGTAACTTTGAAAGCAGCCGCAGGGAAATAATTCTCGAGTCTGCAGTTGGAGAAGTGGTCAGCCTCAGCATATCTGTACTTCTTGATAACAGACGCTCACAAATTATTGATGATAGCGGAAACTCTTTAGGACGTACAAATACTCCCTGGACAGAAGGTGAAAAAGAAACTATCGTTGGTTTGGTAAAAGCCGCAATGGGCTATAATGAAGCCCGCGGGGACAGAGTATTTGTGGGTAATATGCCTTTTGAAGCAGCACTTGAAGAAGATAAAACTGCGGAAATTGAAAGTACACGAGTCCGCAACAAATTCGTTTTGGATGTTGTACGTTATGTCGC
Source organism: Deltaproteobacteria bacterium (assembly GCA_018645085.1). Taxonomy (GTDB): domain Bacteria; phylum SAR324; class SAR324; order SAR324; family NAC60-12; genus Arctic96AD-7. The sequence continues at coordinate 54,750 of JABGPG010000238.1, forward strand.
ACTTGCACTTGCAATTCTGGCACTCATTATGTTGGTCATCCGACCGATGGTTCAGCGGCTGAGTTCAAAACCTGCTGACCTTGATCTTCTCATGGGTATGCCCGCAACAATTGGCGAACTGGAAGGAGAGGAACTGGAAATTCCGACCGAGCGTGAGTCCGGAATTCCACCTAGAGAAAAGATTCTCGAAATTGCCAAGCAGGATCCTCTCAAAACATCCGCGCTGATACACACCTGGCTGCGAGATCGTTCATAATGCTGATTCAGGATTCAGGCTGCAAGCAACAATTCAACCTGCAATTTTCCATTTTGTGTCAAATCCTGAATTCCGGCTCCTTAACCTAATAATCATCAATCAATTTTAAATGCATGTTGGATGAGAGTGAGTTTAAACCGTTTTCACTGACCGATTTCACGGTTGTTGAAGCAGAGTCTGCGGAAACTGCTGATTCATCAGCTGGAAAAGAAAGTCCTGCAGAAGGTTTAAATAGCGCAGAGCAGGAAATCGAAGACAGACTTGCCTCTTTCAAACCCCTTACTTTTGATGTTGAAGGAGATTCTGCAGAGTTTGTCGCAAAAGTTGCTGCAGATGCTGAAAGCGGAAGAACGGATGCAGAAATAATCCAACTCTCAAAAGGTTTCAAAAATGCAGAGTTTTTTCAGGAAAATAGTCTGCTGACAAATGCAGAGGATTTTGCGGAATCGATCAGATCAGGTGCAAAACTTTACAAAACTCAACTGCTTACAAAAATTGAAGAACAGGCAAGTGATACTGAACGTATCTACCAGCAAACTATTGCAGAAAATCAAGAGGCAGAAAAGGAGAGGAAAAATCTGCTTTCTTCCACTGAAGAAAAAGTAGAAGAAATAAAAAACAAAGCTTATCAGCAGGGTTTTGAGAGCGGACTTCAGCAGGGAATGCAGCAGCGTTACGATGAAGCAGAACCGCTGGTATCGCAGATAAGTTCCGTATTGGCGCAGTTGAATTCGTTAAGGCAGGTTGTCCGTTTTCAGGCGGAAGAAGAGTTGGTGAAGTTAGCTCTGCAAATTGCTAAAAATGTTGTTGCTAAAGAAATAAAACAGAACAACTCTGTGATCAAGAACATAGTTCAGGCTGCGCTGCACGAAACTGAAGTGCAGGGAAAGATATATTTGTTTTTGCATCCGGATGACTACCAATTTCTGCTCGATAGTAAAAGTGATCTGGAACGATATTTAAGTGATGAACAAACCCTCCTGCTGCGGCAGAATCCTGAAATGGAACCTGGTTCTATTTATGTTGAGTCTGATGAAGAAATAATCAGCAGATCCATTGAAGGGCAGTTCGATAAGCTGGAAGAATCGCTGACAGAACAGCTTGAAAATAGACATGCACATTTATCCGAAGTAGATATAGATGCGCACGATTTTAGCCTAGAGACTGTTTCAGACTTGAAAGAAGTTGAATCGGAGTCTCTTGATTTAAGTCAAACTGAGACCACACAACAGATAGCGCCAGCAAGCTCAGCAGAAACAAGCGTTGAAACAGAGGAGCCTGAAAAGCAGCCAGATAATGTGGAGCCACTTCCGGAAACTGCATCGGCGGAATCCGAAAATCTGCAGCCTGAATCACTAGACTCTGAAGCCGCAAGTGCTGAAACAGCAAACGTCGAATTAGCGGAACCGGAACAGGGTACAGAAGCTGTTGAAACAGTAACTACTGAAAC
>JABGPG010000238.1:56555-64978 GCA_018645085.1 Deltaproteobacteria bacterium
TTCATCGCCGGACACCACAGATCAATTTCCGGAAACTGATACGGATGACTCTGCTGAGTAAAAAGTCTATGGAAAAAAATTCAGTCAACGTTTGCCAAATAAAAGAAAATTTTGCGGATATTTTTTCAGGCTCTAAATTATCATTTTTAAATCCTCAAAACTGAAGCTAACTAAGCCTTATATTTTTCATGTTACCTGATTCATCAACTGCGGAATTGCCGGTTTACTCGAACCTTGAAACGTACATTAGCGGAATTGAAAATATTCCGGTACTACGCAAGGAAGGGCGAGTGATGCAGGTGATCGGGCATATGGTAGAGGCCACAAATCCGGGTTGTGCTGTAGGAGGAATGTGCCAAATATTTAATCCTGCAACCAATAAATCTGTGCCTGCGGAAGTCGTGGGATTCCGGAAAGACCGGATGCTCGTAATGCCACTGCACAACGCTCATGGAATTGGGCCAAAATGCAGAGTTGTTCCGGAAGACCGTCCGGCGATGGTTCCGGTAGGTGAGGGATTGCTGGGACGGGTTTTCGATCCGTTGATGCGGCCACTGGACGGTTTTGGCGAGTTAGCAACTTCCACGGAGGTTCCCTTATATCCGGAAGTCGTAAACCCGTTGAATCGTGAACGCATCAAAGAACCATTAGATGTTGGAGTGAGATCCATTAACGCCAGCCTGACTTGCGGTCGTGGACAGCGTATCGGAATAATGGCCGGTTCCGGAGTTGGAAAATCGGTGCTGCTCGGAATGATGGCACGTTACACTGACGCAGACATTAATGTCATTTCTCTGGTAGGAGAACGTGGAAAAGAAGTGCGTGAATTTATCGAAGATAATTTGGGTGAAGAAGGCATGCGGCGTTCGGTCGTAGTCGTTGCGACATCGGATCAGCCGCCTCTGCTGAGAATGCGAGGAGCTTATGTGGCGACCTCTATCGCTGAGCATTTCCGTAATCAGGGTAAGGATGTTCTGCTGTCAATGGATTCTCTCACGCGTTTTGCAATGGCTCAGCGTGAAATTGGTTTGGCTGCAGGAGAACCTCCGACAACTAAAGGTTATCCGCCTTCCGTATTTGCCTTGTTACCAAGCCTGCTGGAACGTGCAGGCACGCATGAGGGACCGGGTTCGATAACCGGATTTTACACTGTGCTCGTTGAAGGAGATGACGCAAGCGATCCGATTGCAGACGCAATCCGCGCCATTGTTGACGGACATATTTTTCTCAGCCGTAGTATTGCGGAAAAGGGAACTTTCCCTGCAGTGGATTTGCTCTCTTCAACCAGCAGGGTTATGGTCAATGTAGTTGGCGAGACGCACCTGGAACTAAACCAGATTTTACGACGTACTTTAGCTACTTACCGTGAAGCGGAAGATTTGATCAATATCGGTGCGTATGTTCAGGGAAGTAATCCGGAAATTGATTACGCTATTTCTAAATATCCATTAATTCAGAAATTCATTCAGCAGGGTATGAACGAACATACTGCTTTGAGCGAATGTGTTGACCGCCTCCAGCAAATTTTCGGAGACAGGTTGGAGGGGTATAATTTTGCGGAATAAATTTTCTGAAATCTCCAAACTAAGTCAGGCAACCTCGAAAAATTCTTTAGTCAGCGTGAATAGCGCAACTTACCCAACTACCGTTATTTGCTGAAGATTCCACGCAAGCTTCCAAAAATTGTATTCCAGCCAGACCGTCTTCCAGTTTCGGAAAATCTTGACTGAGCGGATCCGCCTCGTGTCCAGCCATTTTTGCCAATATATTTTCTGCGAAATCAGCATAAACATTGGTGAATGCTTCAAAGTAACCTTCCGGCTGTCCTGGGTTAACACGTAGCAGACGTTGCGCACAGGGATAGAGTTCCGGAGAATCCAATTCTAATATACGTGGTGTTTGTCCCAAAGGCGAAAAATGAAGTTGGTTTGGATGTTCCTGCCGCCACTCAAGACCGCCTTTCGTACCAAAAATTCTAATTCCCAAACCATGACGATGACCGACCGCGACACCACTGGCCCACAAATAACCAGCCGCGGACTGTGAAGACTTTTCCGCTTTTTCAAAACGCAGCAGAACGTGTGCGTTATCTTCAAGTACACGTCCGGAAACAAAGCTCTGTCGATCAGCAGAAACTTCCTTTAACTGCAAGCCGGTGATGAATGTTGCCAGATGCAGGGCATGAGTTCCAATATCACCGAGCACAAAAGTTTGTCCGGAAATTTTCGGATCATTACGCCACGCTGCACCTTCGCTTTGTTGCTCTACCGCTGTTGCGCAGTTTCCGTGTGCAAACTCGGTTTGCACTACGTTAATGTCACCTAATTCCCCATTCTCCACCATCGCACGTGCCTGCCTGACCATTGGGTAACCGCTGTAACCGTACATTGAGGCACACAACACATTGTGTTTTCGGGCGAGTTGAATCAAGTCCAAAGCATCCTCCACATTAGTGGTGATCGGCTTTTCCAAGATCAAATGAATTCCTGCTTCAATGAAAGTTTTAGCAATAGCGTAATGCGTACTGTTTGGAGTCATCACACCGACTACCTGAATGCCATCCTCCCTCGCAGATTCTGCAGCTGCCATTTCCCGATAATCCGTATAGACACGCTCCGGGTCCAAGCCTAACTCTGCGCCGAATTTCCGACCATCTTGCGGGTTTATGTCAAAAACTCCGGCCAGCAAATCGTAATATCCGTCTCTCTGCAAGGCGACACGGTGGCTGTCTCCAATCTGGCTGGTGGCACCTCCTCCAACCATTCCGTAGCGTAATGTTGGATTTTTCTTAAATCGATTGTGCATCAAATCCCTGTGTGTTGCAGAATAAATTTACGGGCCATTTTGGCATATTCAAGCGGATTGGCTTTTTCCGGATCCTGCTCTGCTTCAACGACAAACCAGCCTTGATAATTTGACTCTGCCAACGCTTGAAAAACCGGATCAAAATTTATGACGCCGTCCCCCGGAACAGTGAAAACGCCGGCTTTTACTGAATCCAAAAAACTCATTTTTTGCTGATGAACTTTGTCCAGAACGTTCTGCCGAATATCTTTGAGATGAACATTCCGGATCCGTGACGCATATTTTTTGGTGATGGCCAGGGCATCGTCCCCAGCGTAAAAGGCGTGTCCGGTATCGATCAGTAAATGCACAAAATCCGGATTTGTCATTTCCATCAAACGGTCAATTTCAGCTGCGCTTTGGATCATCGTGCCCATGTGATGGTGATAAGCGATGTACATACCGTTTTCACGGGCAAGTTTGCCTATCCGGTTTAATCCGGACGCAGTTGCCTGCCATTGCTGATCCGAATAACTTGGGCGTTCAAAAACATATTTTGGCGAACCCTGCACACAGTGACCGCATTCACAGAGATTGATAACTTTCGCGCCCATTGCTTTGAGAAAATTCATTTTCTCCACAAAAGCCTGAACCGTTTCTTCCTCGCGACCTTCTTCACTAAAAAAACTGCTGAACCAAGCCGATGAAATCTGTAAACCTCTTTTCCCCAAAGCTGCTTTTAAGACTGCAGGATCTTGAGGATATTTGTTGCCGATTTCGCTTCCGGAAAAACCTGCTTCCGCCATTTCATCAATGCACTGCTCAAAAGGAATATGACCTCCCAGTTCCGGAAGATCATCGTTGGTCCATGCAATTGGTGCAATGGCTAATTTGATTTGATCTTTGCTAAACATGATTATTTCAACTACTGTGATTTAAATTAAATACATTTCTGTAACTTCAACAAATTATGCTAGTCTGACAATCTCTTAAAAAAGCCTAAAAAGTGTCATTTTGAACAAAACGAGAAATTTATTTTATGATACTACTCTAATATAATAAAGATTTATCCCTACGGTCGAAATGACAAAAGTTGTGTTTCAGATACTTACAAGTTCCTGGATTCCCGCTTTCGCGGGAATGACAACTAATTACGAATGCATCATATTTTAAACGTAGAAAAAAACGGGATAATCTATGCTCAGGATTCAGGAATCAAACTCAACCCACGTGCGCGGAATGTGAGAGAAACCTCAGTACCGGAATCATATTGTTTTTCCATTTGATTATCTATCACAAATAATTCACCAAGAGCACTTTCAAGTGTATATTCAATATGATCACCCAAGTAAGATGTTTTTAGAATTGTTGCAGATATTTCATCTTTATTGACTGCAGGATTCAGCATGATAGCCTGAGGACGAATTGCCACATCAACTTCTCCTGAGTGAATTCCCCGGTGAGGCAGTTTGAGTTTGATTCCTCCAAGATCAACTTCTGCTTCGTCTCCTTCAATGTTGATGATTTCAGCTTTTACCAGATTAGCATCACCAATAAAATCTGAGACAAAAAGATTTGCCGGTTCTTCATATAACTGATGTGGAGTTCCTTCCTGCGCAATTACGGCTTCATTCATGACAATGATACGATCCGAAACAGCTAGGGCTTCTTCCTGATCGTGAGTAACATAAACCGTGGTCAGTCCCAGTTTTTGCTGCAATTCCCTGATTTCCTCTCTTACTCGTCGGCGCAGCTTTGCGTCCAGATTCGAGAGTGGTTCGTCAAAGAGCAGAACTTCAGGTTCCAAAACAAGTGCTCGTGCGACGGCTACCCGTTGTTGTTGACCGCCGGAAAGTTCGCTCGGCAAACTTCCGCCATAACCAGTTAACCCGACCAAATTCAGTCCCTCATGTGCTTTTTCACTCACTTCCGCTTTCGACATCTTACTCATCGTCAGACCATAAGAAACGTTTTGCAACACTGTCATGTGCGGAAAAAGCGCGTATGACTGAAAGACCATGCTCACATCCCGGTCAGTTGCTGGAAGTGTGGTCACATCTTTTCCTCCAATGTAAACATTTCCATCCGTTACCATCTCAAGTCCTGCAATCAAACGCAGTGTTGTTGTCTTCCCGCAACCTGAAGGCCCCAGCAATGTTACGAGCTTTCCACGCTCTATTGTGAAACTCAGCTCAAGGACTGCTCGCACGTCACCGTAGGCTTTGGTCACATTATTAAATTCTACTGCAAATTTATTGTTCATATATTTGAATTTAGTTTATTTTTCAATCTTTGAAATATTTTAAAACTCAATTGCCTCTCGTCTTCCGAGTTCCCGTTTTCCAACAAGAATTTGTATTGTTCCGATTGCCGCCAGCATAACCATAATCAAAACTGAGGAATACGCAATTGCCAAACCGTAATCCGAGTTTTCGACTCTACCTAAAATATAAGAGGTTGCCATATCGTAATCGGCACTAACAAGGAAAATGACCGCGCTGATGGCCGTCATTGCTCTTACGAAACTAAAGACCAATGCCGCAATCACAGCTGGACGCAACAGCGGTAATAAAATCCGCCGAAATGTCGTGAAAGAACGTGCTCCTAAAGTCAAAGATGCTTCATCTAAACTAGGATCGAGTTGACTCATGGATGCTACTCCAGCTCGGATTCCAGTGGGCATATTCCTGAAGATAAAACAAACTACTAGAATTACACCGGTTCCGGTAATTTCAATTGGAGGGACATTAAAAGCTAAAATATAACCGATGCCGATTACGGTTCCCGGAATGGCGAAACTGAGCATGGTCAGGAATTCAAAACCGTCTTTTCCTCTGAATTTTTGTCGTACTAAGATATAGGCCACCAATAAACCGAAAGCCGCGGTCAAAGGTGCGGAAATAGCTGAAATTTGCAGTGTAGTCCAGAATGAATTCCATGCTGCTCCTTCCCACATTATACCATGTTCGGAAGACCAACTTAGTGCAAATTCATCTATATAATGTTTTAAAGTGAAGTTGTGTTTGTAACCCCAGGTTTCCACAAAACCCCCAAAAAGAATCATACCATAAATAATTAAACTCAAAGCAACAAAAGGTAGAGCTGTACTGTAAACACCAAATTTCACTCTTTTCGGTAGGCGAATATGAACACCAGAATCACCTTTCCCTGTGACAGTTGCATATGATTTTTTGCCGAGCCAGCGCCGCTGTGCGTAAAACGCGGAAAGAGTGAAAATTAATAAAACAATAGCCAAAACTGCTGCCATGCTTTGATCACCCTGTGCACCGGCAATAGCAAAGAAAATTTGCGTGGAAAGGACTTCATAACTTCCGCCAAGCACCAAGGGATTGCCGAAATCCGCTAAACTCTCAATGAATCCGAGTAGAAACGCGTTCGCCAAGCCAGGTCGCATGAGCGGCAGTGAGACCGTCCAGAAGGTTTGCCATGGCGAAGCGTGCAGAGTTTGCGCGGCTTCTTCCATAGAAGGGCTGATGCCTTCTACAACCCCAATTAAAACCAGAAATGCAATTGGCGTAAAAGCCATAGTTTGTGCAAACCAAATTCCGGTAAGTCCATAAATCCAACGTGTAGGCTCAATGTTGAAAGCCCATTCCAAAAATGTATTGACTGCACCGGAACGCCCAAAAAGTAAAATTATTGCTAAACCAATCACAAAAGGCGGTGTTATAATCGGTAATAACGAAGCAGTGCGGATGAGGCGTTTGGCACGCATGCCCGTGCGGGTTACAATTAGCGCAAAAGCCAAACCCAGTCCGGTGGTGGTTGCTCCTACCAAAATGGCCATGATGAGCGAATTCCAGGCAACTCCGCAATTTAGATTGTTTGTAAAACAACCAAGCCCCCAAATATTTGGCGAAGTAAATTTTTCTATAAACGGTATTAAAACAAAATTACTGTCTGCATCTTGAACAGCGTTGATCAATATTTTGGAAACAGGAAAAAAGACAAAAGTCACCACCAAAACAATGCTCAAACCGATTGAACCTGAAACAAAAACATCGCCGTTTGTTATTCCCCGTGCAGCTAATCCTTGTGTGAAGATAAACAAAAACCCTCCACAAACAAGCAAAGCGCCATAGCCCATGCCAAATTGTGTTTGACCTAATTCGCCAAAACCGTTTCTGAGGAATTCCCAGTTCCATCCGTGTAAACTAATTGCAAAACCTTGTAATAAAGTATAAACAAAACCAAAAGCTCCTGAAAAAATAAGGATGTTTGCGAAGCGGCGATCGGTTTTTTCCAGCCGTATAACGGATAAAGGAAGTAACAAAACTAAAACCAACGGCCAAAGCCACCAGCGTTGGTGCATCAGGATTTGTAAAAATCCAGGTGAGTACTCGTCAAAAGTCGGATAACCATCTGTGATCCAGACAAAACTCCAGAAACCGTCATATGCCGCATACCATGGTAAAACTAGAAAACCAAACCAGGCTACCCCAAGCCATGCAAGAAAAGGCAGATTAAGTTTCATGTAAAATGAATTGGAAAGAATGTAGTAAATGAGACAAGTCTCCGGAAACCTGGAAAGGCATCCGGAGAAAAGATGGGTTAAGATCAGCGAGGAAGAACTTTTACATCTCGATCCCATTTTGCCAAAAGTCCGGTACGGACTGCTTTTGAACCATATTTTGCATGGTCATAATCAATCAGCTTGATGCTGCTGACATCCGGGGCTTCTTTAGGTACAGATGCGTTTTTATTGGAAGGCACCTGATAAGATTTGACAGAAGCAGCCATGCTTTGCACATCTGCAGTCAGCGCAAAATCCACCCATTTTTTTGCACTGTCCAAATTGCGTGCACCTTTGATAATGCTCATTGAACCAATCTCGTAACCGGTTCCTTCACAAGGTGCAACTGTTTGAATGGGCATTCCTTTGACACCTTGTTTCACTGCATCATGCATGAAAACAATACCAATTGTGTTTTCACCACGCGCTGCAGATTTGATTGGAGCAGAACCAGATTTGGTGTATTGGTTGATATTTCGATGCAGACTTTTCATATAATCAAAGCCGCCGTCTTCTCCAAACAATTGAACCATTGTGGCTAAAGTAGTATAAGCAGTTCCGGAAGTATTGGGGTTTGCCATTTGAATTTCGCCTTTGTAAGCGGTATGCAGCAAGTCTTTCCAGCATTTTGGTTCCGGCAAGCCTTTTTTGGCCAACAGTTCAGTATTGAAACCAAAACCGAGTCCGCCCATGTAAATTCCGACGGTTTTACCGCCCGTGGCTTTGTGTGGAGTTTTGGCCCAATCGTTCAACTCAGAAAACTTGGACGAGGTATAAGCCTGTGTCAGCCCTTCTTCGGCAGCCTGCAAATGTGGATCTCCTGTTCCACCCCACCAGACGTCACCTTTGGGATTGGATTTTTCTGCTCGGATTTGTGCCAGAGTTTCACCGGAACTTTTGCGGGTCATTCGAACTTTGATCCCGGTGCGTTGCTCAAACTCATTGACCATCAATTCGCACCAGTCAATTTGCGGACTACAATAAAGCGTGAGCCTCCCCCCAGCATATACCGGTAATGCAATCATCAATAAGAGCAATGACACCATTGCCACTCTAATTATTCTCATACTATCTCCTAAAAATTAGGTTTAAAAAAAATGAAATT
>JABGPG010000009.1 GCA_018645085.1 Deltaproteobacteria bacterium
TCAAACGAAGCTGGAAAGCTATTTTATGTTAAGTATTTAAATAATTAAGCTTTCTACTTGCCGTCGAAATGACAAGTTAGAGGTTTCAGAGTTTTTGGAAACCATCATTCATAATTATTGTTATTTGTTGAGATATTTCGTTGAGATCCTATGCCTGTAAATTTACGCCAACTTGCAAAACTACTTGAAATTTCACCCACAACTGTATCAAGGGCTCTCGCAGGATATTCTGATGTAAGTTCAAAAACACAGCAGCGTGTAAAGGAGGCTGCCAAAAAGCACAATTATCACCCTAATCCGGTTGCGCAAAGACTTCAAAAAGGAAAAACCGAAACGATAGGCATTGCACTTTCTCCCGGTCAAAACTATTTTAAAGATACATTTTTCCTGGATTTGCTGGCAGGAATCAGTGTTAGTCTGAGTAAGATAGGCTACGACTTAACAATCGCTGTTGCTCCGGACTCAAGTCAGGAAATAAAATCACTGCAGAGAATGGTACAGGGAAAGCGTGTGGACGGCGTAATATTAACTATGACCAAAGCACAGGACGAGCGCATTTCATATTTACTGGATGAAAATTTCCCTTTCGTTTTGTACGGCAGAACGGAAGATCCGCGACCGCATGCATTCGTGGACATGGACGGAGAGTTGGCATTTCGTGAGGCCTGCAAATCACTAATCGAGTTGGGTCACAAAAGAATCGCGCTGATTAATGGAGAACCGGAATACATGTTTCCTGTATTTTGCCTTCAAGGCTACCGTAACGGTTTGAAATCCGGAGGGCTTCCTTTTGATCCGGAATTAGTGAAGGAGTGGAAGCATCAGGATATGCAGCTCAGCAGTTTTGAACAAACATTAGCATTGATGAAACTTGAACAGCCGCCAAGCGCGATTCTTTTCCATACAGAAACTGCTACGGGAATTTTACAGGCTTTGCAGAAACTTAATTTAACAGTCGGCAAAGATGTTTCCCTGATTGGTTATGACGATTTAGAAATTGCAAAAACAAATATTCCGCAGTTGACTGTGATGCGTCCAGCGGGAAGAAATGCAGGCGAGCAGTTAGTAGGACTGCTGATGGAAGTCATTGGTGGACGATCTCCGGAAAAACTACATCAAATTTGGCAGGCGGAAATGGTGCTCAGGCAGTCTACAAGTCAACTATAAAAAACACTCATGAGAAATATATGAAAAATTTTCCGGAAAATTTCGTCTGGGGAGTTTCAACTTCCAGTTATCAAATTGAAGGTTCTGTGGATACAGATGGTCGCGGAAAAACAATTTGGGATACATATTGTGAGAATCCACAAAACATCGTTGATCAAAGCAGCGGCGCGGTTGCCTGTGAGCATTATCAGCGTTATCCGGAAGACATTCGTCTGCTGGTCGAACTCGGAGCAAAAGCCTATCGTTTTTCCACTGCATGGTCACGCGTTCAACCGGAAGGTTTCGGAAAGGTCAATCAAGCCGGAATTGATTTTTACAAACGTCTAGTGGATTCTTTGCTGGAGCATAACATTGAACCGTGGCTCTGCCTGAATCACTGGGATTTACCACAGGGATTAGAAAATCTCGGCGGTTGGCGCAACAGAGAAACGGCTTTCCGCTTTACGGAATATGCAGAAATTATGGGTAGAAATCTTGGTGATCGCGTTCAAAATTTCATTACGCACAATGAACCGAATGTTGTAGCTTTGCTGGGACACGGCTGGGGTAGGCATGCACCCGGGATGCAGTCTGCAACTGCGGTTATGGCTGTAACGCATCATCTGAATCTGGCACATGGACTTGCGGTTTCCAAACTTCGTGAAACAGTTCCGGATGCAATGATAGGCACGGTAATCGTCATGCATCCTGTAGTAGAATGGGAGAATGATCCTGCTGGAAGTGCCAGACTGGATGCACTCTCAAACCGAGCGT
>JABGPG010000008.1 GCA_018645085.1 Deltaproteobacteria bacterium
TCAATGGTGATTTTTAAAGCACATTTCAGTGCATACATTTTTGAGCGTATTAACTACGGTCTCAAAGACTGTAATCCGTGCAGATTATGTGCCTCCTGCTTTAGCCGCAATTGGATTTCAGACTAGATTTTCCATAATGTATCTACGACGTTCAGCGGTATTATTTCCCATGTAGAAGTTCAGTAAATCCGGAATTTCGTGAGTGTGTTCAACACCTACTCCAACTGCCCGCATATTTTTACCAATAAACTGTCCGAACTCTTTTGGTGAAATTTCACCAAGCCCTTTAAAGCGTGTAACTTCCAGATGAGTACCTTTACGCAGGCTTTCAAATGCAGCATCTCTTTCTGACTCATTGTAACAATAACGTGTAATTTTTTGGTTGCGTACACGAAAGAGCGGTGTTTCAAGGATGTAAATGTGCCCTTGCAATACCAGCGGTTCATAAAACTGTAAAAAGAAGGTCAACAGCAAATTACGGATATGCAATCCGTCTACATCAGCATCTGTCGCAATTACGACTTTATTGTAACGCAAATCGTCGAGTGAGTCCTCAATCCCGAGGGCTTTCATGACATTATAGAGTTCAAGGTTTTTGTAGATGGCTTCTTTGCCCTGACCGTGACAATTGAGCGGTTTACCCTTGAGGCAGAAAACAGCCTGGGTATAAACATCACGAGCGCTGATCATACTTCCACCGGCGGAAATACCCTCGGTGATAAAGACTGTGCTGTCATCTCCGCGTCCGCTTTTGTCACCAAGATGAAATTTGCAGTCTTTGAGGTTGGGAATTGTCAGTGCTGATTTTTTGGCATTGTCCCTTGCGGCCTTTTTTACATTGCTGAGTTCCTTGCGGATACGCTCGTTGGACTGAATTTTTACTTTGAGCGGTTCTGCAACTTCCGGATGTTTATAAAGAAAATCAACAAAAGTATCACGCACCAACGGCATCATCCAGGAACGCAGATCGGAATTCCCCAGTTTGTTTTTAGTTTGTGACTCAAAAACCGGTTCCTTTACTTTTACCGCAACCGCACCGACAATGCCGTCTCTGATGTCCGGACCATCAAAACTGGCATTAAAAAATTGGTTGACTCCTTTGAGAATGCCTTCTCGAAATGCGGAAAGGTGCGATCCTCCATCGTTTGTGTGATGACCGTTTACATAGCTGAAATATTCCTCACCGTAACGTTCAGTATGTGTAAAGGCCATCTCCAATTGTCCGTTCTGGCAGTGCACAATATCATAAAGATTCGCGTCACCTACTTCTTCCTGCATTAAATCCAGCAAGCCGTTTTCGGATTTAAATTTTTCACCGTTCAGTGTGATAGTAAGTTTGCGGTTCAGGTAGGCGTAGTTCCAGAGTTGTTTCCGGATAGTGCCGAGATCGTAAGCATAATTTGGAAATAACTTTGAATCCGGAGTAAAACTGATTCTTGTACCGTTGCTTTCGTTTGTCTCATCTGCTGCAGGTTTGTCTGTTAATTCTCCTGATTTAAACTCGGCGGAAAGCAACTTTTTATCGCGAAAAGAAGTCACTAAAAACTTTTCGGAAAGAGCATTCACCGCTTTTGTTCCAACTCCATTTAGACCAACACTGAATTGAAAAACTTCATCGTTGTACTTTGCGCCGGTGTTGATGATCGAAACACATTCCACCACTTTTCCCAAAGGAATGCCACGTCCGAAGTCACGGATATTAACGATACCATTGTCAATACGGATGTCAATGCGTTTGCCGAAACCCATGATAAATTCATCAATTGAGTTATCAACAATCTCTTTAAGCAAAACGTAGATGCCGTCGCTGGGATGGGAACCGTTGCCCAGACGGCCAATGTACATGCCGGGGCGTAAACGGATGTGTTCGAGGGATGAAAGCGTCAGTATTTTGCTTTCATCATAAACGATCTCTTTT
>JABGPG010000124.1:0-4488 GCA_018645085.1 Deltaproteobacteria bacterium
TAAAGCGCACTAACACTAACATAATATCCGTGAACATCCGTGTTTATCCGTGGCTGAAAAATATCCGTGAACATCCGTGTTTATCCGTGGCTGAAAAAAGCGCACTAACACTAACACAATATCCGTGGACATCCGTGTGAATCAGTGGCTAAAATATATCCGTGTGAATCCGTGGCTAAAATATATCCGCGTTTATCCGTGGCTGAAAAATATCCGTGTTTATCCGTGGCTGAAACAAACGTAATTATTGGAGATAGTATGAGTTTAAATCTCACACCGGGAAAAGTCAGTTTGGCTGATTTGTCTCAAATATATTGGGAAAGTCCTGCGGTGACCTTAAATTCGGAAGCAAAACAAGCAGTCGAACAGGCCGCAAATTTTGTCGAAAAAGCAGCAAATGCCGATGCTCCGATTTACGGTATCAACACCGGATTCGGCAAACTTTCCGGTATTCGTATTCCTGCGGAACAAACCGAACTCCTGCAAAGAAACCTGATCCTCTCACATTGTTGTGGAGTCGGAGAACCGCTTCCGGAAAAAATTGTCCGTATGGTAATGGTGCTTAAACTCCTTTCGCTGGGAAGAGGCGCTTCCGGAGTACGCTGGAAAGTGATTGAACAAATTGAAGCTATGCTGGAAAAAGGTGTAACTCCGGTTATTCCGGCACAAGGCTCAGTTGGCGCGTCCGGAGATCTTGCTCCACTGGCGCACATGACTGCAGTTTTAATTGGAGAAGGCCAAGCGATTTATCAAGGTCAGACATTTTCCGGAGCAGAAGTCTTACAAATAATTAAGCGTGAACCTTTGGTTTTGCGAGCAAAGGAGGGCTTGGCGATGATCAACGGGACGCAAGTTTCCACTGCATTAGCTTTGGCAGGAGTGTTTGAAGGCTGGCGCTGTGTCTTAGCTGCATTGATAACGGGAGCACTTTCGACAGATTCGGCCATGGCTTCGACTGCTCCGTTTCATCCGGAGATTCAAAATTTACGCGGACACCAGGGTCAAATCGACGCTGCACAAACTTTACGCAATTTGATGCAGGATTCGGAAATCCGGGAATCTCACCTTGATGGAGATGTACGCGTTCAGGATCCGTATTGTATCCGTTGTCAACCGCAGGTAACCGGAGCTTGTATAGATTTGTTGCGACAGGCAGCAAACACACTCTCCATCGAAGCAAATGCTGTCACGGATAATCCACTGGTTCTCTCCACAGGTGAAACGGAAATTCCGCTGCAGATTGTTTCCGGAGGCAATTTTCACGCAGAACCAGTCGCTTTTGCTGCAGACCAAACTGCTTTAGCACTAGCCGAAATAGGAGCAATTGCTCAACGACGGATCGCACTCTTGGTTGATCCTAAACTAAATTTTGGCTTACCTCCTTTTTTGTCTCCGGACGCAGGAGTAAATTCCGGATTTATGGTGGCAGAAATAACTTCCGCAGCGTTAATGTCCGAAAATAAACACCTGGCCAATCCATGTTCAACTGACTCCACTCCGACCAGTGCAGACCAGGAAGACCATGTTTCGATGGCCACACACGCAGCTAGGCGCTTGCTGACAATGAATGATAATCTTGGCCGAATTCTCGGCATTGAACTGCTTACAGCAGCGCAGGGATTGGAGATCCGCAAAGCGAGCCTTAGCCCGCTTAACACGAGTTCCAGCCTGAATCGAGTTTTGGCGGAAGTGCGTGAAAACGTTGCATTTCTGGAGGAAGACCGCTTTCTGGCTCCGGATCTGGAAAATGCCGCAATGCTGATTCGCAACGGTAAACTTATTAAAGCGGCAGGTGAAGCAAATTTTCCAAAATTACGTGAAAGTCAGAATTAGTAAAGCCTATGAACCCAGTTGATATTTTTGAGGGAAGTAGTCCTGTAATTTTAGCACAACCACACGGAGGAACTTTTTTGCCGACTGAATTGTCTGAGCATTACAATGAACTCGGAAGGGAAATGGCCGACACGGACTGGCATATTCACCGGCTTTATGACGGTTTGCTTGCGGATGCGTCAGTCGTTGAAGCTACCTTTTCACGCTATTTGATTGACGCAAACCGAGACCCTTCCGGCAGTTCGCTTTATCCCGGACAGAACACAACTGAGCTTTGCCCAACCGTTGATTTTGAAGGCCGATCGATTTATCAAAAGCGAGGCTTACACGGCACAGAACCGGATGCGGAAGAAATTGAAATCCGGCGTAAAAATTATCATGCGGTTTATCACAGCGCACTTGCGGAACAAATTGAACGTGTTCGTAAAATACATGGAACAGTTTTGCTCTTCGATTGTCATTCGATCCGCTCCCGTCTGCCTTTTTTGTTTGAAGGCGAGTTGCCGGATTTCAATTTAGGTACCTACAACACAAGCACCTGTGCTCCAGAAATTGAAGCCGCGGCTCTTGAAATATGCGCTGAAGCTGACGGTTACAGTTCTGTGTTAAACGGTCGATTCAAAGGTGGATGGACGACACGCCATTACGGAAATCCCGAAAAAGGAATTCACGTGATTCAACTGGAATTAGCACAGCAAACATACATGGATGAGTCTGCACCATGGCTTTATCATGAAGAAAAAGCGGAAAAACTGCGGGTTCATTTAAAAAAACTGCTGAGTTGTCTGGAACAAACTATTACAAGCTTAACCTGAATTTAAGAAAATCATGTCAAACACAAACACTTCCCGAACCATCCGTGCTCCACGTGGTACAGAACTCAGCTGCCGTTCTTGGCTGACAGAAGCTCCGTATCGGATGATCCAAAATAATCTTGATCCGGACGTTGCGGAAAATCCTGACGAATTGATTGTTTACGGCGGAATCGGAAAAGCCGCAAGAACCTGGAAGGATTTTGACTTGATCCTGGAAACGCTGAAAACGCTCGGTGATGACGAAACGATGCTGGTGCAGTCGGGAAAACCGGTTGGCGTATTTCGAACTCATGCTGATGCACCGCGTGTTTTGATTGCCAACTCAAACTTGGTTCCGCACTGGGCAACGATGGATCATTTCAATGAACTTGACCGTAAAGGTTTGATGATGTTCGGTCAAATGACTGCAGGAAGCTGGATTTACATCGCTTCACAGGGCATTGTACAGGGGACATATGAAACCTTCGTTGAAGCAGGAAGACAACACTACGACGGAGATTTAAGCGGACGCTGGTTTCTGACTGCCGGATTGGGCGGAATGGGCGGTGCACAGCCTTTGGCAGCCACGATGGCCGGTGCGTCATGTTTGGCTGTTGAGTGTGATTCAAGCAGAATAGATTTCCGTTTGCGTACAAAATATCTGGATGAAAGGGCAGAAACTTTAGACGAAGCACTTGAAATTATAGAGCGTGCAAAAAATGACAAGCGTGCCGTTTCGGTTGGACTGCTTGGGAATGCCGCGGAAGTGGTTCCGGAAATGCTTAAACGCGGAATCCGTCCGGACTTAGTCACAGATCAAACTTCAGCACACGATCTTGTGCATGGTTATTTGCCTCTCGGCTGGACAGTCGAGGAATGGCGTTCTCAACAAAAAAGTAATCCGAAAAAGATTGAAAAAGCCGCTCGTGCTTCGATAAAAATTCATGTAGAAGCAATGCTGGAGTTTTGGAATCAGGGCATTCCGACAGTTGATTACGGCAACAATATCCGCCAGTTTGCTTTAGAGGAAGGTGTTAAAAATGCTTTTGATTTTCCAGGTTTTGTTCCGGCATATATCCGGCCTTTATTTTGCCGTGGAGTTGGTCCGTTCCGCTGGGTCGCGCTTTCAGGTGATCCGGAAGACATTTACCGAACCGATGCAAAAGTCAAAGAACTGATTCCGGATGATCCGCACCTTCACAACTGGATCGACATGGCGCAGGAACGAATCGCCTTTCAAGGGCTTCCGGCAAGAATTTGCTGGGTTGGCCTTGGTGACCGTCACCGGCTTGGACTTGCCTTCAACGAGATGGTGGCCAGCGGTGAACTCAAAGCACCAGTTGTCATCGGACGTGATCATCTGGATTCCGGTTCAGTTGCTTCACCTAATCGTGAAACAGAATCCATGCAGGACGGTTCAGACGCAGTTTCGGACTGGCCTTTGCTGAACGCTCTGCTCAACTGCGCGTCCGGCGCAACCTGGGTCAGCTTTCATCACGGCGGCGGAGTCGGAATCGGTTTCAGCCAGCATGCAGGATTAGTTATTTGCTGTGACGGCACACCGGAAGCGGCGAAACGAATTGAGCGGGTTTTATGGAATGATCCAGCAACAGGTGTGATGCGCCACGCTGACGCAGGTTATGAAATCGCGAAAGACTGCGCAAGGGAAAAAGGACTGAAGCTGCCGGGGATTTTAGAGCGTTAAACATCTTGAGAGTGGACTTTTCTGTCCGTGTTTCTGCTCAATATTTTTCGAGGCTCAAGCGGGTTTCGTATGCTTTCAATTCTGTCCAACTCGGCCGTTTAAAATAAACACCTTCGTTTGCGTAGTTTGCTGAATTTACGGAATTTGTTGCGTCTC
>JABGPG010000124.1:4588-10059 GCA_018645085.1 Deltaproteobacteria bacterium
AAATAAACACCTTCGTTTGCGTAGTTTGCTGAATTTACGGAATTTGTTGCGTCTCCGGAGCTTGCGGATTTTTCTCCAATTCCGCGTAAAAAGAGATAGAGCACCCCGCCGAATATTTCGTTATATTTTTCCTCGCTGTCCAGTTTAAACCAGTAAGAAGTGGCAAGAGTATAAATTTGCAGTTGCAGTTCATAGTTTTCCATTACCTCATGTTCGACCGATTCCGGACCATAATTTTTCAGCAAATTACTTTTCCAGTCGAGCAAATATATTTTAGCTTCGTGTTCAAACAAATAATCAATCGAACCACGCAAAAATCCTTTTTCGATTGTCCAGCCTTCAACGCTGCTGGCAGAATTCCTGCCGCTAATGTCCCCATCCTTGCTTGCTTGAATTACTTCCGCGTTCCCTGATTTATGCGGAATTGGGAAATAAAAGTCTGCTTCGCGTAAATCTTTTTTTACATCAGCTAATTCGAGTTCAGGCGCATCCGGAGTTTTTCCGAGCCTGAGCGGAGTACGTAAAGTGTTCCAGATAATTTCTGCGATTCTACTTTCCGTTTCAGCCGAACGTCCGTAACGTTCGTTAATTGAGCTAATCATACGGCTAACCGCTGAAAGTTCGAACCATTCTTCTGCAGATTTAGTTTCCCGTATTATTGAAAAATCAATACGCTCCAGCAATTCATGCAGCAGGTTTCCGGTTTGAGCTCCTCCGGGAAGTGGATCTTTCCGGAGCTTGCTTACAGTAATCTGCATTTTCGCAACAGAGTCCGACTGCTGGATTTCCGGAAACTGTGTGGTTTCTCCTTCATCATCTTCTCTACGCAAACCCAATTCCGCGGCTGTCCGGATTTCAACATTTGTAATTTCCTTGCTGTTAGTCCATTTTTGGGTTGCATTTTTTTCTTCATTTTTCCTGTTCATCCTGCTGAAGGAACTCAGCACAAAACCTCTTTTTTTAAATCGGAGTTGACTGAAGAGTCTGTTTGGATTTTCTGTTTCAGTTAAACTTTCCGGAACTTCAGGCAATACCGGAGGTTTCCATTCGCGTAACTTTTGCTGCTGAGTTGCATCAATTTTTACTTCAAGATTTACTGCAGAAGTTCCGACTTTACTGCTGCTGAATGTAGAATTATTTTTTTCAGCAAATATTTGTTCACTGATCATTGATAACTGTTCATTGAGCATCGAATATCCACTGCCAACTTTGCAGACACGCTTTCCTGAATTTCCCTGCAAATAACCAACGCAGGGCAAATATAGACGTCCGCAGGCACGTGTCATGGCAACGTAAAGCAAGCGTTGCTGTTCTGCTTCCACCTGCCACTCGTGTTCCTCAGGAATCTTTGAATTGAGTAGATCAATGATCGGTTTTTCAGCCGCATCATGATAAAACTGTATCGTGTTTTTAAGACTGCCTGTAAGCCCACCGAACAAAAACACTACCGGAAATTCCAAACCTTTTGCTGCATGCATTGTCATCAACTGCACGGCATCACGTTCACTTTCCAGACGCAGCAAATTCTCATTTTCTCCTGGATCTTCTTTACCCTCGATGAAACGCCGCAACAATTGAATCAGTTCAAATAAATCAAGATGCCGTTCAATAACTTTACGGTTCAGCACCTCAAACAAATGCACATAATTGGTGACACTTCTCTCATCTCCACCAAGCAGCAATTCACGTTCAATCAGTTTTGTACGCTGCAGGATTTGGTCAAAAAGCCTGCGGAAACGTCGAGCCTCCGCCAGTGAGTTCCATTCCTGAAGTTGATGGATAAAATCCGCATCCCAGGTAGACGCTTGTGCAAGTTCATTAATGTTCGCGCCAAAAAATCTCGTCAGCCAAAGTTTAGCAGATCGTGAGTGATCGACTGGATGTGCAACTGCTTCCAGCAGATCGAGTATTTCCTGAGCTTCACGACCAGCAAACAAACCTTTCTGTTTGTAAAAAGAAAAATCGATGCCTTGCCGCCGCAGGGCTTTCCCCAATGTTTCACCTTCCTTACTTTTACGGAACAGCACGCAAATATCCTGTTCTTTTAAAGCACGTTCTCCTTGATCATCCTTCCAGAGCGGACGTTCATTTTCGGCTGAACCTATCCTCAGCAGTGCTTTTATTTCCAGCGCGATTTCCTCCGCAAAACGGATTGTCGCGTTTTCCGCCTGTTCATCCAGGAATAAATTCAGCAACGCACTTTGATTTTCTGCACTAATTTCCTGGCCCAACTCTGCCTGAACAGCGTGCAATAAAGCCTCATTTCCATAATATTTATTACCGCTTAAAGCAGCTAACTCTGCCAATAAAGTTAAAGATATTTTTGGGGTTTTTAGCTTTTTCTGCTCTGCTATTTTTTTTCCTGAAATTGTAAACTGAGCTTGCAGTTCCAGCAAATGGATAGCATTTCGATTCGGGGTATCGTCTTTCAGTTTCAGTTCTGGTTTCCCGCAACCGACCTGCTGATAGAGAATTCCACGTTTTTCCGGAAACCATGTGGCTCCGCTGAAAATCTGATTCAGCCCTTGCAGCATTTCTTCAGACGAACGGAAATTATTTTTCAACGAAAACGCCAACCGTGAGGTTTTTTGCTGAAAGGTTTTTCGTGCTTGCAGATAGGTAAATATATCCGCACCGCGGAAAGAATAAATAGCTTGTTTTGGATCGCCAATCACGATTAAACGATGCTCCGGACTTTCCAAAAACAACTGCCGAAAAATATTCCATTGCCGACGATCAGTGTCCTGAAACTCATCAACGATTGCACAGACATATTTTTTACGCACCGCTTTTGTGAGAGCGGTAGGGTTTGAACTTTCCGTGTTTTGCGGAATCACCTGTTCTTCAACAATCCGCAGCAAATCGTCAAAATCAAATGCACCCTGTTCCAGTTTGGCCTGAGCAAGTTCTCTACGTACATCTTCAAGAACCTGCTGAGTAAGCCAGGCTTTCAGGATTTTTTTTGAAGCTCCGGATAAATTATAATTCTGCCGCAATTTCTCACACTCCGCAACTGCGTCAATCCAGGCCAGTTCTGCAGGCGGAAAATCTTTTGGACTGAGCCACTGTTCTCCGGACTTTAAACTTTTTCTGCATCTTGGAGTAGTAAGCGCACCAAGATCCATTGCTAAAAAGTCAGGTATTATTTCAGTGATCGCTGCACCTGCATGAGCAGCAGCTAAACTTTCCAGCAGCAAATCCAGGTTGCTCATCGTTTTCTTGCTCGAAGTTTCATTGAGCGCGGTTATTTCAAAGGCACTGCGTAGCGGATGCTGAAGCAGTTTCTGCTGGCGTAAACTCAAATCTAGTGAAACTAAAACCTGCCAGCATGTAGAAAATTCTGTTTGAAAAACGTCAAAAGCGGGCAAATTCGGCCTGAATTCTCCAACTTTAGAAAGTAAAAATATAATATCTTTTTCCAGTGTTGCTAAATTTCCTTCCGCATATTTAACGTAAAGTGCGAAAAGCTCCGCAACAGGTGTATTTTGTGAGAGTAATTCACGCCGAATATAACGTCGGAATACTTCCGGAAAAAGCAGCTCTGTATCGCATAATTGCTGTTCAAATAATTGCCTGTTTTCAAAAGCAAATTCACGTAATATCCGTTTGCAGAAGCCGTGAATTGTGTATACCGGCGCAGAATCAAAATCCAGCAGAGCAGCTTTTAATTGTTTTTTACGGGCAGTGTTGATTTCCCAAAATGGTACTCCTGTAACAATTGTGGGAGGAGCGTCGTTTTGTTCACAAGTTGCCAACAAATCACGGAGTTTTGTACGCAGACGCAGACGCAATTCGGCAGTGGCTTTTTCAGTGAAGGTAACGAGCAGAATGCTTTTGAGTGGAATTTCCTGCTCCAGCAACAATTCCAGCACCAGTTCAACTAGAGCAAATGTCTTTCCGGTTCCGGCAGAAGCCTCGATCACCGCTAGTCTGTCATTGTCCGCATTGAAAGCTGAGTCCGGAATGTCCGTTTGAACCGAACCTTTAGCTTCATCGAGGAACAAGTCCGACTGCTTGGCAATATAAACTGAAGTGGAATTTTGTGTTTCAGACATTTCAATTTTAGTATCAGGAATAGTATCCTGTATCTTAAGCTAAGCGGCTGGACATTTCAACTATTCCAAAATTGCGGCAGCTGATAAAAACTTGTCCTTCTTATGCTTTAGCCATAAGCTGGACGCTTGTTTTTTCGGTTTATTTTTACTTTTCAAACTCAACTCCTCATGCTCTCCAAGGCGCTCATCAGCTCATTAACAGACCATCTGCAGCAGGCGGTACTGGTAATTGACCAGAAGGGTGAGGTAGTTTATTGTAACGATTCTGCCGCGCAATTCTGGCAAAAAGATTCTGTACGTCTACTGGGCAAACAAAGCAGTGCGTTGTTTCATGAGGATCCTTTGATTCAGGAAAAAATCAGCGGTGTGCTCGAAACCGCTAAAGTTTTCAGGATGGGAGGCTATGTTCTGCAGACACCTCCTTTACAGGAGAGAGGTGCAGAAATTGTGATTGCTCCGGTGCTTAACAAATACGGCCACGTTAAACAGGCTGTCATCACTTTGCTGGAAAGCACCAATCTGCAGGAGTCGCAAGCCAGAGAACAGGAGGAGCAACTGGCACGTTCGCTGGGAACACTGGCCGCGTCACTGGCGCATGAAATTCAAAATCCGCTCAGCGGCGTAAGAGGAATGCTCCAGTTACTGGAACGTGATCTAAACAAAGCAAAGATCAAAAATACCTCCACCGGAATGATGCTGGCAGAACTGGATCGTGTCGAGCGTTTGTTGAAGCAACTGCTGCTCCATTCACAACCAATGCCTCTGGAGATAACTCAATTCGACGTGCATGAACTGTTGAACACGGTAATTCTTTTTGAGCAAAACACAGTTTCGAATATTCGTTTTATCCGCAGTTTTGATACCTCACTTCCGGACATACAGGCTGACCGTGACAAACTACATCAAGTATTTTTGAATTTGATCCGAAATGCGGTTGAGGCATCACCCTCCGCCGGTGCTGTTACAGTTCATACACGATATTGCGGAAAATGGGAACTGGCCGGAACGAATCTGAATCCTGAACTGAATTATATGTTGATTTCAGTAGAAGATGAAGGTGCAGGAGTTTCTCTTGCAATGCGTAATCAATTATTTAAACCGCTGTTTAGCACTAAGGAAAAAGGTCACGGTCTTGGTTTGTCAATTTCTCACCGCTTGATTCAGGCGCATAAAGGCTTATTACGTTACTCTTCCGGTAATTCTGCTGGAGCAGTCTTTCAAATATTTTTACCACATCAACAGTTCTAAAATTCGAATTAACTATTATTGCTATCCCAGAGAACTGTTTTAATTGCTTTTTCTATCTAAACTAAATTAATCGGTAGTAAAATACCTTTTTCCAAGTTTTTAACTTTTTAGTGTATAATCAACTCTGCTATAATCATTACACGCTGGAATTTTTCAGCAAGACTTTAT
>JABGPG010000124.1:10159-11766 GCA_018645085.1 Deltaproteobacteria bacterium
AAGAAAGGAAAGCAATGAGCACAAGTGATCCAATCGTTATTGTAGGAATGGCCCGTACTCCAATGGGCGGATTTCAAGGAGTTTTAAAAGATGTTTCCGCACCTGAATTAGGAAGTTTCGCCATTCGTGCTGCTCTTGAGCGTGGCGGAGTTCCTGCGGAAGATGTTGATGAAGTCCTGATGGGATGCGTACTACCTGCAGGTCTGGGACAAGCTCCTGCACGTCAAGCTTCTCTAGGAGCAGGAATTCCTGTCTCAACAGGTTGCACGACCGTAAACAAGATGTGTGGTTCAGGAATGAAAACAACTATGCTCGCACATGATTTGCTGAAAGCCGAAACAAACGAAGTCATGGTAGCCGGAGGACTCGAAAGCATGTCGAATACCCCGTATATTTTGCCCAAAGCCCGTAGCGGTCAACGTCTTGGTCATGGTCAAATGTTGGATCACATGTTTCTTGACGGACTCGAAGATGCCTTTGATAAAGGTAAACTGATGGGCGTTTTCGCAGAAAGAACCGCTAAAAAATATGGATTTAGCAGAGAGGCTCAAGATGAATTTGCGATCCGTTCTTTAACACGTGCCAAAAAAGCAATCGAAGACGGAAGTTTCGATGCAGAAGTAACTCCGGTGACATTCAAAAATCGTCAGGGAGAAGTCACAGTTGAGCAGGATGAACAACCGCTAACAGCAAATTTGGAAAAAATACCAAAATTACGACCTGCCTTTGATAAGGACGGGACAGTTACAGCGGCAAATTCTTCTTCCATTTCTGACGGTGCCGCGGCTTTGGTGATGATGCGTGAATCGACTGCAAAAAAACGAGGCTTAAAACCAATCGCGCGTTTTCTGGGTCACAGCAGTTTTGCACAGGAACCTGCATGGTTCACAACTGCACCGGTCAGTGCAATTAGGAATCTGCTTGAAACTGTCGGCTGGAATGTAGATGACGTAGACTTATTTGAAATCAACGAAGCTTTTGCGGTAGTCACAATGGCAGCCATGAAAGATCTCGATTTGCCTGCTGACAAAGTTAATGTACACGGCGGGGCCTGTGCACTCGGACATCCTGTAGGTGCTTCCGGAACAAGGATTCTGGTGACCTTGATTTCCGCTTTACAAAAATACGGTAAAACCCGCGGGGTGGCCAGCCTCTGCATCGGCGGTGGTGAAGCTACTGCAATGGCAGTTGAAGTCTTGTCCTGAAAAATTATTTTTGTTGCAAATAAACTGGTTCAAGGCTATTATTACTAGATGGGATATATAAGAGAAGGACTTGCAAACTGCTGAACAAACTGGTGATATCAAGCTTGTTCACAATCTCCGTTTTGAGTTCGTTTTGTCAGGTTGCAGAAATTTCGCAAAACCACTTAATCCCATTGGAAAAAAATAAAATCTTAATGGCGGGCGTAGCTCAGCTGGTAGAGCTCCGGATTGTGATTCCGGTGGTCGAGGGTTCAAACCCCTTCGCTCGCCCCAGTTTTTTTCTGCTGACAAATTTTCAAAAATTCCTACCTAAATTTTCTGCTTGCGGGCGTAGTTCAACTGGATAGAGCGTCAGACTTCGAATCTGAATGTTGGGAGTTCGAGTCTCTCCGCCCGCACCAG
>JABGPG010000092.1 GCA_018645085.1 Deltaproteobacteria bacterium
ATGGAAAGTACAAAGTGTCTATATGTTTACCAAAAATATAGACAAATAAGGACTATTGCTCTACTCTTGCTATTAGAAAATTCTTTATTAATTGTTTGTAAAAACATATTAAGGTGAATTATTTAAATCATCAGTCAACGCGTCCCAGTGTTGGAAAAATCTTTTACTAAACATATCCAATGAAAACATTTGCAGAAAATCTGAAATCTATTCCAACAACGAAAAATACTGTGTTGCTGCGCCTCTACAATGAACGTGACGATCTGGTTTCCATCATCCCTAATATTCCCGGACGGCAGGGCTCAATCCAGGTGTTCCAGCATATTGCTGATAAAAAAGGTGGAATCAATCTGGAAGCGGCAAAAGAAGGGCTGAGGCTCTTCGGTGAACATGTAGAAGACGCGCAGAAAAATCCCGGAAAACATCAGAAACTCGAATTGCTGCTAGGCCTTAAAAAAAGAGAGTACCTGAGGATTGAAATTGTTGAAAGTTCTTGTAACGATCTGTTGACAAATCTTGCAGGACAAAAAGCATCTGCCGAGGAATGCGAGGTTTTCATTGATTTGTTAAATCAAGGTAAGGTTCGGGCTGCAGAAAAAGTAAAAGGTATCTGGGAACCTCAACCATATACGATTGACGGGGTTCTAAATTATTTTGGTACACACGGCAACGTACGCATGGAAGGAAAATATTGGGATAAGATTCCTTTGAAAACAGCAAACTTTACGGAAGAGGATTTTGAGCAGGGTGGTGTGCGTTATGCTCCGGGCTGTATGGTGCGTGCCGGAGCTTACATTGGTCCAAGAACAGTTGTCATGAACCTCGCTTTTGTCAACATAGGTGCTTATATTGCGGGAGACGGTTGTATGATAGACGGAGGAGCGCGTGTTGCGTCATGTGCTCAAATTGGTAAAAATGTGAAGTTTGGCGCAGGTTCCGGAATTGAAGGAATTCTAGAACCGGCGGGCAGGTTGGCTTCCATTGTTGAAGATCACGTTAAGATCGGCGCAATGTGTGAGGTAACAGGAATTATAGGTGAAGGTTCGGTAATCGCCAGCGGTGTAATAATGGCTTCCGGTAAGAAAATATATGATGAAGATACAGGTGATTTTGTACCGCCACTAGAATGTGTAGTCGGCGACAAAAAGTTCCTGCTGCCTGTTATTCCTCCATATCGGCTTGCGGTAGGAGGCTCGCTACCAAGTAAAAAAGGAAAGCACAATACTGATACGGTAATTCTCAAAGCAGGAGATTTAAGGGATTCTGCGACAATGAGGCATTTCACAAAACAGGGAATCTTATACGGATAAGATAAATGTCATCTTTACTGGAGCGTGCGCGCGAAACTTTAAAAATTGAAATCGCTGGATTAGAAGGATTAATTGAGCGCCTAGGTGCTGAATTTGAAGAAGCTGTCAAATTGCTTTATGCCTGTCAGGGAAAAGTGATTCTGGCGGGAATGGGAAAAAGCGGACTGATTGCTCAAAAAATTGCTGCGACACTAACCAGTACAGGAACACCAGCGCTTTTTTTACATGCAGGAGAAAGTACTCACGGTGATTTGGGAATCATTACCAAACAGGATGTAGTAATTGCTTTCTCATATAGCGGTGAGACCAATGAAGTTCTGCAGATGATTGGTCATATTCAAGCAATTGGAGTCCCGCTGATTGCAATGACCGGAAAACCGGATTCGACCCTGGCACAGGCGGCTACAGTTCATTTGAGCATTGCTGTTGAAAAGGAAGCCTGTCCGCTGGGACTGACTCCCACAGCAAGCAGTACAGCAACTCTGGCTTTGGGTGACTCACTTGCCATGTGTTTACTTGAGCAGCGTCAGTTTAGTGAAGATGATTTTGCCTTGTTTCATCCTGGTGGTAGTCTCGGTCGTAAATTGACTGTCA
>JABGPG010000007.1 GCA_018645085.1 Deltaproteobacteria bacterium
CCGGCCAAAGGAATTCGCAATTGCGGAAGTGTGTTCCAGATTTCAGCGTCCGCATCCGTCGGTACAGACTGTTCAATTTTAACGGCCTTGAGTATTACACCCTCGCTGTACTCTGTACTGGCAATAGAAGCAATATAGTTCGCTAAATGCCAGCGCTCTTCTCCACCGATATTTTTGGCAAAAGACGGCATCGGAGTGCCGTTGATTCCTGTGGTAAAACGATAAACAATGTCCTCCGGATTTTTCCCACCTTTTATATTTGACCCTCTTGTCAAGTTCCGGACACGTACCGGAAAACCCCAGCCGTCCTCCAAACCTTCTCGTCCGTCACCTTTGCCTTCCAAACCATGACATTCAAAGCATTTATTTTTCTCAAATATTTTCCGGCCTTTGAGAATGCTTTCCGGAGATGATTCTACTCTGGGTGGAATTTCAACCACTGCTAAGTAAGGATCATATTCCGGATCCGCAAATTCAACAGCAAAGGTTTTAATATACTGCAGTACTTTCCAGCGTTCATCCTCGGATAGGGTCAGTTCCCAGCGCGGCATGGCGGTTCCAGGAATGCCTTTACTGATAATCCGAAAGAGATCTTCATCGGTAGGCAATTCTCCGGTTTTGGTTGTACGGATTTTATACATTCCCGCCGTGAAGTCCCTTGGACGAGGATCGAGGAAATCTGCCGCAGGACCGTTTCCATCCCCAACTTTGCCGTGACAATACCAGCAACTATCCCGATAAATCTGTTTACCTGCCGCTACGTTTTCTTCTGTTGCCGGAAGTTTATCTGCGGTTTGGGCAATTAGGATTCCGGAACCCGTGCTGCTTAACAGCAACAGCAAAAAAGAAAGCCAACTAACCAGTTTTATTATTTTGTTTGAATATCCGAAAAACATTATTAATTTCTTCACGAATTACAATTTACAACACGAATCTTGAACTATGCTACCTACGGTTATTCCAGTTTTTCTGTTTGTCTTGGACCGACTCCGGCAAGAAAATATTCACCAAGCAAAAGTTTCCAACGCTCATCCTCAGTCAGATCCAAGTCCCAAATCGGCATTGCTGAATCCCAGGGTGTGGAAGCAGAAGGTAAACCAGGACCGCCTTTGCTCACACGCCAGAAAGCGTATTCCTCAACAATTGTCGCAATTGTTCCAGGATCTCTAAAATTTGCTGGTTGCAAACGCCAGCCTACTGCCATCGGTCCCACACCATCGGCCTGCATTCCATGACAGGGTCGGCAATTGACCGCATAAAGAGCCGCACCTTCTTCCGTCCATTTAGCAATCAAAGCAAGTCGTCCTTCTTTCTTATTTGAAGGTACGTTGACGGGTTCCATTTCTTCATCGTCCGCTGCTTCTTCGGCTAATTCTTTTTGTTCAACAATGAATTCCTCTACCTGTTCATCAGTGGGGTGACGCATCGGATTTTCCATATCTTCAAAAGAACCTGGCATGGTTGGATGTTGTATCCGCACTGCAGTCGGGCTGACCATTTTAGGAGAATTAGAATCGAAATAACTCCAACCTCCAAATAATGGTATGGTGACCATAACAACCAGTTGTATCCCTTTTTTCAACAAAGACGTTTGCGGTTTCAGAAACTGATGAACTGGAGACATAAAATCTACACTCCGTTCCTCACTTGAGAGAATATAAATTGCAATGGCTACCATCATCAACCAGGTATACATGCTCAAGGCAGCGGCCGGAGCAGGCAACAAATTAGGCGCACCTACAGCCAATTGTGAAATCCATGGAAAAAGTAAACCGAAAAAACCGTAACGAATAACAACAAAGAACAATATTATTTTCCAAAAAAAGTTCATGTTTCTTCTCCTTCACTTAGGTCTTTCTCTGTGTCTGCGTCACTCTCA
>JABGPG010000131.1 GCA_018645085.1 Deltaproteobacteria bacterium
TTACACGCGGCTCCTGCTTTCTTCGGTTCCGGAAATGAAACAAGGCTGGCTGGAGAAAACACTTTCTACAAGGGAAGCCAAAGCCGGCATTGCCCGAGAGGTGAAAATAACCGAACGTGGTTGTCCTTTCGCGGAACGCTGTCCTGAAGCCATTCCGGAGATTTGCAGCAATGAGCGTCCACCTTTGCAAACGCCGGCTTCCGGACATATTTTCGCTTGTCAACATTCTCCGGAAGTGTTGTCGAAATAGTTTTTATTTAGCATTACTCTCCAGAATTGATGGTCCCGTAAAAAGTCATTATGACACCAATGTTTGTCATTCCCCGATCAGGTCGAAGACAAGCATTTCAGATACTTATAAGTTTCTGGATTCCCGCTTTCGCGGGAATGACAAGTATTTACGAAGACATCAAAATTGAGGGCTTCGTAATAACTCAAAACTAATTATTTGTCATTCTCTCGTTCCGTGGCTCTGCCGCGGAATGCAGTGGTTGAGGCTCCGCCTCTCGAGCAACCGCATGTTTGCCCCGTTCCTCTGTGCCTGTCGATTCTGAGCAAGCTGTGTTTCGGGTGGCGGAGCCACACAATCAGGGTTACGTGGCGGAGCATCGTAACTAGGAGAACAGTGAATAGTTACGAGTTTTTTTAATTTACTAAAAGTACAAAAGTGCTAAAATGAAGATTTTTCACAGCATCATCATTAATTATGTCCAACACAAACTTAAAGGTTTTAAGTTATAACATTTTCTGGGGCGGACATCAGCAACCGCTGGAAGAAACCATTGAAGTGATCCGGAAATCCGGCGCAGATTTGGTTGGTATTCAAGAAAATGTCAACCGAGAATATGAAGACCAGACTCCGGAGATAGCAAAAGCACTGGGCTTCTCCTATGTGCGTCACGCTGTACTGGACGCACTGGAAGAATTTGGCGCCAAAGGAAACAAGCTTCGCGCACGCTGGACTCAACAAGCAGGGCAATCCACCTTGAGTCGTTTCCCTATTACAGCACAGTCTCCCGGAGGTTCCGGAGTTCAGGTTAAACTGCCTTCCGGAGAGAAAGTCTGGATGTTCAATACACACCTCTGGCATTACCCTTATGTGCCGTATCAGTTGATGAATGTTGATTTTTTTGAAGGCGAAGCGATTGATCCGAAAGCTCCGGATGCGGAAGAGCAAGCGATTCTTTCCGCCCGTATTGGCCATGAAACGGAAGTCAACAAAGTGCTCTGGGATATTAAAAATATTCTTCATTTTGAAGAACCAGTTTTTTTTACCGGAGATTTTAACGAACCGTCTCATCTCGACTGGACGGAAGAAGCAGCACAAGCTGGAATCTATCCCATCAAGGTGGCTTACCCGACCTCAATGCAAGTTAGCAAAATTGGTTTAAAAGATGCCTTCCGTGAATTATTTCCTGACCCAGTGAAGGTTCCGGGTTTTACCTGGCCGGCTGGAACATATCCGGATTCTCCAAATCCATCCGTTGCAGATCCGCATGACCGGATTGATTTTATTTATTTCGCCGGGAAAAAAGTGCGGGTGAAAAACGTTCAAAGACTAGGTGAGGATTCAGAAACTTCAGACATTGCTTTTGAAAAATATCCTTCAGATCACAGAGCGGTACTGGCGACCTTTGAACTTGATGGTGCTTGAAAAGCAATAACAAAAAATAACATTCCTGCATTAGTTGATTTTGATGGCTGCGTATAAACGCCTAAACTAATTATTTGTCATCTCGAACGAAGAGAGAGATCTTAATAATATCAGTGTTTAAGATAAAATAGCATTCTCGCTTTGTAAGCAATGACACGTTTTTTTGACTTTTACTGGTTCATCAATTTTCATAAGCTAACGGATCCAAGCAAAAATGGT
>JABGPG010000137.1:0-2003 GCA_018645085.1 Deltaproteobacteria bacterium
CGTGTTTGGGCTGCTATGCAACAAGCTAAATGAGTTCATGAGCTAAAACTCAATACCTGTCTTCTACTCAGCTCAGTTTACATATTTTTCCTGAGCAGAGTAGAAGGGAACTCAAAATTAAAAACTTCAAAAAGAGGTTACAATGATACCAGAATCTTTTGATTATCAACGCACAAGTACAGTGAGCGAAGCAATTTCGCTCCTGCAAAAACATGGAGAGGACGCCAAAATACTGGCAGGCGGACACAGCCTTGTTCCAACCATGAAGTTACGTCTTGCAACTCCGGCAACCTTGATTGACATCGGGGGAATTTCGGAACTGAAATACATAAACGACAAAGGCGATTACCTGGCAATTGGAGCAGGAACCACCCATTGGGAGATTGAATCTTCCGATTTGATTGCGAAAAAAGCTCCAGCATTGAGTCAGGCCGCTGCGCAGATTGGCGATGTGCAGGTTCGTAACCGAGGTACAATCGGCGGTGTTTTAGCACACTCTGATCCACAGGCAGATTATCCGGGAGTCGTCCTGGCTCTCGATGCTACGATCGTGGTACAGGGTTCCAGGGGAGAACGCACAATTGCCGTCTCTGATTATTTCACCGGTCTTTGGGAAACAGCACTTGGAGAAGATGAACTACTGACAGAAGTCCGAATTCCGACTGACAGCGCAAATGCAAATTCCTGCTATCTCAAATTTCCTCAGCCCGCATCACGATACCCTTTTGTAGGCTGTGCAGTTGCCATGGATTCTTCCGCAGGAAGTTGCTCGGATCTACGTGTTGGATTCAGCGGAGTGGGCGAAACAGCCTTTCGTGATTCCGGAGTTGAAGAAGCGCTCAGGGGAAATACTCTAAACGAATCCGCAATTGCTTCTGCATCAGCAAAAGCCGCAGAAGGCCGCAATGTTCTCAGTGATGTTTTTGTCAGTGAAGAATATCGGCGAGCAATGGCGCAGGTTTATGCTAAAAGAGCCCTGACAAAGCTTTCCTGAATTTTCCTCATTTTCAGTATAAAACTCTGTCTGTCTGAGTGACGGACAGGGTTTCCCCACTTTCCTTTTTTTTCCATTTTCTATACAATCATATATTTTAACTTTCGAAAGCACAGCTATGATTGATTTACGCAGCGATACTATTACTCTTCCAACTCCCGAAATGCGCGAGGCCATGGCGCAGGCACCCGTAGGTGACGATGTTTTCAGCGATGATCCCACCATAAATGCGCTGGAAAAACGTACAGCAGAAATCCTTGGAAAAGAGGCTGCTGTTTTTATGCCTTCCGGAACCATGACAAATCAGGTAGCGCTGCGTACACACACTGAACCGGGCGACGAAATACTGATTGATGAGAATGCACACATTTATTATTATGAAGGCGGAGGCTCAGCGGCGCTTTCCGGAGTAATCTGCCGTTTAATTCCAGGCGAACGTGGAATCT
Organism: Deltaproteobacteria bacterium; assembly: GCA_018645085.1. Taxonomy (GTDB): domain Bacteria; phylum SAR324; class SAR324; order SAR324; family NAC60-12; genus Arctic96AD-7. The sequence continues at coordinate 1,441 of JABGPG010000137.1, forward strand.
TTGGAGCAGCGGAAATGGAAGCATTGCTGAGGCCGGTGGATGATATTCATTATCCCCGAACTAAACTGGTTAGTCTGGAAAACACAACTAACCGCGGTGGAGGAAAAGTATGGCCGTTGGAAAAGCTAGCAGAAGTTGAAAATTCTGCACGTAAAAATAATTTAAAAATGCACCTTGATGGTGCACGACTTTGGAATGCGGCAGTTGCGCTACAAATTTCGGAAGTAGAAATTGCTAAATATTTTGACTCAGTCAGTGTTTGCTTCTCAAAAGGGCTCGGTGCACCGGTTGGTTCTGCTTTGGTGGGTAGTCACGAATTTATTACTGAGGCCAGACGTTTCCGCAAACAGTATGGCGGTGGAATGAGACAAGCCGGAATTATCGCGGCCGGAGCTTTGTATGCTCTCGATAATCACAGGGAAAGGTTAGCCGAAGACAATGCGAATGCCAAAGCATTTGCGCAAGGACTTGCGGAAATAGAGGGGATTGAAATAAATCCGGATGATGTGGAAACAAATATTATCATGTTCGGATTGAGCAAAATGACTTCTGCTGAACTGCTC
>JABGPG010000137.1:2103-11302 GCA_018645085.1 Deltaproteobacteria bacterium
TTGAAACAGGATCAGATGGAGTAGCAATACTCGGCAGTACCGGTGAAGCCAATTCTTTGACCATTGAGCAGCGTCTGGACATTATTGCGTATTGCGGAAGTAAATTAGCTCCGGAACGTTTGATGATGGGCACAGGCTCTTGCTCTCTTCAGGATGCAATCCGCCTGACACAAGCCAGCGTAGCTGCCGGTGTTTATGCTGTTTTAGTAATTCCGCCTTTTTACTACAGACCGCAAAGTGATGCAAGTGTACTACGCTATTATACTGAATTGATTGCTGCAGTGAATGATCCGCGGCTGAGAATCGTTTTTTATAATTTTCCCCAACTCAGCGGATATAATTTCAGTCTCGAGATATTACAGCAATTAAAGCAGCGTTTCGGAGACATTGCCGCAGGAATAAAAGACAGTTCCGGAGCTTGGGGAAATATGTTGAACATCACCAAAAACGTTCCGGACTTTATGGTTTACAGCGGAACTGAGACTTTGCTGCTGGATATTTTGCGTGAAGGTGGAGCAGGCTGTATCACTGCCAGTGCAAATTTACTTGCTCCGGAATGTCAGCAGGTTTTTCAGGCATGGAAAAATAATCAACAAGACGCTGCAGAACAAGCACAGAAGAAGCTTTCCGTTTTGAGAAAAGCCTTAGAAAGTTATCCGTTTGTCTCTGAGCTTAAAGGCCTCATGGCTGAATATAGCGCTTCAGAGCATTGGCAACAAATGCTTCCTCCGTTTACTCCTCTTTTGGCGTCAGAAATTAGCGAACTTTCTGCAGAAATAAAAGAAGCTGGCCTCGATTTAAACCAACGTCTCTGAAAAAAATCCCTACTGAAACTGCCTCCCTTAGCAAAGTTTTTCAAAATACTTCTGTGTTTGTTGAAAAAAACGGTCAAAAAAATGCAAGTCTTAATAAGATCAAGGAACACCAATGCTAAGTCAGTGATATACGGCTCTCATTTGACGAGTGTTCCGGAACATCAAAACAGATGGAAATATGAACGAAGAACTTTATCTGGTGGCCTACAAGGACATCGAGCAAAAAGAAATTGATGACGCCCTTTGGCTCAAGGCAATGTCTCATGCCGGTGGTGATAAAAAAAGGGCCAAGTGGTCCTATGTTGAATTAAGAGTCGATCAAATGCTGCGTGACCCTTCGCTGAGACACAGCGTCAGTAAAAAGGTGCGTAAGCCAACTCATCAATCAGGAGCATTTATGATGTGGTTTAGTCTTCTTTTTTGTTTTGCAGCGGTTTCAGTGGCAGCGGTTGTTGATTTTGGAAATCTTTCGCTTGTGCTGTCAAACGGATTTTATTTTCTTGATTTACCATCCTTATTAATTATTTTGCCGGTTGCTATTTTTTTCGGAATATCAGCAACTTCCTGGCGTTCATATGGACGCTGCTGGACATATACTCTCGGCGGAGCAAAACTTGTTTCCATCTCTGAGGCCAATTCAGTCGCACGCTGCCTGAAAGTTATGGGTGATGTTTCGCTGTTAATGGGAATAATTGGTACCTTTGTTGGAGCAATAATAACACTGAATTATTTACAACTAGGAGCAGATTTAGCACCATCAATTGGAATAGCAGTGGTTACAATGTTTTATGGCTTTTTATTTAAACTGCTATCGTATGTTGCAGAACAGCGGGTACGAAATCTTTACCTGAACTGAGAACATTCCAAAATATCTCCGCACTCAAAGGTGAGCTAGATAAAAATAGCTCACCTGCTCCGGCAATTTTTCCTGCCACATTTATCAGTACATTCATCTTGACAATTTGACCGAAATTCTGGATAATTCAGGGTTTCCATAATTTGCACTTTTTCATGTAGAAGAAGTGTTTAAAACAGAGGAAATATCTTTAGGCATCCTCAAAATAGTTGATGACATTATTAAAGATAATGTCTGCTTTTTTGCTGTGTCTGCGGAATTTCCAAAAACCCTAACCAGCTTGTTTACGGATAAGCTGTTCCAGCAACTTAAAGGTAAAAGTGACTGATCAAGAAAAAGTAGCCCCCATTCCCGCTGTAGTAGCACCCTCCCAACCAGAACCAATTGTTTTTCTCGCAGATGATGAAGACTTTGATGCACTTTATGAAGAAAGTGTAAAAGGTTTTCGTGACCAGGATATTGTCACAGGTACAGTAACAGAAATCACCCGTGATTATGTGACAGTTGACATAGGTTTCAAATCTGATTGTCTGATCACAGTTAATGAATTTCAAAATAGTGAAAGTGTTCTCGAAGTTGAGGTTGGTGACACAGTAGAAGTTTATGTAGAAGCTCTCGAAGCAGACGAAGACGGGATCACCTATCTCTCAAAACGGAAAGCCGAAAAGGTACGCACCTGGGAAAAAATTGGTGATATTTATGAAGAAGACGGCATTGTACGCGGAACTATTATAGCAAGAATTAAAGGTGGACTTTCGGTAGATATTGGCGTTAAAGCTTTTCTACCAGGTTCACAGGTTGATTTGCGGCCTGTACGTAATCTTGATAAATTACTTGGAGAAGACTTTGACTTTAAGGTTTTAAAGTTCAACCAGAAACGTGGAAACATTGTTCTTTCACGAAGAGTTTTGCTGGAAATCGATCGCGACGAAAAGCGTTTAAAAACACTCGAAATCCTCCAGGAAGGCGCCTTAATCAAAGGTTACATCAAGAACATCACAGATTATGGTGTGTTTGTTGATTTAGGCGGAGTAGATGGTTTACTCCATATCACAGACATGACATGGGGACGCATAGTACATCCTTCGGAAATGTTTGAAATTGGTGATGAAGTAGAAGTCGTTGTACTCAAGTATTTTCCTGAAGATCAAAAGGTTTCACTTGGTCTCAAGCAAAAAGCTCAGAATCCTTGGGAAATGGTGGAAGACAAATTTGCAGTTGGCACGAAGATTACCGGAAAAATTGTCAGCTTGACAGACTACGGTGCCTTTATCGAAATTGAACCAGGAGTCGAAGGACTCATCCACGTTTCCGAAATGTCATGGACCAAGAGAGTACGGCATCCTTCAAAGGTTGTTGAGCTGGGTCAAATGGTGGAAGCAATTGTCAAAGACCTTGATGTGGAACGCAAAAGAATTTCCCTCTCAATTAAGGAAGTTCAGGCAAACCCTTGGAAACTTGCTCTTGACCGTTATCCGGTTGGTTGTATCGTCAAAGGATCTGTACGTAATGTTACAGATTTCGGAATCTTCATCGGACTCGATGAAGGTATTGACGGATTGGTGCATGTTTCAGATATCTCATGGAAACAACGACAGTGCAAACCTTCTGAAGTTGCCAACAAAGGTGATGAAATTGAAGTTAAGGTGCTGAACATCGATGTGGATCAGGAACGCCTCTCACTTGGTATCAAACAATTGACTGATGATCCATGGAAAGATCTTGACGAAAAAAGTCCGCTTGGTTCAGACATAACCGGTACTGTGGTTAATCTGACTGATTTTGGGATTTTTGTTGAGGTTTCAGACGGAGTTGAAGGTTTGGTTCATATCTCCGAAATTGATTCTACAATTCCGAAAAACAAGGTACATGACATGTATCCTGTTGGTTCTGTCGTAAAAGCAAACGTTATCAAGATTGACTTGGAAGAAAGACGTTTAGGTTTGAGTATCTCTGAAATTATTTCTACTCCTGAACCTGCTCCGGTGGTTCCTGAAGCAGAGGCTGAAGCCGTTGCTGAAGAAGTAAGTGAAGAAGCTGCTACAGCAGAAGCTCCGGTTGAAACTGCTGAAGCAGAAGCTCCGGTTGAGACTGCTGAAGTTTCTGAAGAGCCAAGTGAAGAAGTGACTGCAGAAGCAGAAACTACTGATGCTCCGGAAGAAGCCGCAACTCCTGAAAATGAAGCAGAACAGGAAAAGTAAAGCTCAGATAACACCCCCCCCTCAGGAGTCTGATTCTCAGACTCCTGTACATTCCAGCTTATTAGAATTATCATTTATCATTAACACTTCCGGATAATTTTTTTCTATAGTCATCCCGGACTTGATCCTGCAACCAGCTTTTAACTCAATCTGTAAATGTCTAAATGTTTCGGAAGTGCTCTCTGGGGAAGTTACTGGCAGACATGCACTTTAATTTTGAATATCAACCAACAAACACCGGTCCGTTGGGTCGAATACGAATACCTGGAGTGAGACGTTTCCAAGGCAGGTTGATCGGATCTGCGACCATTGGTCCAGGTGATTCGGCGACAAGAATGCTTTGGGCGATGGGAGTAAAGTCGGCCCTGAAATGAACCGAACTTTTGTTAACCAAAATCTTCATCTGCTCCGGTTCCACTCCGGCAACACGATATAGTTCTCTGTCGAGCATTTGTACTTTGCTTGAAGCGACAACCACCCGGACTCCGCCAATTCTCAGGCAGGCCGTGGGTCCCAGACTAATCTTTGCTCCCTGCATCATCGGCCCCTTGACTGTCAGGTTTCCCTCGCTGAGATGTTCAATGCTGAAAGTAGCCTCAAAGGGCTGATCCCCCAGCGCGGGTTCCCCTCCCAAACCCAGCGTGATGCTTTTGCCAACTCCGGTTTTATGAGCCGCTTCCGCCGCTACTGGATCAAACAAAACTCCAAGCGCTGCGTCCTGTGCCTGATTTGCCACCAGAGCCCGTAAGATTCCGGTGGTGTTCGAGTTGCCTCCGGCCCCCGGATTGTCCTGTGTGTCGGCGATCACCACCGGGCGGTTTGCGTTCTGTGACCGACTCATGGCCTCCAGTACAGCTTCGTCCGGTTTGTAAAGGTCGATCCACCAGTCTGCCTCCCTTTCGGTTACGTGATTTGCAAGCGATTCGACTGCACCTTCGACTGTAGCTCGATTGCTTCCATAACCCCAAACCACACCTCCGCATTCCGGAAAGTCAGCTGCCGGAAATCCAGGAGTGAAGGACATGCTCGTGACCGCCCCTTGCTCCAGTGTTTCTAAATACTCGTAGGTTCCCTTGGCGGGATCCATCTCGGTGCATTGTCCGTGTAACGGCATCAGAAACTGAATCCGTTTATAGGACATAGAAAGCCGATTTCCACCTTCCATAAACTGACTCAGCAAAAACGCCGCTCGCTCTCCGGTTTCCGCCATGTCCACATGAGGATAAGTACGGTATGCCACCAATGCATCCGCATTCTTCAACATCAATTCAGTCACATTCGCATGGAGATCCAGACTTCCAACAATCGGAATCTTGGGGCCGACAACACTTCTAATGCGTCGCAATAACTCCCCCTCGCCATCGTCCACATGCTCGGCAACCATCGCGCCGTGGATATCTAGATATATCGCGTCCGGACGTTGCTCGGAAGTCGCCGCTACGATCTTTTCTGAAATGCGCTCAAAGGCGTCTTCCGTAACTTCCGCAGAAGGACACGCAGCAGTCCAAATCACAGGAACGATCTTGTGCGGCTTTCCGTGCATTGCTTCGAGAAATCCTCCAACCGGAATGTTGATGCTCCGGAAGTCGAGGATGTCACTACCGAATGTCATTCCGGGCATTCCTCCGCCTTTAACAAAGTCGTTCCAATCTGCTTTGGTGGGAGCAAAGGTGTTGGTTTCGTGCTGAAATCCTGCGATCAGTATTTTCATGGAGAATAGTTTGAAGAGTTGTTTAGATTGAGTTCAGAGCAATTGGAAGTGAGTGGTCACACCAACGATTTTTACCTGCTGCAAATTATGCTGATCTTGAGATTTATGCTTGTTTCACCTAACTCTCATCATCTGGAGATGGATCAGTAAAAATAGTCTAGCATACCTACTATGGTTGCTCAAAACAAAGAAACCTCACAATACCATAAAGGAAGTAGCTCGGATTGGGAAATAAATATTTTATCAACTTAGCTTCCTGCATGATCGGTAGCCCCGGACTCCGTTCCGGGGAAAGAAAACATGAGGGGAAACAAAACTTAAGGGGGAGAAAAGTTTAGTAATTTTATAATTAATGAAAAGCGAGTTTTTAGAGTTTCCTTCTAAGTAGATTTTGTCTTTACAGTAATTGCTGCTTTAATTCTATTGACTGCATCCTGAACTACTTCATTAGCTGATTCAATGAGCAAAGCCTCACGGTAGTAGGACAAGGCACCAGCCAGATCACTTTGAAACTCCAGCGAAAGCCCCTGGAGATATTGATTCTCCACTGACTTTTTTGCGCCATTCTGTTGACTCTGCAATTTTTCGAGACGTTTGAAGGCTTGACTGTATGCTCCTTTTTCAATCATCTGTATGGCAATCCCATCTCCTCCCAGAAGTTCAACTTCCAGGTTTTTTCTAAAAGGGAGCACCAGTTTACTGTATTCTCTCGCAATTAAATCACTAAGTTTTTTCCGTAATAAATTTTCATCCGGAATCAACTTATTCCTTATTTTATAATTTCTTTCAATTTGTTGTGGAGCTATGATCGTATTGCCATTGACATCAGACAACTTGAATAAAACCTGCTGACTATAGAGCAGATTTTGCACACCCTGCTTTATAGTTTCCTTGGCGTAAATGCGGCATCTTTGTTGTTTTTTGCTTTTGATGAGATTGTTGCAGCGATGCAAATTTACAACTCTGCTATTTTGTAAACGCTGCAGCTGGTGATTTTCTTTAAGCTCAAAATTCAGGTAAGCAATTCTGTCTTTTTTTGGTAATCTTGGGATGTAATTATAGTTTTTCAACTGTTGTGCAATTTCAGCTGTGTCGAAAGAAGATTCAACTTCAAGAAAAGGAAGAACCGTAAATCTTTCACGTAATGCATTCTCAAAAATATCGTAAAGCAACTCACCTTTATGAGGATTGACTATGATTAAATAATCAACTTTTGCAGCAATATTATCTACTGCAGACTGAGGAGGAACCCAGGTTCTTATTGGAACTTTATTAGTACAGCCGGAAAAGTACAGCATCATTAATAATGCAGCAATTATTTTAATGTATAACAAACGATGGTTCATATTCTTTTTTCCTGCAGAGCACCCAAAGCCTCAATGGCATTACTGTTGGATTGATCTAATGCTAATGCTTCTTCATATAACTGGATAGCGATTCGCGGTTCACCAAGTGCTTCATAGCAAATTCCCAGGTTGTAAATATTCTCTGCAGTCTTTTGATCGGGATTTGAAAGGATTGCTTCCAACTTCTCTTTTGCTTCAAGCACCTTGGCCTGTGTAAGTAACTCGACAGCAGCTTCATTTCCAGCACCGTCAATCGTCCGCGTCGCCAGCACAGTATAGCGTGCAAACCTGGGCAGGATCATGTTTGAAATCTGTAGTGCCAGACGCTGTGACAAGTTTACGGAAGCATTTGGTGCTCCGCTAAAAGTCAGGTGTTTTAAATCCAAAAAAGGTAAAGCACTGATTTTTTCCTCTTTGCTTCTGTCATCTCCACTAAAGAAAGACATGAATTTGCTGTCAACAGTTTGAGAAAAATTATTTGGCTCAAAACCACGTCCCATTGAAATAACAGCTGTTTCTGAGAATGTACTCAACAGGATAATTTTGCCAGCACTCACTTTTAGAAGTTCTCCAGTCAAGACAAGCGACGCAGTTCTTGTCTGGTATGGTTCTGTAATTTTACGCTCAATTGAGCTGTCTTCAGTGGTTAGCCATTTTTTACCTGATTTACGAGAAGTACGCCGACCGAAACTTTTCACGCTGTCATATTGTCCGTTCTGAGTTGTTACATTAACTGCAACATTAAGATTCAAGACTGCATCAATCCCGCCGATACTAAGGCCGCTGACAGGTTTAATTGAATTCAGCTTATCACTAAATATAACGGAAAATACCTCAAGATCAACAATGTTATAATCAGCAAAGCGGCTTAAATTTGAAATCAGCGAGCGTTTTATCAGTTTTTCTAAACCAGCAGTTTGAAGTTTGTGACGGCTGACTTTCCATTCTCCACGTTGATCACTCAAGTTCTGTTCGTCACTCTGCAACAGTCTGACATCAGCTATCGCGAGAGTTCTGATTGAAGCTAATTCTCCGGAAGGAGAAACAGATGTGCTGAATTGGAGCTTGTTAGTACAGGAGATTAATCCAAAGATTAACAGCAGATTAATAATTTTTATTGTTTTCAAAGCCTTCATGCTTTTAATTGTTGATTGTCTGTTGAATGATGCTCTCCTAAAAAGTCATTATGACACTAATGTATGTCATTCCACGATCAGGTCGAGGGCAAGCATTTCTGATACTTACAAGTTCCTGGATTCCCGCTTTCGCGGGAATGACAACTATTTACTAAGCCATCATTGAATGATGCTCTCCTAAAAAGTCTTAAAAACGTATCCTTGCTTATAAAGCGTGAACTCTATTTTAGCTTAAGTGCAGATATCATTAAGATATCTCTCTACGTTCGAGATGACAAATTGTTAGTTTAGCAGCTTTATGAAGCCATCATTGATTAATTTAAAAATGTTTAGTTAGTGAAATTTCTGCTAATTGTTTCATCGAAGATTGCAGGTTGTTGTTATTTAGATTGAGACTGACAAGCTGATAACCTGCAGCAATTCTTTTATCAGTGCTCTCTCCAGAAAAAAATGACTTTGCATCTTTGTCAGGATGCTGAAACTCTACGCGTGTTAATATCTTGCTCTGCTTTGTGCCTTTGTCACCGTTCACCTTGACTGAGGTGAAATTTGACGCAGTTATTGTACTTCTCAACAACTGTGGATTTTCTGTCAGTTCAATGAAGTACAGATTTGTATAGGACATGACAGATTCCTGTTCCCAATGCAAATGTTCCAGCACATCTCTGCTGCTGTTGGAATTAGAGGAACGGCTGGTCATAGTTTTTAACTGTACATTCCTTCCGGTCTGTTTCGTACGCTTGCTCCAGATATCGCCAATGATCAAGAGTGAACCCTTGTTGTCCACCAATTTTGGAAAAGGAACTCCGGTCTTGAGAACTATAACTTCATTGCCTTTGATAGCAGACAAACGCATTGCTAAGGCCTTAAAGAAATATTTTTTCAGTCCTAAAGAATCACTTTCAGAACTGATGAAATCTTCATGAAGAACAATTCTCTTGAGCGTTGTCTGAAGAGGCTTAAGCGCATGTTCAGCCCTCTCAAAACGCACAATATTAACACATGCAGTCGTCATAAATACTATAAGCAACATGCCAATTATTTTTAAATTATTCATCATCGGTATAACAGATCTTCGTTGCTGTTGTTCAACTAAAAAACCGACTCACACTAAGATTAAGAGCGAGCCGGTTT
>JABGPG010000169.1 GCA_018645085.1 Deltaproteobacteria bacterium
TAACCAAACTAATATTCTTAAAATAATCAACTAAACAGCAGAAAAATGTTTGAACTAACAGCAACACAAAAACAACTTCAGTCAACCGCACGTGAGTTTGCCAAAAAAGAAATTGCTCCACGCGCAGCGGAAATAGATCGCACGGAACAGTATCCATGGGAAAATGTGGAACTTTTGACCAAACAGGGATTCATGGGGATGACAGTTCCGGAAGAATACGGTGGTCCCGGAATGTCGTATTTGGATGTGGTATTAGTGATTGAGGAAATCGCCAAAGCCTGTGGAGTATCTGCGAGAATAGTCGTAGAGGCCAATATGGGCGCGGTTGGAGCAGTGATGAAATTCGGTTCTGATGAGCAAAAGAAATTAGCGGCGGAACATGTTCTAAGCGGTGACAAACCTGCGATCTGTATCACAGAACCAGGCGCCGGCAGCGCGGCTACTGAAATGACTACCCGTGCCGACCGTAAAGGCGACCGCTATATAATCAACGGCACAAAACACTGGATTACAGGAGGTGGGGTTTCCAAGTTTCATCTAATTTTTGCACGTGTTTTCGAGAATGACGAACCACAGGGGATTGCCGGATTTATTGCTTTACGCGGCACAAAAGGATTAATAATCGGAACACGTGAACCGGCAATGGGTTTACGCGGAATTCCGGAAACTCAGATTATTTTTGAAGATTTGGAAGTTCCGCAGGAAATGGTACTGATTCCGCCTGAAGGTCTACGACATGGATTTGCCGGACTGATGAATGCTTATAACGGACAGCGTGTTGGTGCCGGAACAGTGGCGCTTGGAATTGCGACAGGAGCGTATGAACTGGCTCTCGAATATTCGCAGCAGCGTGAACAGTTCGGTCGTCCGATTTGTGAATTTCAGGGTTTGCAGTGGATGCTGGTGGACATGCACACTCAACTTGAAGCTGCACGTTTGCTTCTTCACAAAGCCGCATCCTCCGGAAAGTCGGGTACAAGAAATTCTGGACAAGTCGCACCGGACGTTCCGGGTTTTCCGGATATGCTGGAAGCAGCGCAGGCCAAAATATTTGCTTCAGAAACTGCGATCAAGGTTACAAATGACGCACTGCAGATTTTCGGCTCCGCAGGATATTCCCGTAATTTGCCTTTGGAACGTATGGCGCGTGACGCACGCATGTTTACGATAGGTGGTGGAACAGCGCAAATTTTACGTACGGTTGTTGCTTCAGTTTTGCTCGACCGGAAACTTCCGCAAACGCGTGACGGACATTTCAAACTGTCGCAAAATGAGAATAAATAATGGCGAATGCAGCTGAAATTATCGGCAAACGTTTGTATCACGCAGGATGCCGCAGAGCATTTGGAATTCCGGGCGGTGAAGTTTTAGTCTTGATGGATGGTCTGAGGAAATCCGGAATTGAGTTTCTACTCACGAAACATGAAAACAATGCCGGATTCATGGCGGAAGGTGGATTTCACGCAGACGGCGCTCCGGGAATTTTAGTAGCTACACTTGGTCCAGGAGTAGCAAATGCGGTGAATGTTGTGGCGAATGCTTTTCAGGATCGAGTACCTTTGATTTTCCTCACAGGCTGCGTTGATGCAGACGAAGCACTGACCTACACGCATCAGGTTTTTGATCACAGTGAATTGCTCAAATCTGTCACCAAAGCCAGTATAAAAGTTGTAGACGGCGCGGTTGATGTGGCGATTGACAAGGCGCTTGCCATTGCGCTGGATGGACAACCCGGACCTGTGCATGTTGATGTTCCGATCAGTGTTGCCGCAAAAGAACAAGCAGCGCTGGACTTTCCAGCGGAAGGGGAAATGATTGTCCGCAATATGCCTTCTCCATCCGCACCTGCAGAAGGAATTGATTTGGAAACCGCGAGAAACTGGTTGCGGGAAGCAAAACAGCCTTTGATGATTGCCGGAGTTGATGTACTCAATCAACATGCTGAAAAAGCTGTCGCCGAATTTGCACGTGATTTCCGGATTCCTTTGATCACGACCTACAAAGCGAAAGGAGTTCTGCCGGAAGATGATCCACTGGCGCTTGGAGGAGCAGGACTTTCTCCACTGGCTGACAAGCAATTGCTGCCGTTATTAAGGGAAAGCGATTTGATTATCCTCGCAGGCTATGATCCGATTGAGATGCGGGTGGGCTGGCGTAATCCATGGGATGAAGGTGCAAGAGTGCTTGAATTTTGCGCTGTACCAAACACGCACTATATGCACCGTGCAAGCTTAAGTTTCATCGGTGATGTTGCTGAAGGCTTGAAAACTTTGCGTAAAAATATTTCTCCGCAGCCGGTCTGGAAAAATGAAGAACCTCAAAAAGTGAGGCACGAACTGAAGAAAATCTTTTCCGCAAGCGGAACGTCCGGTTCAAACGAAGACTGGGGGCCGGCGGCGGTGATTGATATTGTGCGCAAAGCGTTACCACGCAATGGTGTCGCTACGGCAGACAGCGGTGCCCACCGGATTTTACTGAGCCAAATGTGGGAATGTTATGAAGCTCGAGGCTTGCTGCAGTCCACCGCGCTCTGTACGATGGGTTGCGCAGTTCCGTTGGCAATGGGTTTTCGCCTGGCAAAACCTGAACGTCCGACTGTGGCCTTTGTCGGTGACGCGGGAATGGAAATGGTTTTAGGAGAATTAGCAACTCTCAGAGATTTGAAATTGCCAGTGGTTATTATTGTTTTTGTGGACGAATCGCTGGCACTGATTGAACTGAAACAGCGTAATTCCGGATTGCCTAATCTCGGAGTTGAATTTGGTGCAACTGATTTTCCTGCCGTTGCAGAGGCTTTGGGCGGAATAGGACGTTGGGTTTCCAACCATGAAGAACTGCGTGAAGGTCTTGAAGGTGCTTTTGAACGTCAAACATTTACGTTACTGGCTTGTAAAATTGGCGAAAAGGTTTACGATAAACGCTTTTAATTGGGGCCGCTAACTTAACTGAACCTGCTTAATTTGCTAAACTATTTCCTGCGGATTCGGACGGTACTCTGTCAGTTATGTGGATTGTTTGAATCTGTTGCAAATCTCAAAGTCTGTGCCGCTCCCTCCCGTCTTTTCAAAAATCCATTGTAGATTCTAACTTGATGTCATCTTCACAAGCTAACAATAAAGTCATTCATTTTTCCGGAATCTGCGGGACAGCTATGGCTTCTCTCGCAGTGTTATTAAAAAAGCGTGGTCATCAAGTTCGTGGTTCTGACGAAAATGTTTATCCGCCGATGAGTGACTTTCTGGCACAAAATAAGATAGACGTGCAAAGCGGTTTTGCTGCAGATAATTTAACTCCAGCTCCGGATTTGGTTGTTATCGGAAATGCTCTCTCACGTGGAAATCCTGAAGTAGAAGCGGTTCTGGAGCGTAAACTGCCTTATATCTCAATGGCGGAATTACTGAAAGAATACTTCATCCGTGGTAAAACTTCCCTCGTTGTAACTGGAACACATGGAAAAACGACGACGTCTTCTCTACTTGCCTGGGTTTTTGAATCTGCAGGAAAAAAACCTGGTTTTATGATTGGCGGAATCGTAGAAAATTTTGCTTCGAGTTGCCATGATGGAAAAGGCGAATTGTTTATCACTGAAGGAGATGAGTACGATACAGCATTTTTTGACAAACGTTCAAAATTTTTCCATTACCTGCCGGATCAACTTATCCTCAATAATCTGGAATTTGATCACGCGGATATTTTTGATTCACTGGAAGACATTAAAAAATCTTTCAGACTGATGCTGCGGCTAATTCCGCAAAATGGATTGATTGCTGCCAATGGCGACGATGAAAATGTGCAGGATGTTCTCAAGTCTGCATATTCTCCTGTGATTAATTTCGGTTTGGGAGAAGCATGTGATGTGAGAGCAGTAGAGATTGAAGCCGCTGAATCCGGAACAAAATTTGTGGTGCATAATAATGCTCAGAAAAATTATCCCAATTCACAAATATTTGCACTAAAACTCTCAGGAGCATACAATGTACTAAATGCATTGGGTGTGATTGTCCTGGCACGGCACAATGGTATTGCTGATAAAGAGATTCAAGCGGCTTTTGATTCATTTAAAAGCGTTCGCAGGCGGCAGGAACTACGGGGAGAAGTCAACGGAATTGCAGTTTATGATGACTTTGCTCACCATCCTACAGCAATTCGCGAAACTATTGCCGCGATGAGACAAAAACATCCAGGACGGCGGCTGATTGCTGTTTTTGAACCACGGAGTAATACCAGTGTACGTAAGATACACCAGCAAGCTTTGATTGATTCATTCAGCGCTGCAGATGAGGTGATTTTAACAACACTGCATCGTCTGGAAAAAATTCCTCTTGAGGAGCGGCTGGAAATTAAACAGGTTTTAAAATCATTGAAAAAGCAAAAAATTTCTGCTTACGAGTTTCCTGAAGTTGAGGAAATAATTAAACATCTAAAAATAAATTGCCGTTCAGGAGATGTTGTCTTAATCATGAGTAATGGAAAATTTGACAATATTCATCAGCGTCTGCTTGAAGCACTTTAACAAAAAATAAAGGACAATATGGCTATCCGAGAACACTCTATTTATGACTGCATTTTGAGCAATGCTCAGAATTTCGCAGGCGAAACAGCATTAGTCTCAGGAGATTTGCGACTCACTTTTGCAGAGGTTCCGCTGCACGTCAATTGTCTGGCACGTGGACTGAGGAATACTGGATTTGAGAAAGGCGACAGGATAGCTGTACTGCTGAATAATTGTGCAGAATATGCGCTGCTTTTGGCCGCATGTTCACGAATCGGTTTAATTGTAGTTTGTTTGAATACGCGTACAAGTGCAGATGAAATGCGTAAGGTGCTGGAAAGTACAAAACCGAAAGCACTGCTCTTTCAAACGAGTTTCGAACAACAGGCGGAAACTCTCCGTGATTTGCTTCCTGCACGTCAGTTGTACAGTATTGATGAAGCTTCTATACTTTCTACGTCTTTTGACCAGTTCATTGATGAAGATTCTTCACCTTTGACTGAACCTCAACCTGGGGTCGATGAAGGCTGGCTGATAATTCCAACTGCTGCAGTAGACGGAATTCCAAAAGGCGCTCTGCTGAGTCAGAGAAATGTAATCGCTTCCGCTGCAGTTCATCTCCAGCATTTTGGACGTGAAGCGATCAAGGGGCATCTGGTAGCATTACCGATTTTCCATGTGATGGGCCTGACTTCTGCGTGGGCGACTTTCATCAGCGGCGGCAAAAATGTTTTGCTCAAGCAGTTTGAAGAAAAACAGGCTGTTAAGTTGATTGATGCAGAACAATTAACATATTTCGGTTCGTTTCCTCCTGTGCTTGAACGTGTACTTGATACCGCAAAAGAAGCCGGTTCTGGATTGGAAAGTTTACGGGTGGTTTACGGATTAGAAGGTCCGCAGAATATTCAACGTCTGCATGAAGAAACATCCGCGGTTTTCTGGACAGGTTTTGGACAAGCCGAAACCACAGCATTTGTAACTGCTTCTCCTGCTACGGAAAGGCCAGGATCTTCCGGACAAGCGACTTTGCTTAATTCAGTTGCCGTTGTTGATGATCTTGATCAGCAGTTAGCCTGTGGTGAAGAAGGTGAAATTGTGGTACGTGGTGAAAATATTTTTCTGGAATACTGGGAGATGCCTGAAGCAACAGCCTATGCACAGCGTAATAGTTGGCATCACACAGGTGACATTGGACGCTTTGATGAAGACGGTTATCTGTGGTACGTCAAACGTAAAGCAGAAAAAGAACTGATCAAAACAGGTGGTGAAAATGTATATCCTGGAGAAGTTGAAAACGTGTTGCTCAAGCATCCTGAAATCAGTGAATGCTGCGTGATTGGTGTTCCGGATAAAACCTGGGGTGAAGCGGTAAAAGCGATTTGTGTCTGCAGCGAAGGAACTAAACTATCTCTGGACGCAGTACGTGATTTTGTGGGAGAACAGATTGCCGGTTTCAAAAAACCGCGGCAGGTGATTTTCGTGGAAGAACTGCCTCAGACCAATAATGAAATTGATCGTGAGGCAGTAAAAGCTAAGTGGGGAGCATAAGCTGAGAAATCACTCCGGAGTTACATAAGCCGAAGTAATTCCACCGTCCACCACAAACTCAGTTCCGGTTGTGTAAGAAGATTCATCAGAAGCAAGAAACAAAGCTGCAAACGCCATTTCCTTGGCTTCACCGAAACGTCCCATTGGAATATGCACGAGCCGTTTTTGTTTTTTGGCTTCAGTGTCGAGAAATTTCATCAACAATTCTGTTCGCAAAGGTCCAGGACACAGTGCGTTTACGCGGATGTTTTCACGAGCATGAATCACCGATAGTTCACGGGTCAAAGCGATTACTCCGCCTTTACTGGCAGTATACGCCACTTGAGGAGTCGCTGCACCCATCAGTCCAACGAATGACGCGGTATTGATGATCGAGCCACCACCGGCACGCTGCATGGCTGCGATGCCGTATTTACAGCCGAGAAAGACACCTTTCAAATTAATTGCCATAGTTAAATCCCAGACATCTTCTTCTGTAACCAGCGCATTATCATCACGGCTATCCATGATTCCGGCGTTGTTGAACATTACGTTCAGTTTGCCGAATTGATCTTCTGCGGTTTTTACCATCGCTTCACAGTCCGCCGCTTTTGAAATATCCGCATGTGCGTACACAGCTTCTCCGCCTGCGGCTTTAATTTCCGCCACGGTTTTTTCGCCTTCCGCATCATTTAGATCAACCACCACAATTTTTGCGCCTTCTTTTGCAAACAAAAGGGATGACTCTTTTCCTATTCCACTTGCTCCGCCCGTGATGAGCGCAACTTTATTTTCTAATCGCATTTTTAGACTCCTGATAATTATTTATATTCGTTCAAAGTATCGTTTTAATTCCCAATCCGTCACAGCCGCTTCGTAGGCTTCAGCTTCTGTGCGGAAAAAATGAATGTAGTGCTGATGCACTGCATCTCCAAAAGTTGTTTTTGCAAAATCACTTTGCTCAAACAAAGTTAAGGCCTCCCGTAAAGACATCGGCACTTCCGGAAGTTCATCTGCCGAATATACATCACCTTCAAACATCGGTGGCGGCTCGATTTTGTTGCGAATACCGTCCAGTCCGGACGCCATGGCTGCAGTGTAAGCCAGATACGGATTACAGTCTGCTCCAGGGATACGGCATTCTATTCTTAAACTTGGGCCATTACCAACCACGCGGAATCCGGCGGTGCGGTTATCATGGCACCATGCCATGCGGGTCGGTGCCCAGGATTTTGCTTCATAGCGTTTGTATGAATTTATTGTTGGTGCGTAAAATACCATCAGCTCCGGTAAATGCTTAATCCAGCCGCCAAGAAACCAGCGGAATGTTTCTGAACATTCGATTGGCCCTTCTTTCAAGTCACCTGGAAAAGCGTTCTCGTCATCTTTCCACAAACTAAGATGAATATGGCAACTCGAACCAGCTTGACCATCTTTATATTTTGACATGAAAGTGACACTGATGTCTTTCTGTTCTGCGACTTCTTTGAGACATTGTTTGTAAAGTGCGTGACGGTCCGCCATTGTTAAAACTTCGGCATAACGTACATTCAGTTCGTGTTGTCCGAGCGCAGCTTCGCCTTTAGAATTTTCCACTGGAATTCCGGAATCCCGCAAATGTCTGCGGACATCGCCGTTAAAATGCTCGACACGTGTACCCTGTAGAGCATGGTAGTCTTCAACATACCATCCTGCTGGTTTCAGGTCTTTGTAACCCTTTTCCGCGGCTTCCTGAAAAGAATCTTGAAAGATAAAATATTCCAGTTCAGATCCGGCTTTTGCGATGAAACCAAGTTCGTTTGCAAAATCAACCTGTTTCCGGAGCATCGAACGTGGAGCTACTTCAGTCAGTTCATGCGTTTTATTTTCTTTAACATCACAAAGCACCATTGCGCTGCGGTCGAGCCAACTGATTTTACGCAAAGTATTAAAATCCGGAACAAGATGAAAATCACCGTAACCACGTTCCCAATTCGTGTATTCATATCCTGAAACAGTATTCATTTCCATATCAGCTGTCACCAGGTAATCGCAACAGTGGGTACCGTTTTCTACTGCATCTTCCAGAAAAAACTCTGCGTCAAAACGCTTGCCCATGAAACGTCCGTAGAGGTCAGTAAAAACTACCAGTACAGTATCAATTTCTCTACTATCAACTTGTTGCTGAAGTTCTTCAACCGTCAGCATACCGTAGACTTTCATTTCTTTGTTCCTTTTGATGTCTTGTTTTGTTAAATAAAAACGCCGGTGATTCTAAAAAGAATAACCGGCGGAGCATGTTTTGGAAAGTTAAACTTTGAGCAGAAACAAATAAAAATCTTACTTGCTAATTTATTTGCAAAGATTTGTTTGCATGATAAAGTAAAAAGTCAGCTGTTCATATACTCAGAATCAATTGACCCTGAGTATAAAACTTTTACTCAACTGTAACGATAAGGAACACCAGCTTTTTCCATTACTTTAGTGTAATCCGTAAAGATCTGTACAACCTTTGCGGCACGTGGACTGATGCTGGCCATTTCATGCCAGAATTCAGCTGAGTCGTCAACGACCTGATCCCATTCATCAGCTGGAATAGTAGTCAATTCCAATTTCTTACCTTCTACACGCAACTTTGCTTCTCCACCCCAATACCAAACTTGGCGGTAATAGTGCGAGCTGTCCATGGATATTTTAAACAGTTCTTGAAGATGAGGCGGAACTTTTTTCCAGCTTTCGCTATTGGCAAAATAAGAACCACACCAGGCACCAGTTACGTTGTTTAGTAAGGCATAGTCACAAGCATCGGCCCAACCTACTTCATAGGCTTCAGTGAATCCACACCAGGCAACACCGTCAAGTTCACCGGTTTGTAGTGCAACCTCGATATCATCCCAAGGCAGTGTTACTGGGATTAAACCATAACGAGCTAAGAATTTTCCAGCAGTTGGTACTCCAAATACTCGTTTGCCTTTCATATCAGCAATACTACGAATAGGTTTTTTTGAGAAAATATGACATGGATCCCATGCACCTGCACCGAGCCATTCAACTCCCTTGACTTCATCGTAAGCTTCTTGCCAGATTTCATTCATACCATAGTATTTGAATAAAACCGGCAGGTCCAAACTATAACGAGTTGAGAACGGGAAATAACCACCGAAGACACTGATGTCTACCGGAGATGCCATAGTGGCGTCATCACTTTGCACTGCATCAATAACACCTCTCTGCATGGCTCTGAAGAGTTCATCCGTAGGCACCAATTGATCTGCATAATACAGTTCAATTTCCATCTCGCCATTTGCTGCTCTATTGAAAGCTTCGATTTGTGGCTTGATGACGTGGGCACCTAATGGAGCACCGGAATAAGTTTGTAAACGCCATTTGATAGGATTGCTTTTTGCGTAGGCCATTGGAGCTGTTCCTGCCGCCAATATTCCTGCCGTTCCAACACCAGCTTTTTTAATAAAATCTCTGCGACCTTTTGGTTCAACTGCAGGAAGTATTATCTCTTTTTTGTCTTTCATTAACTTTCTCCTAAGTGTGGTTTTTAAGATTAAACCCAAGAGCCACAACCACGTTTCAACAGCTTGGGATAGAGCCGAGAGGCCCGTTAAAGTTTTTATTTCGAATAAACATACTCTGGCAGCCAAAGGGCAATTTGTGGAAATACCATCACCAAGGTCAGTGCCAGAGTCATAATCAGCACAAAAGGGATGATAGATCGATAGATATCCACAAGAGATATTTCCTTAGGTGCCATTGCCCGCATTAAGAATAAATTGTAACCAAACGGCGGTGTCATATAAGCAATCTGGCAAGTGATAGTATATAAAACTCCGTACCATACTGGATCAAAACCCAACACCTTAACCAAAGGTACATACAAAGGTGCAACTATGACTAACATTGCAGTATCGTCCAGAAAAGTTCCCATTAACAAATAGGATAATTGCATCATGATCAGCACTTCCCAAGGCGTTAAGTTCCAGTTGGTTATAAACAATGATTCAATTGACTTAACTGCTCCTATACCGTCAAACACTGCACCAAAACTAAGTGCAGCCAGAATAATCCACATAAACATACATGAAATACCAAGCGTTTTACGCATAGTAGCTTCTATTACTTTCCAGTTCAACCTTCTTTTTGCAATCGCAGCAATTGTTGCGGCTGTTGCACCAACAG
Source organism: Deltaproteobacteria bacterium (assembly GCA_018645085.1). Taxonomy (GTDB): domain Bacteria; phylum SAR324; class SAR324; order SAR324; family NAC60-12; genus Arctic96AD-7. The sequence goes on from JABGPG010000169.1 coordinate 10,190, forward strand.
CTGAGCTTTCAACCAGACTGGTAATCCCCATAATGAATAAGCCTGTCATAAAAAAGAAGATCAAAAATGGAGTAATGCCTGCTTTTAATACCCTGAGTTTATCACTAAAAGGCATATTACGTTCTTCTTCGCTTAAAGCAGGTGCAAGGTCGGGCTGAAGTTTACAGCGAACAGCAATATAAATAATGAAAAGACCTGCCATCATAAGACCCGGAATAGCTCCGGCAAGCCATAATTTACCAACCGGTTGTCGAGCAATCATTCCGTAGAGTACCAACACCACACTTGGCGGAATCAATATACCTAAAGAACTACCGGCCTGTACCACGCCGGTAATCATTATTTTGTCATAACCCCTCCGCAGCATTTCCGGCAGCGCAATCGTAGCGCCTATTGCCATACCTGCTACACTTAATCCATTCATGGCTGAAATGACTATCATGAGTGCAATTGTTCCAATAGCCAATCCTCCTCTTACTCCACCGAACCAGACGTGAAACATGTGGTATAAGTCATCTGCGATTCCTGACTCAGAGAGGATGTAGCCCATATAAATAAATAAAGGTAAAGTCAGTAAAGGATACCAGTTAAATAGCTTGAAGGCTGCACTAAAAGGCATCTCAACCCCACCGGTTCCCCAAAGAAAGAGTGCAGCAGTTGCTGAGACAAAGCCAATAGCTGCAAAAATTCGTTGACCTGTCAGCATCATTAAGAGCATGCCGCCAAACATGGTCATGCCTATCAGTTCATAACTCATGTAATACTACCTCCCCTCGATTTTGCGAGGTCTTTAAAAAAGGTAGAGATAGTTTGTAAAATCATTAAGAAAATACCAAAAGTCATAATTACTTTGATCGGAATCATCGATGGGTTCCATTGGGAAAATTTCCTCTGCCCATATTCTATTGCATATTGAGTACTGGAAATCGCTCCAATCAATAATACGATCAAATACACTAAGAGAAAAATGTTTGTAAACACATCTATTTTTGCTTTGGTTTTATCGGAATAAAGGCCATAAATCAAATCCATACGCACATGGTCACCCGTCTGCATTGAGTA
>JABGPG010000006.1 GCA_018645085.1 Deltaproteobacteria bacterium
AGAAAAAACATGACCTTAACAGAAGAATTAATAGAACTGATTGAAAGTAAAAGCATTGAGGATGATGACATTAACGCAGCTTCGTGGTTTGTGCTGGATGCAATGGCAAATATTGCTGCAGGACGGAACTCTGAACCTGGAAGAATTCTAAATCGCTGGTTTTTGGATGAACCGCCAAACACTTCACGCACGGTTCTCTGGCTTGGCGCATTGATGCACATTCTGGAAGTTGACGATCTTCACCGTCAGTCAGTGGTACATCCAGGCTGTGTGGTTATTCCGACTGTGCTTTCCCTTGGCCTGCGTGAAGGGCTCAGCGGTAGGGAAATGCTGGAAGCAGTGCTTAAAGGATTTGAAGCCTGTACGAGGCTTGGTAACTCAGTAGGTCCGGCTCATTACAAAATCTGGCACAACACCGCGACCTGCGGTACTTTCGGAGCAGCTTATGCGGCCGGAACAATACTTGGGCTAAGTAAATCCCAACTGCGCGATGCTCTCGGAAATGCGGGAACGCAGTCGTCCGGTCTCTGGGAGTTTTCTGCAAGTGGTACGATGAGTAAGCACCTTCATGCCGGCCGTGCAGGTCAATCTGGTGTGATCGCCGCAGACTTGGCTAGTTACGGTTTAAGCGGATCACCAACTATTCTGGAAGGAAAACGAGGTTTCTACGCAGCATGTTGTCCTGATGCAATTCCGGAGGCCTTGCTGAGTAATCCGGAAGGTAAGTGGCAACTGCATCATACCTCGATTAAGCCTTGGCCCTGTTGCCGTCACACCCATCCTGTAATTGACGCAGCACTTGAAATTTCAACCCAGCTAAAAGGCGAAACTCCGAAATCAATTGAACTTGGAGTAACTCAGGCTGCACTTGATGTCTGTGACCAACCAACTCCACAATCCCTTTATGATGCAAAGTTTTCCTTGCAACATTGTGTGTCGATCGCCTTACTTGACGGAAAAGTTGGTTTCGATTCCTTTAATCCGGAAAAATGCGAAAGAACTTCAGCAATGTCGTCAAAGATCATGCTAAAACTTAATGATGAGTTTGAAGGTGCCTATCCTGAAGCTTGGGGTGCAGAAGTAAAAGTAGTTTTAAAGAACGGCAAGGAATTATGCGTGCGTCGCAAACACGCAAAAGGTGACCCAGATGCCCCACTTTCTCCAGCAGAAATGCGTAAAAAAGCCGCAATGCTCTTTAGTTACGGAGGTGTTTCGGACGCGGAGACATGGGTAGAGCGAATCCTGAAACTACCGGAAGAAGCGTCCTTTCGAGAAAGTGATCTCCACCGCTTGCTTGATGTTTCCGGAAACGGGAAATGGGCCGTAACAAAAGGTTGAGGGATTTTACTTCCAAAAAATAACTTCTATTTTCTTTTTAAGAATGTTGACGGATAATAATTTGTTGACTTTTCATAGCCTTGCCTGAAATTATAAACGATCAATTTTGTTTTAATTTTTTAGATATTGTCTACACTTTACTAACTTTCAGTAGGATTTCATGTTTGACGAAGATCAGGATATCAAGGCTATTAGAGACGGCATCAAGGCTCTTTGTTTAAAATTTCCAAATGAATACTGGAGGGAAAAAGACCGTACAAGGACTTATCCGCAAGAGTTTGTGCAGATGTTGTCAGAGCATGGTTATCTTGGTTGTTTGATTCCGGAAGAATATGGCGGCAGTGGTTTAACACTCAGGGCAGCCGCTGTGATTCTGGAGGAAATTCACCGTTCCGGAGGAAACGGAGCGGCTTGTCACGCCCAGATGTACATCATGGGTACCTTACTGAGACATGGTTCCGAAGAACAGAAAAAACGCTACCTGCCCGGAATTGCGGA
>JABGPG010000165.1 GCA_018645085.1 Deltaproteobacteria bacterium
GAAACGTTCCTGCACGCTCAAGAATGAGCAGTTGGTTTTACCTGGATGCGGTTATTTCCTGGGGAAAATATAGAGTATTTTAAGGTTAAATTAATATCTCAAGTTAAGGTCATAGTATTTACCTCATGAAAATATCTTATACATTAATTTTAATTTGAGATTAATTTTTATTCGTTCAAAGTTAAAATGACTTGACAGTGAAGCAAGTTATGTTAACGTTAACATTATTTTGAAACTTGTAAACCTAACAAATAAGTTCATTCAATTATTTTAGCTTATCATAAAAAATGAGTAAACAGTGTATTGGAAATATGCGGGAAGGGTCCGGTGGACAGAGCTTACCTTTCAGTCCGGCAGTACGTGCAGGAGATTTTGTTTATGTATCAGGTCAGACGGCAATGAATGATAAAGGTGAGATTGTATCCGGAGGAATTGAAGCTCAAACTCGTGGAGTTTTTGAAATCATCAAAAATATTTTAAAGATGGCTGGATGCCAGATGGAAGACGTAATCAAAGTAAATGTGTGGTTGGATGATACACGTGATTTTGCTGGATATAATCGAATATTTAGCGAGTACTTTGCTAATAATCCACCGGCTCGTTCAACCGTCCAGTCAAAGTTGGTTGTAGATGCCAAGATAGAGGCAGACGTAGTGGCTTACAAAACTCTTACTTGAGTCAGCTTGTAAAATATTTATTGCTTTTAGTAAAAGATAATTCTGAACCTTAGCCCGTAGTCGCCGGGTGATAATCGGCACTTATACATTCGGTGCCTTAGCGGTGAATTCTGAATGGACAGGATCACCAGTTATGTGGTACATCGAAAGATTACCACTCCAAAAGAGTCATCATTTTCAGGAGGATCCGAAATTCTTTCGGAAGAAAATTGAGGCTCTATTTCTGTTGGCCTCTTCTTGGTGAAGATGAGCCAATCTGATGATTCAATTATTTTAGGAGAGCAAAATGAAAAAGATCATATTCGCCCTTTTAGGGGGTATTACACTTACCGTATTTTTGGTAGGTACAATTCACGCCAAGGGACTCAAGATGACAGGCTGGCCATATCAACCTGACACGGTTACAGAGAACCTCGGAGTTTTCACAGCACAGTCTGGAATCGGAGCCGAGTTCCTACCAATTCCAAGTGACAGTTACCATGACAAAATGGTTTCCGATTTTGCAACGGGAACTGGTTTCGACTTGGTTTATGTCCGTGACAATTTTCTTGCCGAGTGGGCTTCTGCTGGCTGGCTACATCCTATTCAAGACATGCCAGGATTTGATCAGTACCGGAAAGACTTGAGTCAGGCAAGTATTGATCAGCTTTCCGTGGACGGCAAAGTATATGGTTTGCCGTATTATGCGGGTATGATGAGCTTCGCATATAATGCGGATCATCTAAAAAGTGCTGGAATCAGCGCACCTCCTAAGACATGGGATGAGTTGCTGGCACAGGCCAAAAAGATCAAAGCCGCAGGAATTTCCAACAAACCGATTGCCCTTCAGTTGAAAAAAGGTAATTATATCGTTATATCGCTGGAAGTTATTGCAGCAGGTTTTGGTGGAACAATGTTTGATTCCAAGCATAACCCTGTTTTTCAGAAGAAAGGTAGTGCTTTTTGGAAAGCACTTGCATGGACACGAAAAGGTTTAAAAGCTGGTCTGATTGATGAAGCTTCTTTGAGTTCAGGAGACCATGACGTTGTGAACATGCTTTCTGCTGGAAGTCATACTTTCACCATTGTTGCGGACTATAACCTCAAAGCAATGAATGATCCGGAAAAATCAAAAAATGCTGGCAAGTTCAAAATCGGGCTGATTCCAGGAGACGGAAACACACGTAGTGGTACGACCTCTTATGTACGACTTTACTCCATTACTGCCGACGCAAAAGACAAAGCAGCTGCCTGGAAATTACTTCAGTTCTTGGGTGGGCGAGATGCAAACAACGAGTATTTTGTTGCTAAAAAGTGGGCTCTCAATTTTGGTCTGGGCTTTGCCCAATTGCCACTTTACGAAGACCCCGACGTCCGGAGTTCCCTGGGTAAATGGACTAATCCAGATGTAATGGCAGAACAGTCGAAATACTCTGTCAACAGAGGCTATCGCTTCCTTCCGTACTTTTCGGACTGGCAGACTGAGACGTGGGCAGAACTTCAAGAAATGTTGATGGGCGATGACGACCTCGGCAACGACCTTGAAAAACTTGCTGTTGCATGGGAAGACCTTAAAAATTAATCCCACAAATCACTCGGCGGAGGGAATCTTCTCCTACCTCCGCCTTATCATCTATTGACCCAGAGTTCTAGTGAAGAACAACTTTTGGCCCGCTTTGGGATTTTTATCTCCCGCGTTGCTTGTAATTCTGGTAACAATTGTTTTCCCCTTCGGTTATGCTTTTTTCCTGAGTTTCCACAAGTGGAATCTAAAATATCGTGATACGCCTTTTGTCGGTTTCAAAAACTACAGTAGGATTCTCGGCAGCGAAACATTTTGGGAAATAGTTGGAACAACGGCGGTTTTCTGCGTTCTTTCTGTGTTCCTCATTATGACTATAGGTTATCTGATCGCCTTGCTCTTGAATGAAGAATTCTGGGGCCGGGGTATGCTTCGAGCCTTGTTGCTTGTGCCATGGGCTATTCCGGAAGTCGTAAATGGTATCCTTTGGAAATGGTTGCTTGATCCAAGTTTTGGTATATTAAACCGTATACTAATGAAAATTGGATTGATTGAAGAATACCACTCCTGGCTTAACTCCATGCCAAGCGCAATGTTCAGTGTTATAGTAGCCTATGTTTGGACTCATGTTCCATTAGCCGCACTTATTATTCTGGCAGGGTTGCAGTCAATTTCAAAAGAAGTTAAAGAGGCCGCACTCGTTGATGGCGCCGGTATTTTTGATCGCTTAATTCTAATTACGACTCCGTTGCTGCGGCCTGTTTTGGTGGTAGTGCTGATGTTCGAAACAATCTTTGCCTTAAAAGTATTTGACATAATTTACGTTTTGACTGGAGGCGGCCCTGGAAGAGCTACCACGGTTTTAGGCTGGCAAATTTACTCCCGCACATTCACCAATCTCGCTTTCGGACGAGGCAGTGCCTTGGCAATGTTACTGGGTTTGCTCACTTTGATCGTGGCTGTACTGTATTTCAAATACTTGAACAAAGAGGAAGATTGATGGGTATTACCTACCAAATTTTCGGAATGAGGCCGGATAAACTCTTCAATCGTCTGCTGGTTTACGGTGGGTCCGTGGTGGTTTTGTTCTATATCCTAGGTCCCTTTTTGTGGTTAGTCAGTTCAAGCTTTCAACCGGAGCAAAATCTGCTTGACCGCGACGGTTCTCTGTTTCCAACCGAATGGGATTTCACTGCTTACAGGGAATTGCTGACAGGTTTTCTCTACGATGCCTCATCAGGAATTCCATATCAGGCAAGAATTTTTCTGCGTTCAATGCTGAACAGTCTGATTGTAGCAGGAGGAGTTGCTGTGTTGTCGATTTTGATAGGTAGTGTGGCGGCTTATCCGTTGGCGAGGATGAAATTCAAGGGAAGAAATTTCCTGATGTTTTTCATTCTTGGGACTCGTTTGATTCCAGCAATTGCCCTGGCGGTTCCATTTTACTTGATGGTCAAAGCAGTTGGCATGAATGACCGTCTGGAAACTCTGATCGTCATCAACCTCTCGTTCATTCTTCCTTATGTGATTTGGTTGCTGCAGGCATATTACCGTTCAATTCCGATGGAACTTGAAGAAGCTGCGAGGATTGACGGCTGTTCCCGATTGGGAACCTTATTTCGGATAATTTTACCGTTATCGCTTCCAGGCATGGTTTCGACTGGAATTCTGGCTTTCTTGCTTTCATGGGGTGATTTCTTTTTTGCACTAATTCTCACTCAATCACAATCATCCTTCACCAGCACAGTAGTTGCTTCAATGTTTGCCACTGATGTCGATGTTAAATATGTCAGTATCATTTGTGCCGGAGTTCTTTCAGTGATACCGCCGGTTTCGTTTGCACTTATTTTCCAACGCTACATTATGTCCGGATTGCTTTCAGGAGCTGCAAAAGGCTAGTTGCCTGTAGTCAACAGTTCTAAACCACGTGACTTACATTCTTTCCAATTTGCGCCCAAAACAGCTAATTGTGGCAAGATGAATTTACGGATCTGCAACTCTGAACCCATCGAATCGAGTGTCTGAAAATCTACGGATTCAACAGTGAAAACCGTAAAATCAGCATGGTGTCCAGGCACAAGCCAATTTTCATTTACTGATTCCGACAACACCCTTCGAGGTGCAATCGTGACACACTCAATTACATCCTCAAGAGACATTCCTAACGCAATTAACTTTGAGAGGGTAGTAGGAAGATCGAAAACCGGACCAGCGAAGCTGTGACAATGCAAATCGCTGCTGATAACATCTGGAACAAGTCCCTTCTCGAAAGCAAACCTGGCTACCTCAAAGGAAAATGATGCACTACCGTGTCCAACATCCATCACCACACCTCTGCTTTGCGCCTCTTTTGCCAATGCAAACGTGAGTGGGTCTTCCATAATATTTCCTCCGGATTTGCCATTAAAAGCATGAGTGATAACATCCCCTTTTTCGAGCAAGGGTAGTACCTCATCCAAAAGTGGTGGTGGCTCTCCCACATGAGCAATCAGCGGTAACCCAGAAATTCTAGCTAATTTTTTGGCCAATCTGACACACTCTATTCCCAAGTCTCCGGTGATCACCTGACTAGCCCTGATTTTAATTCCTCGGATTAAAGAACGATTTTCCGAAATGACTTTGAGTATCCGGTCAAAATCCACTGAACGGTAACCCATAACCAATTCACTGACACGATTACAGGCAACCAAACCGATACTGCCCAGGTTGAGAAATGCGAAAATCCTTTCCTCTGCCTGTTCGGCGATGTAACGCCGGAAGCCCTTAAAATTTGCTTCGCCGGCAGATCCGCAATCTACAAGGCAAGTAACACCAGTTCTCATGCCAATTTGCTCAGGAAGCAATGATAGATCGGTTGCTCCGTGATAAATGTGAGTGTGCATATCTACCCAGCCACGTGAGATAAAAGCTCCTTTCATATCATGCTCTCGGCAATTGTCCGGAGCATTAATACCTGCTCCAACCTGAAGAACTAAACCCTCTTCACCGATCAGCACATCTGTCAATTCCTGTCTTATTACATTTTTTTCAAGTGCTAAAACATTACGAATTAACAACATATCATTCATGATTTTCTTTCTTTTGCTGGTTGAGGTGTCGTTCCGGCCATTCCTTGAGTTCTTCTTCGCGGTCTCCGAATTTACGAAAAGCCCAGGGCACATTGTCTGAATTCACCTGTGGAATGTTATTTGCGTCATAACTTGAACGTCTTGGACCAAGTCTGTTTGCTTCACTTGATTCTGTCGGACAGTCCAAAATAATGTTATGCAATTCCTGAAATCGACGGACTACTTTTTCTGGATCACCGGATTTCATATTACATGGATCAATTTCAAAATATCCAAGATCAAGGCAATGATTCCGGACGATAATAGGTGGAATCCCTTGACTTAGTGCTTCACAGAGTTTTCCGATGTGCAAAACACTCACGTTAGGATCAATGGAAACATTGAGCCGAGTAATTGGATTTCCTGTAGGATCTGCGAATTCTTCAACGCACAGACCTGTGATTTTCTCCAACCCTTTCCGGATGTAAGTGAGACGTTGGTACTCCTCTTCGTGTAATTTTCGGTGGTCGAGATTTTGCCAACGCTGGAGTGCGGCAATTGCTCCAACCACGCTTTCTTTTCCGGCTTTCATTGCTCGTCCGATTCCACTGGACTGTTGCATGTAAGCGGCTTTGATCAAAACGGTTTTGCCTGCAACAATTCCGGAAGTGGGACCGCTGAGGAATTTATGACCAGAATAAAGGACAACATCAGCACCCAAGTTGATGAAGATTTTCAAATCATATTCTGAAGCAGCATCCACGATTACAGGAACACCTTTTTCATGACATACTTCAATAAAAGTTTGCAAACCTAGCAATCCGGATTGTACTGTGTGGTGACTGACCACCCACAATGCTGCACAAGTATTTTCAGTAATTGCATGGCGGAGTTGATACGGTTCCACAACTGTAACGCTTCCTACTTCTACCGGAATGGCTCCTACCAAACGAATTTGTTGAGTGATAATTGAACCGTAGTTCACTACATGCCCCTTGAGAATTAGGACTTCATTCTTACTGACCTTGCCGGTTTCAGGAAGATCTTCAGCCAAACCTAAATTAGTTCCGGTCATGGTTGCAGCCACACTGATACATATTCCTGAAGCCACGCTGGCAGTAATACAACCGGCTTCAGATCCAGTTACATCAGCAATGTTTCTGGAAGCCTCTGCTTGCAAGGCATCCATATCCACAAAACGTGACATACTTTCAGAAACGCATTGTGTTATTTCTTGAGAAACCATTGAAGCCCCAAGTCCGGTCATTGTCCCTGAAACATTGATAATTGAATTATTCTTAAGCCAGTCGTGGATAGGTAATGATTTTATCTTCATAGTTGTTTCAGTAAAATAAAGTTAAAGTTTTCGTCTTAAAAACTCATCAACTGAGCTACGATAAGGAATAGAATCAACTGCTCCGTATTGCATAGTGGAAAGAGCAGCAGCCGCATTTGCGTATTCAGCCGCAACAAAAGGGTCTCCCAGCCGCAACCATTCAGACAGAAAGGCGCCATCAAAAGTGTCTCCGGCACCAGTTGCGTCAATCGTCTGAACAGCATGTCCGGAAATTTCGCATACCTTTTTTCCGTTTGCAACTCTAACTCCCTGGTCTCCTTGTTTCAAAACCACCAATTTGGCACCAAGTTTCAAATAATAATCTGTGATCGCTTCAGGATTTTCTAGTCCCGTTAAAGCAGTGGCATCTTCCAAACTAGGCAGAAGCACATCACAAAGAGGTACAGTACGGTGAATCACTTTTCGGGCTAGTTCTAAAGTCCAGAGTTTTAGCCTCAAATTAGTATCATAAGAAATCAGCACTCCGTTTTCTTGTGCACATTCAATTGCGGCAAAAGCAGTATCGCAGAACGAATTGCTGATTGCTTGAGTAATTGCGGACAAATGCAAAACTTTTGCTTGTGCCAATAATTTTGTTGGCACATCTTCAGATCTCATTAGACAAGCCGCTGAGTTACTTCGATAATAGGTGAAGTGATGACCGTTTGCGTCATGTGTAACAAAGTAAATGCCTGTAGGAGCTTCCGCATGTTGTTCGACATTTGAACATTCTACTCCTTCTCGTTGCCACAATTCCAGGAATTGCCGACCAAAAGTATCGTTACCGACTTTACTTAAAAACCCAGATGACAAACCTTGGCGAGCTACTGAAATAGCAGTGTTCGAAGTGTCTCCTCCAAATCCTGAACGATATGTATTTTTTCCCCTATCTGGAATTTGATTAAATTCGAGCAAAGGCTCGCCCATACAAAGCACATCCAATTTCATGCGACTTCCTGATATGAAAATGCTGAGGCCTGCTGTAAAGTTTGTTGCCCGAGTTGCATGATTTTTTCACGCTGTCCTTGACGAATCAAGGATTCATTTACCAACTCTCCTCCCAGTCCAACACACATTGCTCCGGATTTAAGATATTGAGTAATCTCATCCGGTTTTACGCCTCCGGTCGGTATCAGTGCTACATTTGGAAAAACGGACAAAAGTGCCTTTAAATAAGAAGCACCACCCATCTTGTTAATAGGAAATATTTTAATTGCGTCCGCACCTGCTACGACAGCATTGTGTAGTTCAGTTGGAGTCAATGCCCCTAAAAAACATGGTACGTCCTCTTGATGAGATATTTCGGGCAATTCTCGTAACACGCATGGAGATACTAGATATTTGGCGCCTGAAGCTAGACAAGCCTCTGCCTGCTTTGCTGAGGTAACTGTTCCTGCTCCAATCAAAATATCTTCCCTTGATGCGTATTTCGAAATTAACTCTAATGCGCCAGGAATTGTTAGCGTGATTTCAAATGTCCTCAACCCTGCTTCAGTCAGCCACTCAATAGCGGTTTCCGCAAGTTCAGGTGTACTGGTGCGTACCACTGGAATGACACGTAATTGCCAGAGTTGTTTCAAAACAGAATTCAAAGCCATTCAACCTCGTTGATAACAATTAATATATGGGTTTCCTAACCGCTTAAAAACGTGTAAAATGAAGTTATTTCAACACCGTAAATAAGTTATTTTTCATGTCCTCAACTAATAAAACAGTTCCAGAATCTGTTAAAATGAAGGATGTCGCGGAACGTGCTGAAGTTTCGTTGATGACGATTTCCCGTGCACTTAATACACCGGATAAAGTTTCCCCGTTAACTCTTAAAAAAATTAAAAAAGCCATCGTTGAGTTGGAATATGTCCCGAATATGATCGCCGGAACCTTATCATCTCAAAAAAGCGGATTTATCGCCGCACTTGTTCCATTCCTCAAAAGCTCCCCCTTAACCGACACAATCCGTGCTTTGGCTACTCATCTGCGGGAACATCACTATCAGTTATTACTTGGCAGCACCAATTACTCAATCCATCAGGAAGAAGCATTACTGGTAGCCCTTTTAGGACGACGTCCGGAAGCTATTGTTTTAACTGGTAGCTTACATTCATCAACTTCTAAACGATTTTTGAAACGAGCCGGAATTCCCATTGTAGAAATCTGGGATTTGCCGTCAGATCCGCTTGATTTAGTTGTCGGATACTCAAATCACGACAGCGGTTATCAAATAACACATAAACTAATCCAGAAGGGCTACAGATCCATTGCTTACGGAATAACTAGTTCCAATGACGATCGTGGCGAACAACGTCTGCAAGGCTATCTTGCCGCTATAGAAGAATCAGGATTGCCCGTTTTCATTGAACGACTTGGCGCCCCACCAGTGCAAATGGAACACGGTATTCAAGCCATCTCTAATCTTTTAGCACATGAAAAAAAACCGGATGCTCTGATATGTGTAAGTGACACAATGGCTGTTGGAGCAATTTTTGAGTGTCAACGTCGAAATATTAGTATCCCTCAAGAGCTCGCTATTGCCGGATTCGGTGACTTTGAGATCGCCAGTAACATTGTTCCATCCTTGACAACGGTTCGTGTTTCAGGGGAGGAAATCGGTATCAAAACCGCTGAACTACTTTTAAAACGTTTACAAAATCAACACATCGAAAATTCCATAGTAAAAGTCGGTAGCATTTATATAGAACGTGAAACTACTTGATCTTCTCAAAACAACAAGACTCTCAATTGTTTTAGAATTATGTTAACGTTAACATAATAAGTGCAAATTACAAGCTTAAAACAAGACACTTGTTGAAACAGATTTCATTTCAAAAGTAAAATATTGTTACAATTTAATATTGAAAGTTAGCCTCAAAATGGTTTAATCTTTTGATAAGTCATCCTTTACTGCAAATGTGCTTTGCTGACATAAGGCACACAAGTTGATATATATTTATAATTGATGCAGTCTTTTAAACTATGAAATCTTCTATTTGTCATTTCGACAATATGAATATATCTAAATGATATTATTGTTGTCGCATAGATAAAATTTGCATCTTCCTATGCAATGACACAGCTTCAGGACATTTTACATGTTCGCCATATCTGAAGTTTTAATTATTTTTAACTTTATGTGTTCATCACAGATTTGACAATATTACCACTTGTTTTGTACATGCAATAGATGTACAGTAGTGATATGAAATATGAGTGGAGTCCAGCTAAAAATGAAATTTTAAAAAAGGAAAGAAATATCTCATTTGAAAAAGTAATCTTTCATTTGTCGCAGGGAGATATCTGGAAAACAACAGATCATCCAGATCAAATTAAGTTCCCTGGACAAAGACTGTATTTTGTTTTGATTGAGAATTATGTGTACATTATTCCTCATGTTTTGAGGGATGAAACAACATTTCTAAAAACAATTATTCCTAGCAGAAAAGCCACTAAATTATTCAAAATGGAGCAGAAAGAAAATGAAACTCGATAAGGAAGAATCCGGTATTCTAAAAGCCCTGGAAAATGACTCACTTGCTTTGGAAAGTCCAACGATTGCTGAATTGAAAGCAATCAAAGCCGTAGCGGAAAATACTTTTCGCAAAGACCGCCGTGTTACTTTGCGCTTATACGAACATGATTTTCAGGGAATTCAAAAAAAAGCAATGGAAATGGGAATCCCTTATCAAACGCTCATTTCCGGACTAATACACCAATATGTTGAAGGAGAACTGTGATAACTGAAACAGCCTTGATACGAAAAAAAATATTTTAACATTGTAATTATGGAATACTATTCCAAGACATCTACAACAATGTCTTCTGATGGTGCATTCACTTTAGAATTTGGTGGAGATTTTAATGTCGGCAATCCTATGAGCAACAGCAAAATCAAAGACATTTTGCACGATGTGGCAGAGGTGGATTGTAAGCAGATAAACTCTGCTGACTTCGGATTAATATAGTTACACGCAATACACACCTTGAATTTATGCTTCGCATGCGTTTCCCCGTAACAGCCTCTCGACTCTCTTTCGACAAGCTCTGGGCGGCGGCTCTAGAACCGTCCGGGCTACCGTTTATTTTTAATTGTGCCCATAAAACCACGAAATATAATTCAAATTATGTAGGCTGGGTTAGGCAAGAGCCGTAACCCGGCAATCATATCAAATAATTACTAATGTCGGGTTACGCTCCACTAACCCGACCTACTTTAACCGCCACTTTTTTTTATTTCCCCGCCGTATATTAATGCGGGGCTACCGTTCAATTCACTTTTTCACCTTTCAGCTCTGCCCCGCTCAAGAACCATCCTTGGCAACCGTGAATAAAATCAATTTTTGTAGGCTGGGTTAGGCAAGAGCCGTAACCCAGCAATTCAATTATTTATTTCATTAAACTCGATCTATGGTTCTAATCGTGTTTGAAAGGGCGAAAGATTTTTCGCCCCCACGCAATTGCACGTCTCAGGTCGGACGTTGAGGTGTGGTTGTTTTGTTCAAGTGTTAAGCTTTCTTTTGTGCCAAAACTTTTGCCACAGTACTGCCAAACTCGGATGCTCGTTTTACAACCGTGATTC
>JABGPG010000005.1 GCA_018645085.1 Deltaproteobacteria bacterium
CCCTCAAATTTGGGCATCTTTTGCCACAGCGTTAACTGCCGCAGACGCCATTGCGCTCCCTCCGCGGCGTCCGGAAAGAGTCATAAAAGGCACGCTTTTTCTGCATTGCTTTACGAGCAATTCTTTCGATTCCGCCGCACCGACAAAGCCGACTGGAAAACCAAAAATAACGGCTGGCGGTTCCACTCCTTCCGCGAGAATTTCCAGCAGTCGAAACAAAGTCGTGGGTGCGTTACCGACTGCTACTACTGCTCCAGCGAGTTGGGGGCGCCAAAATTCGACTGCCGCAGCTGAAAGTGTTGTTCCCAATTTTTTGGCGAGTGGAGCACATTCCGGATGTTTATTCCAGCATAGAACTTCATTGTTTGCAGGCAGGCGGGAGCTAATAATTCCTTCCGCTACCATCCGCGCATCACACAAAATAGGAGCACCCTGCTTTAAGGCTTCACGAGCGGAACTGGCCGCATCCGGAGAATAAATAATATCCTCGACAATATCCGTCATTCCGCAGGCGTGAATCAAACGCACTGCTATGTCAGCAATATCTTCCGGTAGAATTGATAAATCAGCCTCCCCGCGGATAGTTGCGAAGGATTGATTATAAATTTCTTTAGGATCGCGTAGATAATCAACGGTCATTCGCTACCGGACTTTCCTGAATTTTCTTCCAGCGTGTTCGGTCCCAAAGGATGATCGGCGTGTGGGTAAGGATGGTGTTCGTGATCATGCTCACCCCCGTGAGTATGCTCGTGCTTATGATCATGTTCATGCACATGTTCGTGTGCATGCGCTTTGTCGGTGACACTGGAACTTCCTGCTGCATCGTCCTCCCCAGCTTCTCCGGAGCTCCCGGTACCAATACCTTCAACGTGGTGGTGGTGACTTTCCTGACGTAATCCAACTTCACTTTCAAAACCCAAAAACTGCTCGCGGTATTTACACAGCTGACAGTTCATGTTGTTTACACCATTTCTTATTTCTTCTACTCGCTCCGCAAAAGCATCCAAAACCAAGGGGTGATCATTTAGATAAGAGGCTTTAACGAATTCAATTTCCGGATGTTTAGCTGCAACGATATCTGTATAGTGGAAAATTCTTTTGACTAGCACACCGGTGAATAAAAAATACGGAAACACAATTATCCTCTTGTATCCGAGTCTTGCTGCATGCTCGAGTCCTGGCTCCACCAGTGGAAAAGTCACTCCGGAATATGCCGTTTCCGCCCATCCGAGACCAAGACCTTCCCAAAGCATTCTGGTTACTTTTGAAACATTTGAATTTGCGTCAGGATCAGAAGCCCCGCGACCGACGACCACAAGCAATGTTTTTTCACGTGGAATCCTGTCCCCTGCTTTTTGGATGGCTTCTTCAACACGATCTCCGGCAGCACGAATCAGTTTCAAATCAATGCCAAGTTCACGTGCATAAGAAATTGACAATCCCGGATTTTGCGCTTGGTAAGCATTGAGTACAGAAGGAATATCGTTTTTAGCATGACCGGCCGCAAACAGCATTCCGGGAACTGCGAGTACTTTGCGGATGCCCTTTTCTTGCAATGCATCGAGACCGGTACGAATCACCGGCGTCGCAAATTCTAAAAATCCCCAATCTGTTTCATATTGTGGAAGACGCTCCTTGATTCCACGTGCAACCGCCTGAAATTCTTCTACTGCTTCTACGTCACGGCTTCCGTGTCCACAAACCATTACACCAAATTGCTCTTCCATTTTATCTGCTATCTTTCAGGTTAATCTTTATTTTGTTTCATCTTAACAGGATTGTCTCTGCATGAGTGAAATTTGTCCAATATTTTAAACTTTTTT
>JABGPG010000146.1:0-2876 GCA_018645085.1 Deltaproteobacteria bacterium
CTTCCGCTTTTGCTTCATCTTCAGGCTCTTCTTCCTCTTTTGGATCATCTTCATTCAGCTTTTTTTCAGTTTCTTTAGCATCACCTTTGTCATCAGCTTTTTCAGTGTCTTTCTTTTCTTCGTCTTTTTTGTCAGTATCTTTCTTCTCACTGCTTTTCTTTTCGCTGTCTTTCTTTTCCTCTTTTTTAGCATCTTCCTTCTTCTTTTCCTCTTTCTTTTTTTCTACTTTTTTCTTTTCCGCTTTCTTTTCCTCTTTCTTTTTGGCTGCTTTCTTTTTAGCAGCTTTTTTCTTCTTTTTGGCTTTTTCTATAGAAACAGCTTTTGGGAAAGAGACCTGTTTAAATGTTTCAGTACTATCTGAGGAGACTATATTTGCCCTTGTTTCAGGTGGTACGGTGACAGGTTTCGTCGGCGCAGCACCCTGAACCACAGTTGAGGCCTGATTTTGCGGAATAGTCACCTCTATGTCCGGAGCAGAAACCGGAGCCATAGTTACTTCTCCGGAAAGTGTCAGTAAACTGGTTTGCTCATTTCCGGTTCCCATCACAAACTCTGTACCCTTGACACCAATCAGCGCGGTTACTGTTCTTACCTTGAAACGTGGTTTTTTGCGCTTTTTAGTTAATTTCTTTTTTGGAATCTTGAACTGCCCCTTGCCTGTCAACAACGCAATTTTGCTTTGTTCTGCATTTACATCATCCACTTCAAAAAAAGAACGTGAAGACAGTTGTATAACTTCTTTACTAAATTTTAAGATAATTTCCGCTTTAGAATTTGCTCCGGTCTGTACGTGGTCACCGTTGCGTAAAGGTAGCCTGGTTCCCAGCTTGTTGATGATTTGCACATCCTCGCCGCGGATAATTTTCACCAAACCCTTTTTCAAGGTCAGTTCTGCAACCTGTGCTGAAACTACTGTACCAAAACCGAAGAAAAGGCCGCTCAATAAAATAACACTAAAAAGAAGTTTTATTTTCATTAATTACTTGATCATCAAAGTTAAAAGAGTTTTAAAAAATCATCGTTAACTGAAGACTGTTGCTGTTTTTTTTATAATCTGTATTTATCAAATTTGACTCTTGATCCTCTAACTTACGTGAATAAGCCAAAATCAGCCAGCTTGCCAGTGGATAGGTAACTCCAAACTTGTAGGTCTTTTTCCTGGTTTTAGTTTTGATGCCGGTTGTGCTGTTTGCCGTCAGGTTATTTGACTCAGCCAGTTGTGTCTGCAGCGACAGCAAAACTGGTTTTAATGGAAAACTAAATTTAGCGCTGCCTGTCACTTTTTCTTTGTCCTTGCTGTCATCCTGCAGGTTAGTATTTGTCTGGCTCAAACTAAAGTCCGTCTTATAAATTCCAAATTTGTTCTTTGCACCGAGGCTGAGTGAATTTTCGGTACCTTTACTGGCTGGAGTTCCAGGTACAGTTTTAAGTTTATGATCAAATTTAAGTGACCACTTTGTGCCTTCAGAAGCTCCAGATTTAAAAGCCAAATTAGTAAAAGTATCGGCTCCAGCTTGTTTGTATTTACTAAACCACGGATCACGGTAACTGCTCGTATTAGCAGTATCTTTTGTGCTCAACCGATTTGCACCCACAGAATATATCACATCACCCATAAATGTTTTTCGTGTTTTCCATTCAAGCGCAAGTTGCTTGAGCATGAATTCACGTGATTCAAATTCGCTTTTCTGCTGTTGATCTCCTGTTATCAGTCCTTTAACTGATAACGTTGAGAAGTATGTAATTTTCTGATTAAAAACTGGAACCAGCACAAAACTGCTTTTTGAGGAACTTACTTTTGTGCTGCTGCTTGAAACGCTGTTTGTATTATCATCATCCGCATAACCCAGAATCGTAATCAGCATAAAAGGTTTTACCTTGCCCGCGTCCCTCTTAATATCTTTAGTTTCTAAGAATACAATAAATTCCTGTTCTCTTTCGCCTTCTTCCGTGGATGCATTAATTTCGAAAAAATTCTCACCTGGTTTCAAATGATAATCCACACCAAAACTAGCCTGGTAACTTTCCGGTGCCAGAGGTTGATTTTGGCTGTTTATGCTGACCGACTTGAGTTGGCTGAACGCGCTGACCTTCACCAGAAAAACACCGTCCGCTGCTTTGACTAAATCCGGAGATAGACTGAAAATCAGAATGTCTTCCTCCACTGGTGAATCAAGTGTATTCTGTAATGTGTTTGTAGTTGCCAATCCGGAGAGATCCGTGCTTAAATCAAAAACACCGTCCACCAAATCCATATCCGGAAAATCAACCAAAACGTCTGCCACCTCAAAAGCAGAATCGAAAGATTCATGAACAATAACCGCCATCGTAGAAGAAGGAAACAAGGGATCCGGACTTATAATCTGCTCTGCAAGAAAACGGGTGCGTTTCACTAACTCATTTTCGTCACAAGATTCGCAAAAATCATCCATCACGTGACGTTCCTCACGATCAACATGAGTTAATGTCAGTTGAGTTTCCTGTCCAGTCTTCTTAAGTTCAAGCGAATAAAAATGATCTGTACGCAACACATCCTGCATCACTCGTACACAGTTGTCCGTTTTGCATCCTCCAGCATCAAATTTACCTTTCAGTGCCCTGCCTGCAGTTTTGTATTGGTTACCCGAAATTAGTTCATATTTTCCTGACAATACATTTTTCAGGTTCTGAAAAATTCTGCCTGTAGTTTTACTGGAAAACTGACCGTCCAAAATAAGAGGCGCCAGAATTGCGCTGGGTTTAGCAAACGCAGAAAAAGGTGTGAGAATTACTAAACCTGAAATAAGTAAAAATAAAACACTATAAATCTTCAATTGTTTACGGATATTCTGTCCATTGTGCCTTAGGTTTCCTCTCCGCTCAGTTGGTAAATCCAC
>JABGPG010000146.1:2976-10769 GCA_018645085.1 Deltaproteobacteria bacterium
TATCATAAATGATGGTACTGCTTGTTATTTTGAGCGTAACTTCTTTAGATGTGTCTCCACTGCTGATACTAAATGAACTGGACTGTCCAAATTTTGTTGCCAACCTTGCTGTATTTTGCAGTTCACTAATTGTGTAAGCCCCTTCAAAAAGATAGGCATATAGTCTAATGCTAGTGCCAAGAGGTACGGTAAGCTCTACCTTATCAGTACTCAGGTCAGTCAGAGCGTATTGATAAAGATTTGCCAGTGATGAATAACATTGGCTGAAGGATGTGTTATCCGGAACAAGTGCAATGAGTTCTGTAGAAATATTATCAGTAAGACTTGAACTTAAACCAACCATTCTCGCAGACGACTGGGAACGGCTCATCTTAATACTGACAGTTGCAGTGGCAGGCCCCGCTTTATCGACATTATTGCAGGCAGAAAATAGCAGAACAAGTAGTAAAATACTCAACAATGTTATGACATTAGGAATAAATAGCTTTGAGTTTTTTCTCATCATGTTTGTTTGAAATTCAAAATCTGCGTAGGCTCAATAATTGAGAGGGTCAGCTAAAAAAACAAAAGCAGCGTATGCTCAACATGCCTTTATTCTTGAGTTTTGCACTGCAAGGTTCTAAGTTGACAGTGATTCGTGGCGTAATTTTATCAACATTAACAATTAAGAACAACTTAAAACTAATCCGCATGTACAGTTGAGAATGAGCATATTTCAAAAAATATTTTCTTATCTCGGAATTGGTCTTATTATCTTTCTGCTGGCCCGGACTGGGATTCTTGCCGTTCACTATCAAAACTTCAGTTCACTCTCGACGAGTGAAGTCATGTTGGGTTTTTTCTATGGCCTTCGCTTTGATCTTGCATCTTTACTGGTTTTTTCCGGAATACCGCTGCTGTTAATGGCTCTACCGTTTCGCTGGTGCACCTCACAATGGTGGCATGTACCACTTTCTATCCTGGTCTTTTTTGTCTTTGTTTTAGAAGGCACACTGCTGATTGGTGACGTTATTTATTTCGGTTATGTGAAAAGGCATCTGACAAACGAATTATTGTTTTTGGGCAAAGACATAAAACACTTAGTAAGTGAAGCTGCGGCCAATCCGGGTTACTTAACAGTCTGGTTTGGAATGGTTTTTTCAGGACTCTTTTACTGGCTCAGACTCAGCAAAGTCAAAGTACGAAGAGTAAGAATGCACTGGCTTAAATTTATCATCTTTTTTGTTTTCGCTGTTATTGCGGGGCGGGGCGGAGTCGGCATGAAACCGCTGGCCATCGTCCATGCATATTCTTCAGGCAGTAGCAGTTTCGGCAACCTTGTTTTGAACGGAGTTTTTTCTGCTTCCCACTCCAGCTTGTCCGCACCGGTTGAACGTCTCTCAATTTCAAATGCTCAAATCCTAAAAACTTTAAATTTACCCGCTGATTTCTGGCAGAAGCCATTTCCACTGGCGCAAAAAAATGTGTCAAAATCTGAAAAATCCTACAACCTTGTTGTGCTTTTTGTGGAAAGTCTTACTCCGCGTTATGTTGACAGTTTTGGAGGTAATGATTACAAAATAACGCCGAATTTGGACAAGTTGAGTAAAGCTGGCTGGAAGTTCAATCGTTTTTATTCTCACGGGCAACGCAGTATTGAAGGTGCACAATCAGTACTGACTGGAATGCCTTCTGTTTTGGGACTGCCGACAATTGCAAATACTTCAGCAAATTATTCAAAAATTGCGGCCCTTGCGGAACAGCAGGGAACTGCGACTATTTTTGTCAACAGTACATTGCGTGAATCATTCCTCGCACAGGCAATTGCGGGTTCTACCGGTTTTAGTGAATATTATGCTAAAGAAGATATGCCGCTGTTGCTGGACTATCTTCCGGAAGAAAAGGATCGTAACCTGGGATGGGACTATGAAACATTGATGTTCAGTTTGGAAAAAATCAAAAACCGCAAAACACCTTTCATGGCTTTCATCAGTCTCAGTACTGATCACACGCCTTTTCCTAAACTGACTGCTCCTTTCAACCGTTATCCTCATCATGCAACTGAAGAAAGCGGTTATCTTAATTCTCTGCATTATACTGACTGGGCGATCGGTGAGTTTATGAGCAAGGCAAACAAGCAACCGTGGTTCGACAATACAATCTTTGTGATTACTGCAGATCATGTACTTGCTCATTTCCAAAAAGGAGATTTTCTGGAAAGATTCCGGATTCCTTTGATTTTTTATGCACCGTCCATACTGAAACCAAAGCTGATTGAAACAGTTAATTCCCAACTTGATTTAATGCCGACCTTTGTGGAATTCATGGGTTTGGACACACAATACACAGCACTTGGGACAAGTCTCTTGCGGGAACAGGAATCTGAAGCACTTGTACGTGAAGGTTCACTGCTTGGAATCATCACCGACCGTGCTTATCTAAAGCATTCTTTGGTACGCCGTATGGAGTACGGAAAACTGGTTGATGATGTGCCGGACTCTTACTTTGACGAATTAGAAGCACGCTTACTGGCCTGGGACAGGCTTGCGTTTGATTTAACCCGGCAGAACAGATGGGCACCTTAAAACTGAAGCAGAAGAAAATTTTCCGCTGCGTTCAAGGAAATGCTTTTCTCAGAAATTAGTTGAGGATTTAAATTAAAACAAACTAGACAAACTGCGGATTGTTGCTGTTTTATAGAAAAAGCGGAAATTTAATTTGCCCAATTCTGAGTAAGGCAAAAAACACAAAATAAAATTTATGATGAAAAAAAAATGGATTATGCTGATTTTGCCTGCCATTTGGCTGGGGGGTGCCTGCGAAACTGCAAAAACTTCCTCTTTTTATGTAAAAGCCAGAAATCCTGAAGAACTAAAGGTTCATGCTTTTGAACGTTGCGGGAGAAAGTACAAGGTGCTTGCTTATGAGGATGACACTGTACGCATAGAGTGTCTGGGTAAAAAGGATTAAACGCTAACGGTCAATTTTTACGCAAAATGTCCATCACCATAAAATAGCTTATCGGTATGATCCACAAAATATTTAATATCGCAAATACTGTTGCAATAACATTAGCATTCATTGCCAACCCTCCTTTTTTCTAAACCCTGCAACTTTTAAAAAAATCATCACAGACTTTTAAATTGTAGCTGTGTTTTCTTAAATATAATTTTTCTACGTATTATAGAAAAGAAGCGTAAAATTAGCGGGTTTATCTACAAAAAGCAAGTTAATGCTCTTACTCGTTGGAATAAATTCGGGGAAGGCGTTCATTCAGGTTGGTTAAAATTTCGTAGGGGATGGTATCTGCCAAAGCAGATATTTCTTCAACTGTGATGCACTGGTCTTGCTGTTGACCGATCAAAACAACTTCGTCTCCTGTTTTAATGGCTTCATTTTCGCAGTTAGCCATAAACTGATCCATACAGACTCTGCCTGCAATGGATCTGCGTTTTCCATTTATCAGTACCTCGCCGCAATTTGAAAGTTGCCTCCGATAACCATCACCGTAACCCAAAGGAATTGTGGAAATATTCGAGGCTCTTGCTGAAGTCCAAGTTGAACCGTAACTTACTGAATATCCAGCTGGAATAGATTTATGAAAAGCAACCTGGGATTTCAGCTGTAAAGCAGGTCGCACATCCAGAACATGCGGACTTGACGCATCAGGATATACTCCATAGAGCAAAATTCCTGGTCGTATCAGATCAAGATGTGTTTGCGGAAAATAAAGCACACCTCCGGAGTTTGCAAGATGCCTCAGGGGCATCTCTACACCAAGACGTTCAAAAACTGAAACCGCTGTTAAAAACCGTTCAACCTGTTCCATGGTAAAAGGATTTTCAGGATCATCAGCGCAGGCCAAATGTGAACAAACACCTTTCACGGTGATGTGTTGCGCACGCACTGCTTCTTCAATAAAACTTGCGCAATCCGCGGTATTGATGCCAACCCGGCCCATTCCGCTGTCCAGCTTAAGATGTACTGTCGCCCGTTGTGAGGCTGATTTACAAATTGTTTCCGTAATTCGCAATATTTCCGGTGATGAGACAAAAAACTCTAAATTCCATTCCAGATATTCCGTAATCTGCGTGGGCAGTACTCCTCCAAAAACAACAATCGGCAGGTTTATTCCGGATTCACGTAAGCGAATCCCCTCTTCCAATAAAGCAACACCAAGACAGTTTACAGCTAACTTTTCATAAAGCTGGGCAACCTTCACCAATCCATGCCCATAAGCATTTGACTTGACGACTGCCATCACCGCTTTATTGTCCGTATGATTGCGGATCAACTCCAGATTATGTCGTAAATTGTTTAGTTCAACTTCAACGAAGGAAGGCCTCATTAAAAAAGCGGATTTGAGGTTCAAGAATGGAGGTGCCGGAGTTTTGCTTCAAACTAGCGATTACTCTGGGAACTGTAAAAGACAAAAATAGCGCTGCAGAAAAGCTCAAAATTTTCCAATTCATTATCACTGCTGATCTTTTCGAGGGTGGTGATCAACTCATCCATTGCATGTATCTGACGGAATGCTTCATAAAATCGTATTCGAATTTGATGTTCCACAAATAATGGGACTAGTTCATTGATGATCACAGGTAACCCGCCAGGTTCTTCTCCAAGACGTTTCAGAAAATGACTGAAAAAGCTTTGAATATATACTTCGAGTTTTCGTTTATCTTCTTTTAATTTTTCAGGTGGCAGATATTCCATAGAAGCAGTTTTAAGTTTGTCTCCTCCAACTGTTACAGTTTTATTTTCTCCTGTTGAAGATAGCTGCTGAGTAGAGGATAACTTTCGTTTACGGTGTGCAGAAATGTTAAGCGGATACTCAAGTGAATAGGTCGAGTCTTTTTCAATTTGTTGAAAAAGGTTTTGAGTTTTAATAGGATCCAATTGTATTCGCTCTGTGTCTGCAGCAAGAATTCCGACCATAAACGGATTTTTGAGGTTACTGTAAACATCATAAGTTTCTGCACCAAAATCATAAGGCCGCGCCTGAGTACCTTTGGTGTTATGAGAAGTTTGCTTCAAGATCAAGGGTTGAAGCTCTACCGTCTGTGCAGATTCATCAGGATCTGTGTTTTTTTGTTTTACCGAAAACTCATCCTCCATTTGCTTTACTTCACTCTTCATTTGTTTTTTTGCTGAAATCAAAACTATTAGCACATTCAGGCAAGATATTTGCTCTTGCTTTTTTAACTTGCTGAGAGCAGTATTGACTTTGTCGAGCAATAACAAGCACCAACTATACCAACCTATTAAGATATGTTTCAGAGTTTCAAGCAATTAAAGGCCTTCTCCAAATTGGAAAGCAGAAATTATTTCAGTAAACCTTTGAAATTTGCGGGAACGCTCTGTTTTGTTTTTGCCCTGTTGTTACCCTTAAATTCTGTTTCTGCCCATAAAAGATCCTCCTGGAAACCTTTCATTCATTTTTACGAAAGTGGTGACTGCAAGGTGCTAATCCGCCAATTGAAACCTTTAGCAAAACCAAAGTCGTGGACTAACAACGGTTTATGGAGCCGTTCACGTATTTTGAACGCCAAATGTCATCTACAGCTTGGGAATTATAAAGCAGCGCTGAAGAGTCTCAAACAAACTCCGCAATCAGTAGTGAATGATGCATGGACTTTTCAAAAAATCCGCGTTTTACTTAAAGCAAACCGTCACCGTGAAGCAATTGTCAGCATCCGAAAATTGCTGAAACTTCCGGAAAGAAATTTTTACCTGAGTTCACTCCGTGAAAATATTAAAAGTGAATTCAGTACTGATAAAGAAATCCGCCAACTTTTCCATCTGCTGCATGACACCCGTAAAAACCACAAATGGTTTCTCACGGATTATGAAATCCACTCACTCTATCTGCGTGGAGCAAAGCTGAAAGGCCTAAAGCTTGAGCACAAATATAAAGTCTTAGGCTGGCAATTTCCACTTGATCAAAAAACTGCTGTCCTCTCCCATAAAAACCTGACTGCAACTGAGCTTAAAAAAATATCCCCGGCAGAGCTTTCCCGCCGTGTCCGCAGTCTTTCAAAACTTGGCCTGAACAAATACCTGATTAAACACCTTCCGCAACTGAGGCAGGGAAGAAGCAGAAAGGTGGTGAAAAAACTTGGGGATGCCTATTTGAAAGCTCTTTTTGCGGAAAAATATTACGCTCGAATCATAAAATTTCAGCAAAAGGGAACTCTTTCAAAAAAATGGGCTTTAGGAAAGGAATCCCAGCTCTATTGGACGGCACGTTCCTACATTAAACGCAAAGATATACCGGCTGGACGTAGCACTATTTATAAACTTGAAAAACTGAATAATAAAGCAAAACAGCTTCCAATTTTGTTTGATAAATTTGCCTACCGTTATCGTTTGGATGCAGAAATCCGTAAAGCACAGTTTTGGTGGGATCGCCTGCTCCGCCATTTTCCTAAACATCGACTGGCCGCGAAGTCAGCATGGCAACTCGCCTGGTCTTATCAACAACAAAAGAATACCGGAAAAGCACTGCTATACCTTAAAAAAGGACTCAAGACAAGAATATATAATTCTGAGATGAAAGCCAAGTTGCTGTTCTGGCAAGGTAAATTATTACAAGCAAGCGGACATCCTAAACTTGCTGCAAAAAGTTTCAAACAACTGATTCTTCGACAGCCTAACACTTATTACGGCATGCGTCTGATTTCCGCAGAGGATATTCCTGAAAGTATCTTGTCGGTAATCAAAACACGTAAAGCAAAACTTTATGCAAAGCCTACTGAGAAACTCAGTCCGAAGACCAAAGAATTGCTGAAGAGAACCGAATTTCTTTTTGATATTGCGGAACCGGAGCAGGCACTCAAAGAATTGTTTGCAGGGCTGGGTCGTTATAAAGACAGTACACGCAATTGGCATGTGAGTCATCTACTTCACCGCAGAGGAGAATATCATTCTGTGCTGAGAGTGATTGCCAATTATTATCTTCCGCACCTTGTAACTCTGGAAGTTGGCGAACATCCACTCTGGGAACTGGCATACCCAAGGCCTTACTGGTCCCAGTTGAAGAGTTTTGCTAATCAGGCAGGAATTGACCCGTATTTTGCGTTGGCAATCATGCGCGAGGAAAGTCACTTTGATCCACAGGCACTGTCTTCAAGCAAAGCCATGGGTCTGATGCAACTCATGCCCGCAACTGCAAAATTCGTAGCCCGGAAAAAGAAAATTAAACTAAAAGAAAAATCCGAAATTTTTAATCCGGAACTGAACACACGTCTTGGTACACTTTATCTGGGAAGTCTTGCAGACAGATTCAAATCCGAATTAATTTATACTGCAGGAAGTTATAACGCAGGACCCCACAATATGCAGAAATGGATCAAACGCTGGCCTGGAAAATCAATCGATGCCTTTGTTGAGCAAATCCCGTTCTCCGAAACCCGAAAATACGTCAAAAGAGTTTACCGAAGTTATAGACTGTACAAACAAATCTACAGTTCATAAATTTCAGCAAAAGCCCCCTTTACAGCATTTCTTAATAAATAAAAATACTGCCACCAATAGCGTGTTTTTTTCCTTGACTAGTATTTTACAAAGAGTACAATCTGCTTTTCAACTAAGTTTTTCTTGAATTTACTTTAAGGAGCTAAGATGAAAAATAGAACCCCACTTAAAATTCTCGTAGGCTGCATCTTGACAGCTTTTTTTGCTTTTAGTTGCTCAACAAGCACTGACTCAACTGCAACCACCGCAACTACAACTACAAGTACAACTTGCAGCAGTACTACTTCAACTGTTTTGGGCTGTGTCGGTGATAACTCAAGTAATTTAGTAACCGTGGC